>NZ_JAIXST010000029.1 GCF_027484545.1 Runella sp. | reverse complement strand
GATATGTCAGAAAAAGCCTATCCTTTTCAAGAAAACTCAAATACCATCACTTGGTTACTAAGCTTTTTGTCGTCAATTATAACCAAGAGTGCATCAACACCTTTTAAATAACTACCAAATTAATAATTGGAATATGCCCATTCCATTTTTAACACTCTAACAATCAATTACTTATAATTTTTATTTAAAAGGATGATATTAGTCATTTGAAATTGTTGTGCCGGAGATGTTAATTTGCACAGTTTTATTTAAACTCAATCTAAATAAAATTCGTTATGTACAAACACTTCGCGGTAAAACTGTGTTGCTTTGATGGGAAAGTGAAGAATTAAAACTCAAGGAAGATAAAAGAGGAATGACGAATGAGAACTATTGCAGACTTAAAAATAGGAGAATTGGCGATAATCAAGGCTTTCCAAAAGGTAGATTTATCGTTAAAATTACTCGAAATGGGTTGCTTACCCGGCGTTGAAGTGATGTTGGATTTTGTTGCACCCTTTGGTGATCCGCTTGGTATTCAAGTCAATGGCTATTGCCTTGCCATGCGCAGGGAAGAGGCAGCAACGGTTTTTGTTGAAGATAGCATTTAAACATTTTGAAAAAGACACCCATCATAGCTCTCGTTGGCAACCCCAATAGCGGAAAATCTTCTTTATTTAATCAACTCACGGGGCTTCGTCAAAAAGTGGGAAATTTTCCAAGCGTCACGGTTGAGAAAAAATCAGGGCCGTTGACGTTAGATGACAAAACAGAAGCAATTGTCATCGACTTGCCCGGTCTGTACAGTTTGTATCCCAAAGCCCTTGATGAGCGCGTCGTTATTGATATTTTGGCCAATCCTCAGCACCAGGATTATCCCGACGTCGTCGTCGTGGTTGCCGATGCTTCCAATTTGAAACGTAACATGCTGCTTTTTACGCAAGTAGCTGATTTAGGTTTGCCCGTGGTTTTGGCATTGAACATGCTGGATGTGGCACGAGATAAAAACCTCCAAATCAATGCAGTAAAACTGGCGATGAAACTTGGGGTTGCAGTAGTACGCATCAACGCACGCGTAGGCGAAGGACTTACTAACTTAAAATCGGCTATCGTTCAAACCCTTGAAAATCCGGTAACCCATCGCAATTATTATTTTAATCCCGCCGACCAATTTCCTGAGTTAATTGAAGAAGTTAAGAAAAACAATCAGCTCTCTAACAATTACCTGGCGTTGCAATATGTGCAACAGCACGATATATTTTCGTTTTTTTCCACCGAAAAACGAGTTGCTTTTGACAAATTGATTGAAAAATATGGGTTCATGGAAAGTGGTTTTCAAGCCGCTGAAACTATGCACCGCTACGCCGTCATTGATGGATTGGTCAAAGATTCCGTCAAAACCATTGCTGATTTTTTGGTAAAACCTCCTTGGACAAAGCGTTTGGATGCCGTTTTACTCCACCCTTTTTGGGGGTATGCCGTATTCCTGTTTGTCCTGCTCATCATTTTTCAGGCCGTTTTTACGTTGGCTACGTATCCGATGGATATGATTGATGCGGGCGTATCTTCGTTGAACGATTGGCTGAATCAACAACTTCCTGCCGGTGCTTTGACCAACCTGCTTACCGATGGACTCGTTGCGGGAATCGGCGGAGTGGTGATTTTTATCCCTCAAATTGCTTTTCTGTTCCTATTGGTTGCCCTGTTGGAAGAAACGGGCTACATGGCGCGGGTCATGGTGATTATGGATAAACTCATGCGAAAATTTGGGTTGAATGGTAAGAGTGTCGTACCGTTGATTTCGGGAGTTGCCTGTGCCGTACCTGCCATTATGTCAGCGCGGGGTATTGGTAACCGAAAAGAACGCTTGCTCACGATTTTGGTTACACCTCTGATGAGTTGCTCGGCCCGTTTACCGATTTTTACCATTTTGATTGCTTTAGTGGTACCAGCCACCTCGGTTTTTGGCTTTTTTACGTTGCAAGGACTCACTTTGATGGGATTGTATCTTTTGGGTCTAATCAGTGCTTTACTTTCGGCATGGGCTATCAAAGGCATCGTTAAAAGCTCTGAAACAGGGTATTTTGTCATGGAAATGCCTACTTACAAAGTTCCCCGTTGGTATCATGTAGGTTTGGCCGTGTGGGACAGTGTCAAATCGTTTGTGACAGAAGCGGGAAAAATCATTGTCGCGATTTCGATTATTCTGTGGGTATTGGCCACTTACGGCCCGGGCGACAGTATTGCACGTGCCGAAGAAACGGTACAGAAATCAAACCCTGCTCTTCAGGGTACTGACTTTGAAAACGCGGTTGCTGCTTATAAACTTGAGAATTCTTACGCGGGGCATTTTGGGAAATTTATCGAACCCGCTATTGCTCCTTTGGGATATGATTGGAAAATCGGCATTGCTTTGCTTGCTTCGTTTGCGGCACGAGAAGTGTTTGTCGGAACCATGAGCACGATTTACAGCATTGGCAGCGTAGCTGATGAGGATAATCATACCATCAAAGCCCGAATGCGCTCCGAAATAAACCCAAAAACGGGCCAACCGATGTACACCCCTGCCTTGGCGTTTTCGTTATTGATTTTCTACGTATTTGCCATGATGTGCATGAGTACCATCGCAACGGTGTATCGCGAAACCCACGGTTGGAAATGGCCGATTATTCAGTTGGTGTACATGACTGTGCTGGCTTACGGTTTGGCTTTTTTAACGTATCAGGTATTGAAATAGCTTAAAAATACATTTCCTGCGCCACCCGATAGGTGTTACAATGAGCTTCCACAATATCCGCAATACGAGGTGAATACCCGCCGCCCATGGCGACAACTACTGGTAACTGATGCTTTTTACATTGTTCAAAAACCAGTTCATCGCGTCGTCGGCAACCTTCCTGACTTACTTTCAGGTGTCCTAATTTGTCGGTTTCCAAAATATCAACTCCTGATATGTAGAAAGTAAAATCAGGTTTTTGTTGTTCAATTAATGAAGGCAACGTTTCTGCCAACAGTTTTAAATAGACTTCATCCGTTGTTCCCGTAGGCAGCGGAATATCCAAGTCAGAGATTTCTTTGTGTAAGGGATAATTGTCTTTTCCGTGCATGGAAAAAGTAAAGACGTGGGGCTCATTTTGAAAAATAACAGCTGTACCGTTGCCTTGATGAACGTCTAAATCAATGACTAAAATCTTCTTAGACAACTGATTTTCTAACAAATAATTAGATGCTATTGCTACGTCATTCAACAGGCAGAAACCTTCCCCACGGTCGGCGTAAGCATGGTGTGTCCCGCCTGCTACATTCATCGACACACCGTAACTGAATGCAAAATGACAGCACTCAATAGTGCCTTGGGCGATACGTGTTTCGCGTTCAATAAGGCGTTGCGAAAGCGGAAAACCAATGCGTCTGACCATTTTATCCGAGATACGTTGATTTTTCAAATCTTCCCAATACTCCAACGTATGTACCCCCAAAATCCAACGCTCGTTCAATTCACCCGGCGAAAAAAAGTTTTCAGTTGTACACGTACCTTCGTACAGAAGTTGCTCGGGAATCAACTCATATTTCAACATAGGAAAACGATGGGGTTCACCGTTTGGTCCTTTGGGAAGTGGATGACAATAAATAGGGTCGAAAGCGATTTTGAGCATAAAAAGGGTGAAATGATTTGGGGTCTATTTTCGTTATTAAATAGTATTCACTAATAAACAACTTTGAAATGACAATGAAAGTTAAACATGCCTCCCTTCTTTCGGTGCTTTTGCTGGCAGCCATGAGTTGGTCATGTGCGCCTGATGCATTGCAGGATTTAACCCCCGAAGATTCGCAGGTCTTTATTACTAATTACCAAAAATCGGCCAATTTTAGAAACTATCAAACCTTCAGCTTGGCTGACAGCGTATATCTTCTGCAAAACCAGCGTACCGGCGTATCTACGTTGCCCCTTGATTTCCGAATTTTGGGACGAGTGGCCGACAACCTAACCAAAAGAGGCTACAAACGCATTTTACGCAGTGAAAAGCCTGATTTAGGTGTAAACGTCATTCGCATCAGCGAAACCCAGTCGGGAGTCGTGGCCAACTACAACCCGTGGAACAGTTATTGGGGATACGGAGGCGGAGGCGGTTTTTATTATCCGCCCACGTATTCGTACTATGAGAGTACCGAAACCTACTGGTACATTGAAATCGTTGACCTCAAAAACGCAGTCTCCGGTCAACAACCCTCCATTATTTGGAATGCACAAATTCGGGGCTCCGGTATTTTTGACGAAAGCACCTTGGCTTCAGTCGTCGAAAATGTATTTACACAATCGACTTATTTAAAAAAGAATTAAAAACCGTTTTTAAAATGAAAAATAATAAATGGAAATGGACGCTGGGATTGCTGTTGGGCTTTTCTACGTCTGTTTTGGCACAACAAGTCATTGACCGTTCGAAATTATTCAAAAGAGAATCGCCTTACGAAAGATATACCACCTACCGTGTATCTGTTACGGGTGGATTAGGACTTCCGGCAGGTACTTTTGGTGACTACATGGACAAAACCTCACTCCGCAACTATACCCTTGGATTGGATTTTGTATTTCCTAAAAACAATATGTCGCTGGGGGTGTCGGTAGGGTCACAATATTTCAAAAACCGTTTACCCCGTCAGGTCTATAACTTTGACGGTCAGGATATTTCGGCAGTACAAACGCGTACTTTCTCGGCTTATCCGTTGGTAGTAACGGGTAGTTATCACATTGGAAAAGTAAATTCTTTGGTCAGACCGTATATTCAGGTCGGAGTAGGTGGAGCGTATGCCGAAGTAGCCAATTATTGGGGAGCCATCGCAACAGGCGACAATGGGTTCAAATTTGTAGCTCAGGCGGGTGCAGGGGTTCGCGTTTTGTTTAAGAAAACCGGCAATTTAGGATTGGAATTAGGTGCGACCTACCAACACATTCCTTTTACTGTTGAAAGTGAAGGCATCAAAGACGCCTCCACTTTAAATGTTCGCGCAGGATTATTTTACCGTTGGTGGTAAATTTCAAAACTGATAAACCAGGGCGTTACAGTGCATCCCAGCACCTACGGAGGCAAGTACCACTGTATCGCCCGGTTTTATTTTATAGGCTCCCAATTTGTTTTTTCGAATCAAGTCCAACATCGTAGGAATCGTAGCTACTGAGGTATTTCCCGTAAATTCGATGGTCGTTGGAATTTTACCTTCAAAAGAAAGTCCTTCAATTCCGTACATCTGGGCCAAATTATTGGCAAAAGCGTGCAGCATTTTCCCGTTGGCCTGATGAAATAGAAACATATCCACTTCCGAAACATCCATGCCTGCTTTATCCAAAGCTTTCTTAATCACTTTCGGTACCCAAACCGTGGCATATTTGTAGACATCTTTGCCGTGCATTTTAAACAGCGTGGGCGCTTCTAATTCTTTGTTATACGAACGGTCGAGATAAATGCAGGAAATATCATCTAAAGCGTGCGAATAAGTAGCATAAGAAATAATGCCTTCCTGCTCATTGGCAGTACCCGAAATAACCGCAGCGCCACAGCCATCGGCCAAGATCAAAGAATCCAAATCATGCGGGTCTAATAATCGAGAGGCAACCTCCAACCCTACTACCAATACATGTTTGGCATCTCCCATCTGAATGGCTTGGTGTGCCTGAATAACTCCCTGAAGCCATCCCGGACAGCCAAAAAGCAAATCATACGCAAAACATTCGTGGTTTGTGATCCCCAATCTGTTTTTCAGTAAAGCTGCCATATTGGGAACCGTATGAAAGCCCTGTCGGCCTTCGAGCATGTTGCCTGCATTATGAGCGACAATGATTCCGTCAATTAAATTTTTATCCTTCCCCCAATCAGCTAAGGCAGCCAAAGAAGCATCCACCATGAGAGGAACAGAATCTCCTTTTTCGGAGATATAGCCTCTTTCTTTTATGCCCGTGATCTGCTCCAGTTTGGCTATTATATCCGCTTGAGGTTTCGGGTTGGGAACACCATTTTCATCCATAAAAACATGGTTAAGAAAATAACTGTTAGTTATTCTTCTTTCCGGTAGCTTGGTGCCGGTGCCGGCAATGTACGTTTTCAATTTATTAAAAGTAGATTTAGAATTGTTTTGTGTACTACGTCTTTTAAAGCGAAAACTCTAAAGAGAATACTTTAATGTGCAATAAACCTATAAGGTTTAAGCTTGATAATCACATATAGAGAAGATTATGGTCTTACAAACCTTATAGGTTTAGGTATAGATACAAAAAATGCCTAACTATGGATTTGTAGGCATTTTTTGAAGAAAAAGAAAAGTGGATGAGGCATAAAACCTTTTTAGGCTTCAATCGTAATCTCGTGCGTAATCTCAGCCAACGGCTCAAATTGAGCAGTAGCTGAGCAATATTTTTCCATGGAAAGCTTAACGGCACGTTCTACTTTGGCCGCATCCAAATTTCCTTTGAAAAAATAGTGAATATGTACTTTACGGAAGGGCGAACGCTCCGTGTCATCTTCTTTCACTCGTTCACCTTCTACTGAAATCCGAAAATCCAACACTTCCTGACGTTGTTTTTTCAGAACCAAGACTACATCAATGGCGCTGCAACTTCCTAAACCCATCAGGAGCAATTCCATGGGACGAACGCCTGCATTTTGGCCGCCGATGTTGGGAGCCGCATCGGTATGAACTTTTACATCAGAGGATGACCCGGTGGCTTCAAAATGAAAACCGTCGTCTACGCGTACTAATTCTACTTTCATTAGTTTATGGTATTGAGTACACTGTTTAATTAGTTTTTTAATGATTTACCCACGGTGCGCCGTTGCGACTGATTTGCGCTGATTCTAAAAACCGCAGATAGACGCAGATTTTGGATGATTGATTCTGTGAATGAGCGTATCTGGTCCAATCTGCGTGTATTTTAATCACGGTTCGCCGTTGCGAGCGTTTATCTGCGGGGAAAAAAATATCACATTACTTTTCAAACAAGGTATTGAGTACTTGTACTTACTGTTTATCTGCGTTCATTTCAGTATCCTGAATCAAGAGGGAAAGTCCGATTACTTTTTTCGACTCTGCGTTACGCTTAAAAGTAATGATTGACCCGTATTGACTTGTGGACTTGAATGTATCAGCTTTATCCTGTTTCAACAATTTATTAGCCCCGTTTTGATCGGCTTCGCCATACAGCGCACCTTCCTTTAACGTAATTTTATACTCACTGAAATAGCCATTGTCTTTCATTTTGTACGTTCCTACGTATTCCGACAACGAGTCTGCGGAAGTGGTGGAACGAGCTGATGGAGTAGAATGAGTCAACGACATGAACAGGACGCTGATTCCCAAAAACAAAATCGGAATTAACTTTTTCATGGTTTAAAAAGGCTAAAAGTGAATAAAAGATTTAAGCTTCAGTTTCGGTAATGTTGATTTTGGTGATTTTGTCACCCTGACGAATCGCATCAATCACGTCCAAACCTTCTACCACTTTACCAAAGCAAGTGTGATTGCGGTCTAAGTGAGCTGTGTTGCGACGGCTGTGACAGATAAAAAACTGTGAACCACCGGTGTTACGTCCCGCATGAGCCATTGAAAGTACCCCACGGTCATGGTATTGGTTTTCGCCCGTCAATTCGCATTTGATATGGTAACCCGGACCGCCGCGGCCTGTTCCCTGTGGGCAACCGCCCTGAATCATAAAATCAGGAATGACACGGTGAAAATTTAATCCATCATAAAAACCTTCTCTGGATAATTTGACGAAATTGGCGACGGCGATCGGGGCATCTTTTTCATAAAACTCAATCAACATCGTTCCTTTTTCGGTAATCATTTCTGCCTTTAGCATAGTACTATCTGTTTTTTATTGTTTACTTTATTGGTGAATTAACTACTAACAAAATCTGATGTCAGTTAGTTTGGCAGGCAAAGGTAGGGGCATTGTGTAAATCAAAAAAACTATTTTTGTACCAAACAGTTTTGATACTATGGCAAATCACGAAGTTATTATCATCGGTGCGGGAATCGCCGGCCTTACCTGTGCCAAGTACCTCAATGATTACGGCATCGAATCGTTGGTATTGGAAGCCTCTGATGCCGTTGGAGGACGAGTCCGTACCGACGAGGTCGAAGGCTTTTTACTCGACCGAGGTTTTCAAATTTTACTGACCGACTACCCCGAAGCCAAAAAGCTTTTGGACTATAACGCGCTGAATTTAAAAACGTTCCGCTCCGGAGCTTTGATTCGCCTCGACAATGACTTCTCTCTCATCAGCGACCCTTTTAAAGAGCCTGCACAGGTATTTCGGACATTGTTTTCCTCCGTAGGTTCACTTGGTGATAAACTCAAAGTACTTCAACTTTCCAATGAAGTAGCCAAAGAAAATACGGATGAATTTTTTAATGAAAAAGCAACCGACACGCTTTCGTATCTGCAACGGTACGGCTGGAGTGAGGAAATGATCACTAATTTTTTCAAACCCTTTTTTGGGGGTATATTTCTGGAAAACGAGCTGTCTACTGCCAGCAATTTCTTCCGCTTTTTGTTCAAGCAATTTTATACTGGCAACGCGGCCATCCCTGCACACGGAATGCAGGCAATTCCTGAACAGATAGCAGCCAAACTACCCATAGGAAGTATTCAATCAGGGAGTAAAGTCGAAAAACTGAACGGAAATTCCATCACCCTTACCAATGGTCAAATCCTTAACACTAAGCACATTGTGGTGGCTACTGACGCCTCTAATGCCGACCGTTTACTTCAACGGGACGTACATCGGGAGTTTAACGTGACGACCTGTACTTATTTTGCTGCCGACCGTTCGCCGCTTTCCGAAAAGATGTTGGTACTCAATCCCAATCGCCTGTCGCCGGTTCATAATTTATGCGTCCCGAGCGACATTGCACCCGACTACGCTCCTAAAGGCAAAGCGCTTATATCGGTCAGTACGCAGGGATTGGCGATGGTTGACGAGAAAAAATTAAGCGAGCATATCCTTCAGGAATTAACGCAGTGGTACGGCGAAGAAGTAAAAACGTGGCAGCACCTTCGCACCTATCATATTCCAGAATCGTTGGTAAAATACAAAGCCAACGCTCCCGCTGAAAACCTGAAAATTACGACAAACCTCTACGAATGCGGCGACCACGTCGCTTATCCCTCGCTCAATGCCGCTATGGCCACGGGCCGAGCGGTAGCAGATATGATTGCGGGGATTTAGTCCTGTCTCAAAACTCCCTCTCACCAAATTCACTATTTGGGAGTTTTACTTTTTTGTCGGTCTGGCTAAAATTATAAGAGAGATTGAATAAGAAAATATTGGTTTCCTGAATGTAGTTGGTCGTTGTATAAAAATTCTTCCCGAAGGTCGTGATACGTTGCTGATTGACGTTCATTTTGCCGATAGCCGCATTCTGCCATTGAACGGTCAGATTCACTTTGCTATTCAGGAAGCCCTTTTTCAACGAAAAATTAGGTTGGTAAAACCTCGAATCTTCTCCCTGTGCCGTATTACGGGCCGATAAATAAGACAAATTGAATTGGGTACTCCAAGTCGTTGAAATTTGGTAACTGAAATTGGCATTCACCGAATAAACCCACCCTTGGCTGTTGACCGCCACACTTTTATCAAACAAAGACCCGTTTATTTTGAGATTGTAGACATTCGCACCCGCAAACAACTTGAGCTTCTTAACCGGCGAATACGTAATTCCTATTTCAGAGCCCCATAAACGTGCTTTGCCCGCGTTGGTGTAAATTCGGTTGAGAATCGTGTCGTTGTACACACTGTTGACCCGATTGACAATGTCTTTGATTTGCTGCGTATAAACGTTCCAATAAATGGATGCTTTCTTAAAATCTTTGGTCAGACCTGCTTCATAAATGCCGATAAATTCGGGTCGAATCTTCGGGTCTCCCTGTTCAAGCGTTTCGCTGTGTTCCCGTTCGGGATAAGGATTCAATTCGTTGTTGGTCGAACGCTGTACCCGACGACTATAGGCGGCTTTAAGACGAAAATCTTTGCCAACATTATAAAGTAAATTGACGGATGGGAACAGGTTTGAAAGTTTCAGTTCATTAGGCGGTGTTCCTTTATCATCCTGAAACTGTCGAAACGCATTTTCATAACGCAATCCCGACGAAAACTCCATTTTTTTGTACGTACCCGCGTATTGCGCATATACTCCGTGAATTCGATTCATGACGGCAATAGTGGCCGAGAAAGTAGGATTCAGCACAAAAGGTTGGTTATTCCCCGACTTTTCCAGATAGGCAAAACTTCCTTCCTGAGTTTGATAACGGTATTGATATCCAACAGTTAATTTACCTATTCCTATACTTTTTTCATAGTCTATTTTCAGTCGCAGGGCATTCAATGGATTTACACTGGTGTTCAGCGTATATTGAAGCGTGTCCGAAAAATCGTTCTTATTCAGGTTTCGGTTTTTGGTATAGCCATCCAAAACCGCATTTTCGTACAACCCGGAAAAAGAAAGCGATGAACGATTCTTAAAGTTGTGGCTGTAATCTAAGTTAAACACCCGAAACGCCCCTGATTTCATTACCAAATTGGAATTAAAATAGGCTGCCTTTCCAACGTTTTTCCCGGTCAACAAGTTGGTTTTGGTATTGTTGTAATAAATATCAGCGAGCCGATATTGGTGCTTTTCACCTAAGTAAACCCCTGCCGAGAGTTCATCCACTTTGGTGGGATGGTAGGTTGCCATAGCTCTCAATCCGTAATTCTCACGCTTAAAACTGCGCTCCCCTTCGCTCGGAAAACTCGTAAAAATGTTGTCAACAGTCGTATTGACATCACCAACCCTTCGTCCGGCAATGTCATTTTTGAGATAATTCAGGGATACCGATGTTTCCCACTTATTTTTTCGGTACGTCATCGTGGCATCTATACCGTATCGTTGAGGTTCGGCAGCGTTGTCATACGCTTTGATACGCGGCAAACCGTATTGTAGATTGGAAGTCAGCGAAAACCCGTCGTTGGTGCCCGATTTGGGCACTATATTAATGATTCCTGCCTTACCATCGGCGTCGTATTTTGCGGAGGGGGCCGTTATCATTTCCACTCGTTCAATGGTATTGGCAGGAATTTGAGCCAAGAGTGTAGCCGCATCTACTTGACTGGGTTTTCCATTGACCAACACCAAAAATCCTTTTGAACCGCGCACCATTATTTCACCTTCGGCATTGACCATCACTGATGGAATATTTCTCAACACATCGGTAGCGGTACCGCCTTTAGCCACCTCAAACTGGTCTGCTTTGAAAACCTGTTTTTCGAGGGTTGTTACTGCATTGGGCTTTAACCCTGTGACAGTTACGGTTTCTAACAATTGGCTGAGAGGAGACAGGGAAATAGCGCCTAAATCTAATTTTTGGCTGTTCCTATCGTAATTTACTTCGATAACTTTTGCCTTATAACCGATGTATTCCACTCGGATAATGTACTTATCTTCTTTTAGACCTACAAAACGAAAAGCTCCCCTTTCATCAGCCACGTCGCCTTTAGTGAGGCCATTTTGGGCTTTCGTTTCAATTTTAATACTGGCAAACGCCAAAGGCTCAGAAGTAAGTGAGTCTAAAAGCGTTCCTTTGATAAAAGTATCCGACTGGCTCCAACTTTTGAAAAAGCAACTGCCTGTCAACAAAAGAAGTAGGACAATTTTCCGATACATGGAGTGGAATTTTAATTTACGATAACAACTTATTGAAGAAGTTTCATCAATAGTGACTTCTACAATTGTGTAAGAGACTATTTTCTGCCTAAAACTTGTTGTATTACTTCCCGTTTGCTTAGTCCAAAATGTTCAGCCACTTCACCTAAAATACTGTCAATCGTTCCTACTCTCAGCGGTTTATGGTTGGGGACTGATAAGGTGTGCTCACCTTTTTCTTGAGTTCTAAATTATAATATGGCTTCCTGTCTGATGCTGTATTAGGTAGCCAAAAGCTTTCAATTTTCTAATCAGTTCTGAAACGTTTAAATCTCGTGGTGTCTTCATTAAATATTAAGCAAGAGCCAAAACTTCCTCAAACTTCAATAAAACACTTTTTGGCTTTTGGTCAGGCTTATCAAAAAAATATCCTTCAATTGCATCTTTTATCATTTCTTTAAGCTCCTGTATATCATCCCCTTGAGTAATTATAGACCCTTTCTCTAATTTACTTTTGGCCACATATCCACCGTCGCTATCCGATTTGATTGTAAAAACTAACTTTTTCATCGTTTCCCTAGATTAATTATTATTCAAAGATAGGTTTTTATGCCGTTAATTATTGCCACTCTGATTCAAAAATCAAGA
Source organism: Runella sp. (assembly GCF_027484545.1). Taxonomy (GTDB): domain Bacteria; phylum Bacteroidota; class Bacteroidia; order Cytophagales; family Spirosomataceae; genus Runella. The sequence continues at coordinate 5,043 of NZ_JAIXST010000029.1, read as the reverse complement.
AGTTAACGCGTTACTCCACCATACTTGGTCAACCAATCATCTCCGACTTTCTCCTGCTGAATTAAACCTATACCCGTTGGAAGCAAAGGAGCCGCCGTACCCTTCTTAATTGCATTAGGGCTTTTAAATACCCGTATTTCATCAAATAGCTCTTCGTTCAGAAAGGCTTGCAATAGAATGGCTCCGCCTTCTACGAGTATGGATTGGATTTTTCGTTCGTAAAGGTCACGAAGGAAATTCGTCAAAAAGTTTTCGTCAAAATCTATCTGCACAAACGTCGTACTCCCTTTCTCTTCATTTCTAAACGCATTATAACAAAGCGTTTTTTGGGTATTGTCAAACAAATGAAGCGTGTCGGGAAGTCGTAACGTGCGGTCCAATACCACCCGCACGGGATTATGCCCCGCCCACAATCGAGCGTTCAATTGTGGGTTGTCGTTTTGGGCTGTGTTTGTTCCCACCAAAATAGCGTCTTCTTCCGTGCGCCATTGGTGATTCAAAATCCGTGACTGTAAACAACTGATTGACAGGGGGTGTTTGTGTTCGTCGGCAATAAAGCCATCGGCCGTTTCGGCCCATTTGAGGATAATGTAAGGACGTTTTAGTTCAAAAAACGTAAAAAAACGAGCATTCAGTTTGCGACCTTCTTCGGACAAAATCCCTGTAATGACTTCTATTCCTGCTTCCTGCAATTTCTGAATTCCTTTGCCGGCAACGAGCGGATTAGGGTCATCGTTGCAAATCACCACCCTCTTTACCTTTTTTTCAATCAATAAATCAGCGCAGGGAGGTGTTTTTCCAAAATGCGAACAGGGTTCAAGAGTCACATACACAGTGCTTTGAGGCAATAAATCGACAAAGCCTTTCTGAATAACATCATTTACCGCATTCACTTCTGCGTGCCAATCGCCATAACGTCGGTGCCAACCTTCGCCAATGATTTGATTTTCGTAAACAATGACACAACCCACCATGGGATTGGGACTGACTTCGCCACGGCCCAAGGCCGCCAATTCAAGCGCACGACGCATAAAAATTGAATCCACAGTTTTGGGGTTTGTTGTTTAGGGTTTACAGTTTTGGAGGTTGAATTCTCCATTAATTGACAACTGTTAATTACTAATTCTGTTATTGGGCAAATTAACAAAACAAAAGACCGTATTAAAAATCAGAACTGATTACTTTTGCTCACTTTTTGAAAAGTACTTTACACTTTAAACTTTACACTTACTTGACCATTACAATTATCGGCATTGGCTTACTTGGTGGGTCGTATGCCCTTTCATTACGCGACAAATACCCTAAAATGCACTTTGTAGGGGTGGATGCTTCCGAAATCCATGGACGATTGGCCGTTGCCAAAGGCATTGTAGATGAAGTACTTCCGCTCGAAATCGCCGTACCGAAATCAGATTTGGTGGTGTTGGCCGTACCAGTTAATTACATTGTTGAACTCCTGCCTCAGGTATTGGATTTAGTGTCCGAAAAGGGAACCGTAGTCGATTTAGGCTCAACCAAACGCATGATTTGCGAAGTAGCGGATAAACACGTCAATCGCGGTCGTTTTGTAGCGGCTCACCCCATGGCCGGAACGGAAAATTCGGGCCCTTCGGCAGCGTTTCGAGAATTGTTACCCGAAAAAAACGTCATTCTCTGCGATTGTGAAAAAAGTAATCCGGATAGTGTGGCCTTGGTGGAAGCCCTGTTTCGGGATATTGGCATGAAAATCCATTACATGACACCCTCAGAGCACGATTTGCACTTGGCCTACGTGTCGCATTTGAGCCACGTTACGGCGTTTGCGTTGGGATATACCGTATTGGAAAAAGAAAAAGATGAGCAAAATATCTTCGATATGGCCAGTACAGGGTTCAGTTCGACGGTCCGTTTGGCGAAAAGTTCTCCTGCCATGTGGGCTCCTATTTTTGACCAAAACCGTGAAAATCTTTCCCGTGCTTTGGGCGATTACATTGAATTTTTGAATCAATACAAAAACTTCATTGACGAGCGGGATGTACAGTCCAGTATCGGTTTTATGCAACGCGCCAACGATATTCGGAGAATATTGGCAGGTATTGAGAAAAAATAGCGTCAATTTCTATACTCCTTTAGCAAATGTTCGAGGGTTATTACATTAGATAAAGCTGCAAACTCGCTTAAATTTGTGACCGAGTTAGGCAAACCATCAATGAACTGATACGATCCAAGCAAAATGACGAAACTTCCTGTGAATCAGATTGAAATTTTAGACAAAAAAAACGAAGAATCGCTGCTCGGCGGCGGCGCGAAGCGAATTGAGCAACAGCATAAAAAAGGCAAACTCCACGCTCGTGAGCGCGTTGAGTTGTTACTTGATGCCGGTTCATTTGAAGAAATCGGGAAGTTTGTGATGCACCGCTGCAAGGATTTTGGTTTGGATAAGGAATACTACCTCGGTGATGGTGTCGTGACCGGTTACGGCACGATTGAAGGAAGATTAGTCTATGTTTTTGCGCAGGATTTTACGGTTTTTGGGGGGTCTTTATCCGAAACGCACGCCGAAAAAATCTGTAAAATCATGGATTTAGCCATGAAAAACGGCGCACCGGTAATTGGCTTGAATGATTCGGGCGGAGCACGTATTCAGGAAGGCGTTTTGTCGTTGGCGGGTTATGCCGATATTTTTTATCGTAATACGCTGGCCTCGGGGGTTATTCCTCAGATTTCAGCCATTATGGGGCCTTGCGCGGGTGGAGCCGTGTATTCACCGGCCATTACGGACTTCATTATGATGGTAGAAAATACGTCTTATATGTTTGTAACGGGGCCAAACGTAGTGAAGACCGTCACCCACGAAGATGTAACTTCGGAAAAACTCGGTGGTGCTATGACCCACGCGACGAAGTCGGGCGTGACGCATTTTGTGAGTGCCAATGAAGTGGAATGTATCACCGATATTCGTCGCTTGTTGAGTTATATCCCCCAAAACTGCGAAGAAACTACGCCTCTGTTGCCTTACGCAGGCGGCAATGAAAAACGCGTTAAACTAAATTCATTAATTCCCGAAAATCCCAATCAACCCTACGACATGCGTGAGGTGATTGACGAAATCGTGGATGGCGGAAGTTTTTGGGAAGTACACAAATATTTTGCCGAAAATATCGTCGTAGGCTTTGCCCGATTAGGCGGAAGAAGCATTGGAATTGTGGCCAATCAGCCTGCGGTTTTGGCAGGGGTATTAGACATTGATTCAAGTACCAAAGGCGCTCGTTTTGTGCGTTTCTGCGACAGTTTCAACATTCCGTTATTAGTATTGGAAGATGTCCCAGGCTTTTTACCGGGCACTGACCAAGAATGGAACGCCATCATTACCAACGGAGCCAAATTATTGTATGCCTTCTGTGAAGCAACCGTACCGCGCGTAACGGTCATCACGCGCAAGGCATACGGAGGAGCGTATGATGTGATGAATTCCAAACACATTGGAGCTGATATGAACTACGCTTGGCCGGGTTCCGAAATTGCGGTAATGGGCGCAACCGGAGCGGCGGAGATTATTTTCAAAAAAGAAATTGCCGAAGCCGAGGACCCTGCCGCGAAATTGCAGGAAAAAGTACAGGAATACACCACAAAATTTGCCAACCCCTACCGCGCTGCCTACCGTGGCTACATTGACGAGGTGATTCACCCCGACCAAACCCGCGAAAAACTACTGAAAGCTTTCAAAATGTTGGAAAATAAAGTAGTGAATCTACCCAGAAAGAAGCACGGTAATATTCCTTTATAAATTTCACAAACTTAAACTCTCAGCCCTTTCCCAATTGGAGAAGGGCTTTTTTTGTATCATTCCACTGCTTCCTGATACCACTTTTCAAAATTAACGGGCGGCTTCCAAGGATGACGGGGTTCGTAGTAGTTCCACAGCAGTTTTGAAATTTTACGTAACAGCACATACCCTTCGTTAGTAGACTTCCAGCTTTCGTCTTGGTTGTTTTTAGTAATGACGCAATAGACGTATTCTCCGTGCGGAGCGTGTACCAAAACAGCTTCAGAACGCGAACGATTCACGGCTCCGTTTTTGCAGGCCGTTTTAATGTCGGGAGGTAACTGTGATAACCCTTCGCCATCCCAGTATTGCCGACAAAGATTGCGGTACATACGGTCGGAAGCGTCCGGGCTGATGGCACGCCCTGCACGAATCATCGCAAACAATTCAGCCATTTCGCGCGGACTTGTTTGGCCCCAGCCGTACCGAGTGCGGTTGGCTTCGCGTCCGGGCGTGCGGGAATTGACACGGGTTGCAGTAAATCCATTTTTGTCCAACCATTCATTAATGGTTTTACCTCCACCCGCCAACGCCTGACACCACAAGCTTCCAGTATTGTCGCTGACCGTTTCCATCAACATCACTACTTCACTGAGCGGAATTTTGGCACTGTCTCGCAGTGAGCCCACAATTCCATCGTCATAATGGAGCGAATCTCGGTAAGTAAGGACTGCGTTGTATTTCAATTCCCCTTTGGTGATTTTATCAAATAAGCCGCATTGAATCGGCACTTTGATCATACTTGCCGTCGGGAACAACGTATCCGCATTGATTTCGATAATTTTATTCGTTTTTAAATTTCTGACATAGACTCCTACATCTCCTCGAAAACCTTTGACAGCTTCCAGAATTTGTGCGGTGAGTTTTTTGTCAATTTTCGCATTTTGTACTGCCGAAGGCTGCGCAACTATGGTCAAAGTGTAAAGGACAAAAAGTGTAAAGGGGATTACTGATTTCATTGTTTGGATTGCCAAGTTAAGAGACGAAGTTCGCAATAATCCTTCTGCTTTTAAAATTTGAACGGTTTTTGCTATTTTTGACTGCACTTCCTCTCAAATTTAAGCCACTATGACCAAATTTATTCTACTTCTCGCTCTTACAGCTACATTAAGTAGTTACGCAAAAGTTTCCGAGTTTTTATATTTTTGTATCATGATGCAAAAAAAATATGTCACATTAAGTGAGGAAGAACAAAAACAATTACAAGATTTAGTTCGCAATAGTCCTAATCATCGAAT
>NZ_JAIXST010000299.1 GCF_027484545.1 Runella sp. | reverse complement strand
TGAGCAAATAAAATGGTAGCATACACAATAAAATCGAGTGTCTTAATCCTTGTTCTGGTGGATTATGGTTTCTGAGACTCAAAAGTTTGTTATCAATGGAAGCTTTTAAGACGTCTTAATCCTTGTTCTGGTGGATTATGGTTTCTGAGATAGAAAAGTCAACTCCAGAAGCAGTGCGGTATTTGTCTTAATCCTTGTTCTGGTGGATTATGGTTTCTGAGAGCAGGGCTTGGCAAGCCTTTGATTGGTAGTACATTAGATTTTTAAATGTAGAATAGTTCATATATTTTATTGGTAATGCAATATAGTTTTAGGTACATAGGCTCCCTAAAGTAAGCTCTAAATAATGAGCTTTGCAAGGCATCCTCAAAAAAATAAGGTAGTCTTGGATGAAGTTTGAAGTTCTAACTCAAATGTTTTGCCAATACACAGCAGGCTATTGAGCATATCTTCCCCTACGGGCAGCAACATGATGGTGTCTTCGTTTTCGTAACATTGCTGAATTTCTCGTAACGTTTCGGCAATTTCTTGGTGCATTTTACGGTGTAATCTCGCAAAAAATACCGATTTCTGCACACGTAAGCAGCCTTTTTGTTCGAGATACTTAGCCACAGTACGCCGTATCTTGTTGTTTTCGATGTCGTACATGATAAAACAATACATTTCTTCGGAGCGTTTGGTAGGATTTTTCTTAAACCATTCGAGCAACTGTCCCAAATAAGTAGGAAGTTCGGGGGTGTCAGAAGGCAGTTCGGCCAATTGACTTTTCGATATACTTGGCAATCCTGCCCCGGCCCAAAGTTCATTTAACTTGGATAGGGTAAGTGGCGGCGGGTCTTTTTTCTTTCGGGGCATTGCTTAATCGAGAGGGAATAGTTCAAACTTAATGATCGGAAACAACAAGCGTATAGTCTGTATCGGTAGATGCCTCGGCAGGGAAAAGTAAGTTGTAAATACAATGGTAAAGTAAGTCAGCTATGGTTGGATCTGTACCTGTTTTGGGTGACCGTACCACCGAAAACCCTTTTTTTCCATAAAAAACATTGACCTCTGCCGAGCGTGTCCCCGACCTTACCATAAATTTCAAACCAAAATTAAGGGGTTGTACCTGTACCAATTCGAGCTTATTTTCCTGACACACCTCCCGCACCACGGGCTCTATCTGGTGCAACAGCTCGGGCACATGGGTTTGTTTTGGGAGACGTACGGGTGCATTGGGGTTTATCTTTCGCAAAACAGCCTGATAAGCAACTTCATTGATCGGGTTTTGAGGAGGTGAATCAGTTGGAGAAACAGTAGTTGATGCAGAGTCGAGCGGGTTGGAGTGGTCAAATGTCAGCATTGAGGTTGATAAATAGGCTTGCCATTGCACGGCTTTAGGCATAGGATTGAAATAGGCGTTGGAGTCGTGCGATAAAAAACAAGCCCGGGCAGCGTCGGAAGTACGCATATCTACACTTCCCTCCAAACGAATCCCTTCGGCAAATCGTGAGGCAAAGGCTCGATACGCCTCCGCATACAGTTTGGCATCGGTGCAGGGCGTATCCAACGGGAAAAATACTTTTAATCCTTGATCACTTGGAGATATAAACAGTAGTGCCACCGATTCGTTTTGGCAGATCTGCGCCTGTAAAGTACCGTCATTGAGCGGGCAATCGTCAATATCAATGATAAAAAAATGGGCAGCCAGTAAGTGCTGCGTGTGTCGCTTTCCCCCTTCAAATATGCTTCCCACTACGTAAGGGAGGCGAGTTTTGAGGCTGCGGTACGCCGTTTTGTCTAATTGGGCCAATTTACGCAGTCGCAAAACCTCCGTCTTTAAAGGTATGTCGGAAACGATAAGATGATGCACTTCCGATAGTGTCACCGTCGAAAGCACTTCGTTGGGGTCGGTAAGGCGGTGGCCGAGTGAGAGGGTTGTCATAATTATTTTAACCACCCTTTCCTTCACTGGGGAAAGGGCCGGGGATAGGGGTTGAGGCTACAAATCGTTTCATTTGTGCGGCAATTTTTTGGGCTTCCAACTCAATATGCGTCAGGCGGCTGCGGCTCAGGTTGTTGAAAAGGATGAGTTCTTCCAAATAATCGTTCACTGATTGGATCAAAATACGTTTGCCTGTCGTATTGAGCCAATATTGCCCGTTTTGTACCTCAAAAAACTCATCATACACCACCTCCTGTACGCACAAATGGCACACTACATAATCTGCCCAAGCCCGAAAAAGCTCAATAAAATCATACACCAATACGGGGCGGTTGTATTCATCGCGGTGCATGATGCCAATGGCCGGGTCGAGGCCCGCCCGAATGAGCGCACCCTCACACTGCCCATAAAGCATTCCGTACGCATAGTTGAGCAGGCAATTGAACGCATCCATGGCAGGATGCTGAGTACGTTTTTTGAAGCGGTATTTTTCGGGCAATACGCCCGACAACGCCTCAAAATACGCTCGACTCATGCTCCCCTCAAACCCCCGAAAACTCGCAAAACTGTCTTGTAAGTCGCTTGATTGGTGGTATTTAAACTTGTCTTTGATGCGTTCAATCGTTTTGGTTGCATCGGTCAATTTTTGGTTATCGTAATGGGCCTGTTTTGCCGGGCTGGTTTGAGAATCCAAATTGGCATTGGAGTGGGTCTGTAACAAAGCAGTCAACAATTGGAGTACTGCCAACTGATTGTCAGCCTTGCGAATCAACACTTGCTTTACCCATTCGAGGGCCTCCTTAGAGGTGGAAAAGGCCAATTGATTTTTACGAATGGTACTGATCGAGCCAAACCGATTTCCCCAGACGCGTCCTACTGGAAAACCCTTGCGGTCGACCAGTAACACGTCGGTGTCATGTTCAAGGGCCAAAATCATGGCTTCGTACGTAATCTTGGTAGCAGGATGCAAACAGATAGAGCGCACCTGATGCGCAGGTACGAAAGTTTCGCGCTCATCTGTGCGCACCCAGAAACGGCCGTTTTTGACCGAAAGACTCGCTCCCCGGCGATTAAGAATAAGTTGTGTAGTTGGCATAAGAGTTGAATAGTAGGCAAAAATTGACTTATTTAGTGCAGCCTATTTACACCTACACTAAATTTTACTGCTCATGCCCTTAGATAGAAACAAACTCCAGCGATTGCGCATCATCAACGACCTCATTGCTCGCAATACGCGACCCGGCTGGCGCGATATGGCCGAAGCCTGTATCAGCGAGCTAAGTTTGCCTACCCATGCCGATAGCTTACGCAGAACAATCTTCAACGACATAGATGACCTCAAAAACGCCCCCTTCTTTGCTCCTTTAGTCAGCGAGAAAGGCAAATACTCGTATACCGAACCGTTTTCGTTGCATAGTATCATCAATCCAAACGATGTCATCTTACTCAACGAGATTCAACTTCTGCTCAAGCAGTTTGCCTCATTGCCGCAGTTTAAGGGATTGGAGGAAATTCAACTTAAAATTGAAGAAAGAGCCGGCGGACGACAACCGGCCCTGATAGAATTTGAGAAAAATGATGAATATACCGGCAACCACCACCTACAGCCGCTCTACGAGGCCATCAGCCAACAAAAAGCCCTAAAAATCAATTACAAAGATTTTAAAGGTCAAATCACCCAACACACCTTGAGTCCTTATTTGCTCCGTGAGTACAAAAACCGTTGGTTTATATTTGGCTGGCAGCACGTTGAAAACAGCCTGTACAATTTAGCCCTCGACCGCATTCAGACGCTCCATTGGTCGGATTTTGCCTACATCCCTTCCCGCGTCGACATGAATCTGTACCTACGCGACGTAGTGGGAGTAACCCGTTTCCGTGATGTACTACCCGAAGCCATTGAAATTCGATTTCAAAAACCCCGCGCTTATTACGTCAAAACCAAGGCGTTGCACCATTCCCAAACCCTTGTTTCAGAAACTGAAACGGAGATGGTGTTTCGGTATTGGCTCATTCCTAACCCCGAACTCGAAACCGAAATCCTAAGCTACGGGGCCGATGCCGAAGTGCTGGCACCCGAGGGGTTGCGTCAAAAAATGCAAGGGCTGGTACGGGAGATGGGAAAGCGATATGCCTAAAAGGCTGCCATTTTAGGCATATCGTAGATATTGAGCCTACCCCAAGCGTATAGTTCTGTGTTAAGAAATAATGTTGGCATATTGAGGCAAACTCAAATAGTTCGGTTTTACTGGAAGCCAGCTCTGGATAATTCAAAAACCCGTTAGGCACTTTTCCTCTGATATATTGCTCGGCAATTGCTTGTAATTTTGTACCATCGTTTAGATGAATATGCCACCGTTTTCTGTTGTTAAAAGCCAAACGATTAGCTGCAATGTTTGTATGAAGAATTATTGAAAGAATATTATCCGAAGGCGTACTAATGCGACTTAGTGTTTGAAATGCTGATTCAAAATCGTAGGCATTAATAAATTCGCTCGCCAAATCAAGTGCATAATATTGATTAAAAAGGCGACGTTCAACGTTTTCAGAGTAATCTTGAAGGTAATTGATATACCGTTATTTCGATGTATTGCATCAATCGCTTGTCTGAAACGTATCTATCAATAGTAGTGAAGTAGCCATTAGTATCTTCTACGTACAAATTCCGATTACCGATATTGGCCAATAGTATTTTTTTCATCTGATTGATTTTTATAAATGAATATCCTCTAAAACAAACTTCCCCCCCACATAAAATCCTTGAAACCACTCTCTGGATAATGTCGTCCAATGAGCTGATAATCAATTATTTTGAGTAGTTTTGAGCGTTCCGCGAGATTGTTTAGGTCTTGTGGCGTACAGGTTTCTTTTACCTCAAAGGCTTTTTGTCGGTCCAAGATAAAATCTATTTCAGTACCTGCGCTTTGTTCAAAATATTGGATTTTCCCCAACTGCGCCAATTGATTGGCAATAGCATTTTCAAAAATTGCACCGCTACTAAGCTGTCCGCATACCTGTAACAAGCCTGTGTCTGAAAAATAGAGCTTCGGTTGCTTGCTGATTTCCTTGTCAATGCCACTTGTATAAGGAGTAAGCGTACGAATAAAATAGGTATATTCGAGCAGGTGCAGGTAATCTTTCACCTTGTTGCGATTGAGTCCTATCAAACTCGCAATTTTTGAGTAATCTACCCGACTTCCTACCCGATTGGCCAAAAGCAAAATGAGTTTATAAAGGCTGTCGCTCACCGAAAAATCGGATAATAATTTGATGTCCAATTCAATATAAGCATTCAAAATATCTTTAAGGTATTCTGTTTTATCGTCGGGAGAGTCGGCCAAAACCACCTCTGGAAACCCCCCAAACCGAATAAAATCTTGGTAATGTCCTTTCCAGATATCATAAAAAGTAAACAAAAAAGGCTTTAATCGCTCAGATTGCAGCCGTTGGGTATCTATCTCCTTAAACTGAAGGTACTCTTCAAAATCAAGCGGCCACATTTCAAAAATCTGTTTTCGTCCTGCCAAGCTTTCCGAAAAGTGATTTTTGAGATAAAAAGAACTCGAACCCGTCACCAAAAATTTGATGCTGTATGTATCATACAAGCTTTTGATGACGCTCGCACTGTTGGGTACGAGCTGTATTTCATCAATTGCCAACACGGCGGGCTGCTGCAAATCAAGCCCCAAAGCAACCAAACCACGCTCAATGTCATTGTAAGAAGGTTGATTGAACATCACCCGATTTTCGACCCTTTCAAAATCCAAATAAAGTGTATTGCTATGTTCGACCCGCTCCAGCAAATAACGCAACGCCGTAGATTTTCCGACCCGCCTCATACCCGTAATGACGGTTACCTGCTTTTTGGGCAAGTGTGCTAATAAACGAGAAAAAGATTTTCTAACGTGCATATATTAGTAATTTTTGCATAAATATAGTGCATAAATTCGAGTTGGTGCTTTTAAAGTGTCAATATATCCTCCAACTGTTCTACACCCAGCACCGTAGCTTCACTCCTTTTCTGGTATTCATTGCCGCCGTACACAAGGTGCAGTTGCGTATCGGGGGCTATTTTTTTGAAATAAGTGAGTCCTTTAAAAAAATCGTTATTGATGGTCTTACCCGATTTGATTTCTACCGCGTGTAGCTTCATGCCGTCTTGAATGAGCAAATCCACTTCGTTTTGATTACTGTCGCGCCAATAGTACAATTGAGGGCGGCGTCCTTGGTTGTAATGCATTTTCATTACTTCAAGAATGACCAAATTTTCAAAAATAGCTCCCTTGGCAAAATGCATTTGCAGTTCAGCTTCAGCGCGTATTCCTAACAAATAGCACAACAATCCTGTATCATAAAAATATACTTTAGGGGCTTTGGTGATGCGTTTGTTAAAATTCCTGTAGTAAGGCTGCAATCGAAACACGATGTAGGAAGCTTCTAATACCGAAGTCCACGCCTCTACGGTCTGACTGTTTACCCCCAAATCGTTGGCTATGCTCGACGCATTAAATACTTGTCCTGCCCTGCCTGCCATGAGATACAGGAAATTTTGGAATAACGAAAGACTCTGAATTTGAATCAATTGGCGTACATCTCGCTCGATATAGGTTTGGATATAGGTTGGAAAAAAATCTTCGGGTAAAATCTCCTTTTGAATGAGCCTTGGATAGCCTCCTTTAAACATAAACTGCTCGATAGGTGGCTTGTCAGGTAACTCAAAATACGAAAAAGGTAAAAGCGTTAACAGCGCGACTCTTCCCGCTAATGACTGCGTGATATTTTGCATCAACAAAAAGTTTTGCGAACCCGTTAACACGTATTCACCCGTTCGGTTTCGTTCGTCGGTAAATACCTGCAAGTATGAAAACAAATCAGGGACGTTTTGAACCTCATCCAAGATGACTCGGTTTTGGTACTGTTCCAAAAAGCTTCGCGGGTCGTTGTGGGCATATATCCGATTGTCGGGAAGCTCTACGTTTACGTATTGATAATCAGGGGCAAACAATTTAGAAAACGTAGTTTTACCTGATTGTCTCGGCCCAGAGATTGATACCATCGGATACTTGGTCAGCAGCAGTTGCGCCTTATCAGTTAATGCCCTCGGAATCATTTTATGTAAATTTAAAATTAAATTGTAAAATTACATAAAATGATTTAATCTACTGTTAATCAAGCCCCTAATCCTCTATTTTTATTTTCACAAAGCCGAAAACTGTACTATTATAGAAGGCGAATGGTCATCTTTTATCCATCAAGTCAATAGCTTCTAAACTGAACAAATTCAAATTTTGAAATTTTAATTCCGTTTTCTTCTGAGGCGATACGTTGTGTAGTGCTTGCTATGCACAATATTCCTTGAGATTTAAGAAGCGTAACCAACCGAAAAGTAAAAGTCATTTCGCCCATGATATGTACAGCAATGGGGTAAAATTTACGTACTTGATGTTCGTAGTCTTCTACCAGTAAATCTAAGCCTGCCGAATCTAAGGAAGGTGAAATTTGGGGAAAGGGCAAATCCTTCACTTCACCATAAAACTCAATAGCTTTAGCCCGCTGGTTATCACCCCATAAATGGTTAGGATGATTTGAAAGGTTTAGTAGCATAGACTATATATAAACTCTATATTTCTATCAATCTTTTGTTTAATTTTTCTTCATCTTTTATATCAGTCTCATGTATAACTTTAACTCCCAATATATCAGCTTTGTTCACCAAATCTCCATTGGTTAAATCTTCCAAAGTCATTAAATAAGAGGTAACATTCAGACCAAAATTTTTCTTTAATGCGGCTGCTTTATATACAGTCTCATTAAATAATTGAGTTATTTTACCGTCAGGCATTTTCATGCCTGTTTTACATTCAATTACAATAAATCTGTCATTTCGGACAATTACAACATCCAAATCATTAGTGTTTGTTATTTTGCTTTTTTCTAATTCAACACCTATCTTTATAAAATTATCATCTAAATTTAAAATTTGTTTAATCTTATAAAAGATAAATTCCTCAAACCAACCTCCAGTTAAAAATTCTATTTCTTTTTTCAACAGCTTTCCAGACTCTTTAGCTTCAAAATTGATTGAATTGAGGAAAGCATTTAAATTTTCTATCCTTTTACCCCTGTCACTTTCTGTTTCTTCAATTACATTTTCTACTTTTTCAATACTAATGGCTGATTTCCCCCTATAATGTCTCCTTAAATCATTTAATAAATTTAAATCAACTAACCCTTTAGAGAAAATATTAAAGAAATCGTAAACATAACTTTGTTCCTTTGAGCATTGTTTTGATTTAAATTTTATACCGTAGCCTTTCAAATAATCATCAATTGAAATTGGTTTTGAATCCAAAATTTCATCAGTATTAATTTTTTTGAAGTGTTTTGATCCAATCGGTGTATAATAGATTTGATCTGTCATATCCTTAAAAAACAAATAAGTAGATAATGACATCATTTTAGTGCCACAAGTAAGATGGATTGTGAACTTAGGATCATAATCTAACTCTTTTATTTTAGCTGTTAATTTATTACTAATGTCTTTTAAATCATCTTCGATAACTTTTATTTTTTCTGATTTATCGAAAATATTACAAGTTTCAATAATCCAATTTGACCTTGATTTACCTGGTTCAGCTATTCCATTACTTTCACCTTCAGAGTAAGATGTGGTAATAAACCAATATTCATCAAATGGGTTATTTGATTTAATGAAATTAATATTGGGAATAGTTTGGTCGCTAACTAATGATACTAAAATTTTTCTTGACATTATTTTTAAGTTTAAATTTTAAAATCATCCCTTTGAAATACTAAACTATCTACCAAGGTTATATTAAATGCACTGGCACGTCGTTGGAAAGTCTCATCAATCGTGTTTGCTTGTTGGTCACGCTTAATCAGATTTGTGAATAAATAAGCCTTCACACTGATGCCAAAGCCATTTTTATTATCCTTAATGGCAGCTAATTTATAAACGTAATCTTCAAAATCTTCTTTATTAAAAATTGTGGTTTTACATTCCAATACGTGAAGCACATTGTCTTTTACAAAGGCAACGTCCAGCTCATTATTGGTTTTATTATTGACAAGCCCTTTTGCAATAAAAGGCTCTTGAATACCAATTTTTTCTTTGATAAAGTAAAAACAATACTCTTCCCACCAACCGCCTGTAAGATATTGAATTTCCTCTTTAGTAATTCTATCTTCAAACGTCAATGAAAAGTCGATTTTACTTAAAAATGCTCGAAGTTCTCTTCGGTAAACGGCATCAATTCTATCAAAAATTATATTGTATCTTTCTTCTCTAATTTTTCGAATAATAGGCTCTTTTGACCATTCATACTCAAAAAATAGCGCTGTATATTCTTTTGATTTAGTCATCTTGAAAATACTGGATGAGTTGGTGATGGTTGCACCATACGAACCCAAAAAATCCGCAACGTTAATGCGATATAAAAGAGGTTCATCTCGTAAGCTTGCATCGATCGGTGGATATACCTGACGTAACACATTACTACCCATATTGAGATAGAACATTTTTACCTTAAACGGACTTTGAGAGAAAAATTGAAACGTACCCAAAGCCATTATTTTAGTGCCACCTGTCAGATTGATATAAAATTCATCCTCTTGCGTAAAAATGGCAGACAATGCAGTAAGGTTAGCGACGATTTGTCCAATATCATCTTCATCAATTTCGAGGTTGAAAAAATCATCCTTTCCAATCGCACAAACTGTTTTAATCCATGATAATTCTTCACTTACTTTTGATGTTGAGATAAAAATATGCTGATTGATAAGCCCTGCATATTCTTTGATAGGCAAAATATTTGGTAATGTTTGCCTACCTACGATTGACACTAAGTATTGGGCCATTACTGTTTAGTGGTGAGTTCATCATGTAATTTTTTTGCTCTTTCTTGTCCAAGCCATTCGGTTGCTTTTTTCCATTCTGGATTTGATTCAAATGGACCTCGAAGCCAAGGTTTTTTGGTCTTTTCTGATTCAAATTGAATTCTTACTATTTTCTCAACTACCTCTTTAAATTCAGCTTCAAACTTTACAAACTCCCCGTTGTCTTTGACTTTCTTTTCCCATCTGGGAGTTTCTTTCTTAAAGTTATCCCAATT
>NZ_JAIXST010000045.1 GCF_027484545.1 Runella sp. | reverse complement strand
GTGCCTATTTTTTCGTAAAACTTACAATTTGCATTGTCACAGTAGTGTAAGCCTTTATATTTTTCAAAATCTATGTCCATTCAACAAAGATACTTAACATAACTCACTAATCCAGTACCAATTTTTTTATAGTTTTGTAACGTTTTCAGTTAATCCCTAATTTAAAACTTCTGATTAGCCCCGACAGAATCGCCATTCTGCAGGGTTTTCTTTTTTTCTTACCAACAATGTCCGCCAACGCCGCTGTAAATTCACGTAAGAGCAACCTGTGTTAATTGGTGGGTTATTTATAATTTCTTCAAAAAATACCAGAACGTATATAGTGTATTTTTTTAATTGCTAATTTCTTAAAATTCATTAATTAAAAAATATAGTTCTTAAAAAGTAGATTATCGAAAAAGTTTATACATTTACTCTCGCTTTTTGTCAAAATATAATTTGTTATTTACTATTGCTTAAAAATAGTACTTAAAAGTAGGGTGAAAATGCAAATGTGCCAAATTTTAGTTTTGTTTTTTGGGTAAAAAACAAAAAATTCTTTATTTTCTATAAAATTTTCTTTAAAAAAGTATTATTTTGTTTATTGATATTGTAAAATAGTGCAATTTTAGTTTTACAACTAAGTAATTTTTAAGTAATTGTGAATACACCTGATTTCGCTATAAAATACAATTTAGATGCGGCACTTGCGAAAGGAATTCGTCAGGTGGGTATCGGCAAGCACGGCAGCAAACCGCTCTCTCCGGAGTTGGTAGAGGAGTGTTTGCAGGAGTTAAAAAGTGGAACAGCCAATGAATTACAGAAAGGGGTATTTTTTGGGGCGTTGATGATGAAAGGCCCGACCGACGCAGAGTTGAAATTGGAATCCTATATAGGTAAACACGCTTTTACTAATCCTGTCTTTTTTCTCAACAAACTTTGTCCCGATTTGCCTCCGCAGCTTTTCCCAATTGGCGTAAAGTTGTTGAATGGTCACTCTCTGCAAGTATCTGAAGCGCATCAGTTGGGCGATTTTCTGCTCAATAATGAATCGTGCGAATCTTTCAAAGGTATGGCAGTAAGTATTTTGCGGGTGCGTTATGAAACCAATGACGAATACGAAGGTTTGCACGAAGCGGTAAAAAGCAGCTACACCCCCGGCTTTCAGCGGCATGTGAAAACCAAATTGCCGATTGTGCAGTTGGCTGAACCCTTTGACGGAGTTGAACATTCATACATGATTACTCCGCTACTGGCTTATTTTTTTCAGGAACGAAATTACAATGCTGTAACGGCGCTCAGTCGTTCGTCGGGCCCTAAATATGGCCTCAATTCACACGACCTTTATTTGTACATGGGAAGTTGGTTGTTGGCTGACAATCACGAATTGTTGGAAATGAATCCGACGTTTGGTTGGGTGTTGGACCAAAAATCGCTGTCACCTGCCTTGGATGGGTGGGTGGAACGGCGACGCACTTCACTCAAACGACCGTTTTTTGCCACGCTCGAAAAGGTACTGAATCCCTGCGGAGCGCGGATTTTGGTCACATCGGTATTTCATATTACCTACCAAATGAAAATGGCCGAATTGGCCCTTATGGCGGGATTTGATGGTGTGATGGTGCTGAAGCGAGGTTTGGAAGGAAGTCTTGCTCCGGCCACTTCCAAAGCAAGCGGGTTGCTGTGTGCCGTGCGTAATTCCAACGGACACCTATTTTTTACTCGTTTAGAGCATGATTTTCCCGCTTTTGCACAATTTCGAACAGAGACCGACGATGAGATAGCTAATCCAACGGCTGAAATCAACGCGACCCTTATTCGTAAATACCTTCATAACGGCCGTACCGATTACGCCGATTTTGATAATCGAATCAACTATGCCAAAGCCCTGTATATGCGTGGATTGGACTGGATTGAGAGCCAGATCGGGTATTGATTTTTTTATTTTACCATATAAGGCATATAAGTTCATATAAGGGATTTTACTTATATGTCTTATATGGTTTAAAAATCTTTACTGCCGGAAGCTTTTGCTGATCCAACCACCTCCCACTACATCGTCGCCTTCGTAAAAAACGGCTGCCTGCCCTGGAGCAATCGCACTGACGGGTTCGTGGAAAAGCACTTGGATACGGTCATCGGCTTCCTGAATAATAGTAGCTGGTGAACCATCGTGTTTGTAACGCACTTTTGTGACGGTTTCAAGCGGAGCTTCGATGCGGGCGTATTTTTGAAGATTCAATTTCGATACAACCATGCCGTCGCGTTCTAAGTCTTTGTCGCGTCCCAATACTACTTCATTGGTTTCTTTGCGAATTTCAGTCACAAAAACAGGGTAGCCCAGCGCAATGCCTAAGCCTTTGCGTTGACCAATGGTATAAAAAGGATAGCCTTCGTGGGTGCCTACTTTGGTTCCATCCTGCATTATATAATTTCCGCCCATCACCTGACTTTCCAATTCGGGCATCCTGCGTTTCAGGAAACCTCGGTAGTCGTTGTCAGGTACAAAGCAGATTTCGTAGCTTTCCGATTTGTTGACCAAATCCATAAAGCCGCGCTCTTTGGCCATTTCACGAATTTCAGTTTTGCGTAAATGACCGAGTGGGAGTTGCGTACGGGCCAAACTTTCCTGCGACACGCCCCACAATACATAGCTTTGGTCTTTCCACGTGTCTATTCCTTTGGAGACAATAAATCGCTCGTTTTCCTGACGGACGTTGGCGTAATGACCCGTGGCGATGAATTCACACTCCAAACGGTCGGCCCGGCGCAGCAGGGCATCCCATTTGATGTGGGTGTTGCACAATACGCAGGGGTTGGGCGTGCGCCCTTCCAAGTATTCACCTGTAAAGTGGTCAATGACATAATCGCCGAACTCGTTGCGGATGTCTAAGATATAATGCGGGAAACCCAATTCTACGGCCACGGTGCGGGCGTCGTTGATGGAATCCAACGAGCAGCAGCCCGTTTCTTTTTTGGAACCGCCGCTGCTGGCGTAATCCCAGGTTTTCATGGTCATACCGATGACCTCGTATCCTTGTTCGTGGAGCAGTACTGCTGCCAAAGAACTATCAATGCCGCCGCTCATGGCGACCAAAATGCGTCCGTGTTTGCTCATTGGTACGATCTAAACGGATTCAAAGTCCGCCGATTTTGGTTTATAATTAGGTAGTGGTTGCTGCTTTAACCACGGAAATATTAACGATTCTCTCATTTTTAAAGTTCGTTTATTTACGGCTTGACAGATTTTTTGTGCGTTTCATCCCCTGAAAAGGATGATTTAACACTTTTTTCTTTCTCCATGCAACGTTCGGCTATACATTTGCATCATTCATTTGCGTTTGAAAATAAAAGGTTTTTCCAGTAGTATTCAAATAGACCAATTGTCCGATATTGTAAAACCAACTGTTCGATTTCGGACAAATTCAACTAAAAGCCAAAACTAAAATAGGTTGATTATCAAATAGATATCCCTTTGTTTTGCGATGGCACGACCTTTGAAAGAAATAATACAGGAAACAAATTGTAACCTTTTAGTAAAGCACGAGTAATCACTATCAGCCATTTAAAAACATTTTTCTTACAGCCATGGAAACAAATTTTTGTCATACCGATTTTCCCCGCACATCAAGTTCGTAAGGTATTCAGCCATTCATCCGGTTTAAGTACCACTCGTGTACTTTGTATTGCATAGTACCAGATAAAACAAGCAACTTTGTATCGTCAATCAGGACAAAAAGATTTAACAGCCATTGAAAAAGTACCAACAGCCATAAAGAAACAAAGTAAAGCAGTACCAACAGCCATTGAAAAGTAAAGAGTGATAACAGCCATAAAGAAAACAAGTAACAGTAAATTTTCACAGCCAATTTTTTTAACAACCAACGCGGTAATCCGCAACACAGCCAAAACAAAAAACCATGAAAACGCTTGTAACAACCCTCGTTTGCGCTTTAGCGCTTAGTTCATCCGTTGCTTTTGCTTCTGATCCTACCGAAGACAAAAAAGCAAAACCATTACAAATCGGTGTATTTACCACCAAAGATTCAAAAATTCAGATGGCCGTTCGTAAAGGCACTGGCGAAAAAGCAATCATTACGTTGCGTGATGCCAAACAAAACGTGATTCACGAAGAAGTTATGAGTAAAAATTCTGAAAAATTTGATGCTCGTTTCGACGTAAGTGAGCTTGCTGAAGGGAACTACACATTGGAAGTAGCTGCCGGAAAAGACAAGATTCAGAGGCAGGTAAGCATCAAGTCTCAAAAAGAAGAAGCTACTTTGCGCAGTGTGAAATTGAGCAAATAACGATTACAGTAAATTAATTTTCTTTTTTAACAACAGCCAATTTTAAAACAACAATCAGCATGAAAACCATCATCAAATCAATCGCCTGCGCTTTAGCGCTTACCACCACTGTGGCATTTGCTCACCCTACCGAAGATAAAACTTCGAACAACCGTCCGGAAGCTACTTTTGAAAGCAGCGCATTTGTAACCGCCGACGCCAATTTGCGAGTAGCCATCAAGAAAAATGCCCCTCAAAAAGTGTATCTTACCCTGAAAAATAACGAAGGCCAAGTACTTTTTGCCGAAACAATCGGTAAAAGCGAAATGGCTTATGCCGCTAAAATTAACGTAAGTGATTTGACAGATGGTAATTACCAATTGGAAATCGTATCGGGTAAAAACCGTGTCGTAAAACAATTGAATCTTTCCTCTAAAAAAGTGGAAGTTAAACGCCAAGTGACTGTAGAATAATTGTCCAAATAGGTTAAGTTTGCCCAAGGCGGTTAGTAATAAGCAGGTTTCCTGTCTATTATTGACCGCCTGATTTTTTGTATACATTTCTACACGCCGTACTGGAAGCATGGTTCTCACTCCTCACTCCTGTCTCCTGACTCCTCCTATTTCACACTTCATCTGATTTCCTGATTGATACTTGCCGACAAACGTTATTTTTGATAAATAATGAAGAAGGATTTGTCTTGTAAATTTTGTTGAAATGAAAGTAAAATTCAGTCGTACCGATACAGTATTGTGGAGTGTGGGTGTTTTGGTCATGCTTTTAATCAATACGGATCTGAAAAAAGGAGTTATCAATTGGAAGTGGGCATTTGCAATCATAGTGTCTGCGTATCTGATCAGCTTAATTCAAGGGTATTTGATACCGCGTTTGATGCAACGGGCCGCTGATTGGAGTGTACAAAAAACGCTGGGCAGGTATGCCCTAATGACGATGACAGTAGCCGTCGTAATGGCTTGCAGTGTCATGTTCTTGATGGGCTTGTTAAACAAAGAACACATGCCGCCGCGTGCTTATTTGATGAGCTCAATGACGTACGTGATTATGACCTTTGCATTTACTTCTGTTTACATGATTCAGATTATGACCGAGCGGTGGAAAAAATCGTTATTGCTACAGGAACAATTGAACCAAGCCTTACTCAAAGCAGAATACGATTCCCTCAAAAATCAGGTGAACCCGCATTTTCTCTTCAATTCGCTTAATATTTTGAGTGCCCTCATTCCCGAAGACCCTCAAAATGCGGTCAATTTAGTAGAACGGCTTTCAAAAGTATTTCGGTACAACCTGCAAAACAACGACCGTGTTACCGTGGAATTGGGAACGGAACTCAAAATTGTAGAAGCTTATTTATTTATTCACAAGATGCGTTTCGGCGATAATCTTTACTATGAAATTACGGTCCCGAAAGAAGAACTGACGCGTCAGATTGTTACGCAAGGGCTGTTGACATTGGTCGAAAATGCCATTAAACACAACGAATGTTCCAGTGAAAAACCATTGAAAATCAGTGTGTTTTCGGAGAATGAATATGTGGCTGTCAGCAACAGTTTTCAGCCTAAAAACAAGCAGTTTTTAGAATCAACGGGAATAGGGTTGAGCAATCTGAAGAGCCGCTACGCTTTGGTAACTTCTAAAAAAGTGGAAGTGGAAGAAAATCCTGCTTTTTTTGAAGTCAGAATCCCGTTTGTATAACCCACAATAAAATTGAACCGAACACTATCGTCCATTATGAAAATTTTAATTCTCGAAGATGAGCCACTGGCTGCAAAACGCCTTGAATCCTTGGTAAAATTGGTTGAACCTGCCGCCGAAATTTTGGCCAAACTCGAAAGCGTACGAAGTGCGGTAAAGTGGTTCAATGAACATCCGCAGCCTGATTTGATATTGATGGATATTCAACTGGCCGATGGGCTCTCATTCGAACTGTTTCAACAGGTCGAGGTGAAGGCACCCATTATTTTTACTACCGCCTATGACGAGTACGCTATCCGTGCTTTCAAAGTCAACAGCGTTGATTATTTGCTTAAACCCATTGAGCAGGATGAGCTGGAAGCAGCCATGGATAAATTCAAAAGTCAACAGCAAGCGACCTCTCAGGACCAAATCGGGAAAGTACTGGAGACGTTGTTGGGGCAAAAGACCGAGTGGAAAACGCGTTTTTTGTTGAAAGCAGGAGCGCGGTCGTGGACGTAGAAAATGTAGCGTACCTGTATGCCGAAGACAAAGTGGTGTTTTTAGTGACCAACGACCGAAAAAAGTATTTTGTCGATGATACGCTGGATGAGTTGGAACAAAAGTTGAATCCGAAATATTTTTTTCGACTCAATCGCAAGTATTTCAGTCAATTATCGGCCATCGAGCGCATTGAGTCGCATTTCAACGGGCGGCTCAAAATCAAACTGCGCGACAGAGACGACGATGATATATACGTAAGCCGTGAAAAAGCAGAAATTTTTAAAAAATGGTTGGACGTGTAGAAAAAGACTTGGAAAGTTTCAGGAGAGGCAGAAGCAAACTTTCCAAGTCGTATTAATTCATCAAACGAGACTTTATCCACCAACTGATTTCCTGTTGTGGATAAGTGGTCTTCCAGACAAAATTAATCATATCGGTAGCGCTGGATGTTTTGTACGAAAACTCAACCACCCTCATCACGTCCGTATGGTGGGCATTGGCATCAAAATCGGGCGCTAACGTCATTTGAATATCTCGAAACGGAACGTAGATTTCCAGTTTTGCACAGATGTATTGGTCAAGTTCCACATCGTACGCGATCACGCGCCCATCGGATAAAAGGAGCATGAGCGGGCAGTGGAACAGTTGCTCGTAGAGCGAATTGAAATAATGCCACCCAAAAAACAGATATACTTTGCGCTGAAAACTGATTTCTACCGCTTCCAAGGCGTGCTCCAGGGCGTAGGTGCGATTCTTAATATGGTCGGCCCAGTTGGGTAATTTATGGGGGTCAATATGACGCAGCCATCGTTTGGTTTGCCAGTCATAGATCTCGGTTTTGCCCAAACGTAGTTTATAATCGTAAATGGATGGACGCTCGTGTACGTAGCCGGGATAGTACCATTGCCGTTCGGTAGACTTGGCGTATTCCATTTCCAACAACATGGTATAGATACCTAAACTGTATGAAGAGTAGCCCGGGTCAAAAAGTCCCAGCAAACTCATGAGACTGTTGTGTCCTTGATCAAAATAACTGACGGCAATCAGTCGGTCTTCGTCAAAAACGTTGATTTCGTAGGTGTCAAAACGGGGGGTAAGCACCAAAAATTCTTCCAAAGAATTACTTAAAAAACTTCGGAAGCGGCGTTGATGCTGATGGAAAAGTTCCTCTTTTTCGCGGGTGATGGTTGCCTTGCGAATTTCGTGCCGAAAAAGCTTCCCATTGCGATTCAGTAACTTGCGAAGGCGCTTTGAATGCTCGTGTTCGTCTAAGTTTATTCGAATATTTATGGGGGAGCAAATGTCATTGTCAAAACACGTTACTTTGGCTCTGAACAACATATTTACCGTCCGAAACCAGCCCGAGGCTAAGTAGCGGTCAAGACGTTTGGGGGATAGCTGATGGGGCAAATAATACTGCAGTACAGAGTCGTTCATGCACTAAAAATAAAAGAAATTTGGGGTAAAGTAAAAAAGCGGAGAAAAATTAATTTCATCCGCTTTTTTAGTGCAAAAATCAAGCCATAAGGTTACGCCAATCTATTGATACAATTGAGGTCTTCAAAAGCAACCATGAGGCGTTTTATCATATTTTCTTCGCCTTTGCGTAACCATACGCGCGGGTCGTAGTATTTTTTGTTAGGAGAATCAGGGCCTTCCGGGCTGCCCAATTGAGATTGCAGATACCCTTCTTTGTCTTTGTAATATTTCAGGATGCCTTCCCAAGTTGACCATTGCATGTCGGTATCAATGTTCATTTTGATGGCACCGTACTGAATGGCTTCGCGGATTTCTTCGCGGCTGCTGCCCGAGCCGCCGTGGAATACGAAATTGACAGGAAGCGGACCCGTTCCGTATTTCTCCTGAATATAATCCTGTGAGTTTTTCAGGATGATAGGAGAAAGTTTCACATTGCCCGGCTTATAAACTCCGTGTACGTTTCCGAAGGCAGCGGCAATGGTGAAATTATCCGAAATCTTCTTCAACTCTTCGTATGCATAGGCTACTTCGGCGGGTTGCGTATACAATTTTGAGCTATCTACATCTGAGTTATCCACTCCATCTTCTTCACCACCCGTTACACCCAACTCAATTTCGAGGGTCATGCCCATTTTGGCCATGCGTTCAAAATACTTCGCACAGATTTCGATGTTTTCTTCAATCGGCTCTTCCGACAAATCCAACATGTGTGAGCTGTACAAAGGCTTACCGTGCTGCTCATAAAATTTCTCACCAGCAGTCAGCAAACCGTCAATCCAAGGCAATAATTTTTTAGCACAGTGGTCAGTATGCAAAATAACGGGGACACCGTACAATTCAGCCATTTGGTGAACGTGCATGGCACCCGAAACAGAACCTGCGATTGCGGCCTGTTGGTTGGCATTGGAAAGGCTTTTGCCAGCGTAGAAAATACCGCCGCCGTTAGAGAACTGAATGATAACGGGCGAGTTTACTTTCGCCGCAGTTTCCAATACTGCGTTTACAGAGTTGGTACCTACTACGTTGACCGCCGGAAGAGCGTAGTCGTTTTCATTGGCATGACGAAAAATTTCGCTGACACCATTGCCGGTTACGACTCCCGCTTTGAATAGAGTGTTGGTTTCGCTCATAGTTGAATAGTCTTTTTTGGGGAAAATGTTTAATTTTTACAGTGGGTTTCCTCTTATATACGAATTGGAGTTGCAAAGTAGCGCTTTTTTAGTAAAAAATCCGCGCTTTGCAACTCCAATCAGCGAGTGTTTGCTTCTTTATTCCCCCTGTTTTAATTGGGCATAGTGCTTGAAAAACAGCGGTATAGTTTCGATTCCTTTGTAAAAGTTAAACAATCCGTAGCTTTCGTTGGGTGAGTGGAGCGCGTCAATGTCCAAGCCAAAACCCATCAAAATAGACTTTAATCCCAGTTCCTGTTCAAACAACGCAACAATCGGAATGCTGCCTCCGCCGCGCGTAGGAACCGGTTGCTTACCGCCCCATGCTTCTTTCATGGCGAGCTCGGCCGCTTGGTATTCTAACGAATCAACGGGCGTAACGTAAGGCAATCCGCCGTGGTGAGGCTTCACTTTTACCTTGACCGAAGGCGGCGCAATCGAAAGAAAATGTTGGGTAAATAATTCTAAAATTTCGTCGTTGTTTTGGTCGGGCACCAAGCGCATACTGATTTTGGCGTAGGCTTTGGAAGGCAATACCGTTTTGGCACCTTCGCCGATGTAACCACCCCAAATCCCGTTGACATCCAACGTGGGGCGAATGCCGGTACGTTCAATGGTGGTATAACTCGTTTCTCCTTCGATTTCATCAATGACCAAATCGCGTTTGTATTCTTCCAAATCAAACGGTGCTTCGTTGATAGAGGCTCTTTCTTCCGTGCTGAGTTCCTGTACCTTGTCGTAAAAACTGGGAATGGTGATGTGATTATTCTCGTCTTTCAAGGACGTAATCATTTCGCATAAAATGTTGATAGGATTGGCTACTGCTCCCCCGTACACCCCTGAGTGCAGGTCGCGATTGGCTCCTGTTACTTCCACTTCCAGATAGGTCAATCCGCGTAAACCTACTTCAATCGAAGGGACATCGTTGGCAATGATACTGGTATCTGAAATCAGGATGACGTCGGCTTTGAGCTTTTCTTTGTTTTCGTGGACAAACGTACCCAAATGATCCGACCCTACTTCTTCTTCGCCTTCAATCATGATTTTCACGTTGCAGGTCAGCGTGTTGGTAGCCACCATCGTTTCGAGGGCTTTGACGTGCATATAAAACTGCCCTTTGTCATCGCAGGAACCCCGTGCGTAGATGCGTTCGTTTTTGATGACCGGCTCAAACGGAGGCGAATCCCACAACTCGTACGGGTCGGCGGGTTGCACATCGTAGTGGCCGTAAATCAAGACGGTTGGTAACGAAGGGTCAATGATTTTTTCGCCGTACACGACAGGATGCCCGGGCGTTTCGTGGATTTCGGCTAAATCAGCCCCGGCTTTGAGTATCGCTTCTTTGACGGCTTCGGCGCAGCGGCGCATGTCGTTTTTGAACTTAGGGTCGGCACTGACGGATGGAATACGGAGTAAATCAAGTAGTTCACTCAGAAATCTATCTTTGTTTTGTTCGATGTATGCTTTCATTTGATTGGGATAAATACGGTTCTTGTTTGGAGAAATCCATTGGCCCCAAAGTTAGCGGTGTAAACCGATTCTAACGATTTATTTGAAGTAAAAATAATCTGAATAATGGAAAGGATGAGTGCGTAATAATTTTTCTGATAGTTGCAGATTTAAGACTACCATAAAACTTAGTACTATTTCCCTGAGCAAATGCCTGACAAATACCGTTCTTGTCTGTTGGAATCCGTTTGCCCCATTTTTAACAGCTTAAACCGATATTCACTATTTATTTGGGAAAAAATTAAAGCAATGAAAGAGTACTTACATCTTACCAACGAATTAATACAACTCCAAAAACAGGTTTCAGAAAAGCAATGGCTTATGAAGCGTTTGCCTGCATTGCAAAACGAACTCTCGCAACAGAAAGCACTGGAAGAGGAGCAAAGCCAACAACTTATAAAAGAAGAAGCTGATGTGAGTAAACTCGAATCGCTATCGCTCACGGGACTGTTTTATACCATATTAGGCAGTAAAGAACAACAACTTGAAAAAGAACGGCAGGAAGCACTGAAAGCACAACTTCTCTTTGATGAAACAAAGCGTACGTTGGAATTACTTCGCCAAGAATTGAGCCAAGTAAAGCACCGTCTTGAGCAATTGGGTGAGACAGACAAAGAGTTGGAAATAAAACTTGAAAACAAGTTAGCGATGATGTTCATTGCCAATCACGCAATCGCACCTGAGTTGAAACTGCGTTATACCCAATTACAAGCTGTTCAAACTCACTTTCAGGAAGTTCATGAGGCCCTTGAAGCAGCCAAAGAATACCAAGAGTTGTTATTAAGGCTGATTCATCACCTGACGAAGGCCCAAAATTGGGGTCAGTGGGACTTGATGGGTGGTGGTATGATTGCAAGTATGGCTAAACATGGCCGATTAGATGATGCGCGTGCTGTAGTGAGCAGTTTGCAGTACCATGCTCAACAATTGAAAAAAGAACTGTCTGATTTAGGACAAAACTATTTTATAGACTTAAATGTGTCTTCTTTTGACCGTTTTGCAGATATATTTTTTGATAATTTATTTTCGGATTGGATGGTGCAAAAGCAAATTAACCAATCCTTGGGGAGTGCACAGACAATACGGGGGCAAGTGCACGAACTTATCATGAAATTGTCGGACGAATACGCGGAGTTGAAGGCTGAAATAGAGAATGGGAAGCAAGAAATTCAAACCAAAATAATAAATGCGAGGTAGCCCGCTACCTCGCATTTTACCTGTCAGTATCTTGTTGTTTTACTATTGACAATCAAAAGTAAACTCATACACGTGCTGCGAAAATTCGGTCCAGCGGATTTTTTCACCGATTTTCTTCACTAAGGTAGGACAATTGGAGTACAGGACTTTGATTTCGTCATCGTAGTCCTTTTTCTTGATTTTTTTGGCAGGAAAGTCACCTACCTGTACGTAATACGACTTATCGTCACCACCGGCCATGGTCATACCGCCAAAGCCTACCCGCATGGTTTCGGCAGCAAAGGGGTCGTGGAATACTTTGATTTTGCTGTTAAAACCGGGGTTGAGCAATTGCATCAATAGCATTTCCTGGTCTTTTTTGATGACTACTTTGGCTTTTTCAAAATAAGCATACCCTTTCTTAATGATTTCGCTGTCAATGTATTTGGCATCCCATTTTTTTACTTTGGTACCTACGTCCATATTGGTAGAAAGTTTTGAAAAACCACTGGGCATCAAATACATGGCTTTGATTTGTTCGGGCTTCAGCGTAATTTTTTTGCCGCTTGCGTCTTTGATAACGACTTCTTCAATTAACCCTTTTTTACGATCGAGGTCTTCGAGGGTACCTTCCACTTTTGACCCGTCTTCGAGCATAATGTAGGAGGTTTCTTTGCCCGAAAACCGGTCGTAAGCAGGAATGAAATCCTGCGCAAAAACTTCTGTCAATATAGCTGATGACAACACAACAGTCATCAGGTAAGCAACTTTTTTCATACGGTTAAAATGTTTTTTTATCAGTTAATCCAACAAAAATAGCATTTATACTGAACTAAATTAGGTTTGCAATAAAGTGGGAGTATGATTTCGTTAGTATGGTATGGAATTAATCTTAGAAAAAGAACAATTAATGTTGTTAAAGGAGCTACAACAGAACACC
>NZ_JAIXST010000179.1 GCF_027484545.1 Runella sp. | reverse complement strand
TGGTTAGTTTTTGAAGGTTTAGCAACTCCAAAATACTATTCTTGCACTCTCTATGCTAACTATTGACCTTTAAAACCATTATTTTGACCTAATTCCCTGAAAAGTTCACGTTATTTTAAGCAATTCCCCGAGATAGATACACTTCAGGACGTCCCGGAGATAAATCTTTAGGTTGGGTATATTTCTGAATGATCACATCCAACAACTTGATGGTATTTTCAGTAATCAAATCATTGTAATAAGGCAAGGTACTGGCCGAAGCTCCGTT
Organism: Runella sp.; assembly: GCF_027484545.1. Lineage (GTDB taxonomy): Bacteria > Bacteroidota > Bacteroidia > Cytophagales > Spirosomataceae > Runella. The sequence continues at coordinate 3,488 of NZ_JAIXST010000179.1, read as the reverse complement.
AATTTCAATCGCCATGTTATAATCAGCAACGGCTTCGCGGGCATTTCCCAACTTGGTTTTGCACACCCCTCGGCCATAATAAGCCATATAATTTGGGGGATTAATCCGAATAGATTCGTTGTAATCAACCATGGCTTCGGCAAATTTGCTCATTTTGCTGCGCACCAATCCCCGATAATAAAAGGAGTCGGAATCTTCCGGGTTGAGTTGAATAGCTTTGTTCAAATCGGCAATAGCCCCGTTGAAATCGTTCAATCGGGCACGGGCATTTCCTCTTCCTGCATAAGCAGCATTATTACCCAATTCGATTGCCTTGGTAAAATCTGCCACGCTGCCTTTCAGGTCAGCTGTAATCATTTTACACTTTCCCAGGCTGTACCAAGCCATAGCATTGGTTGGATCTAAGGCTAACCCGCGGTCAAAATCCTGAATGGCACGACGTTGCTCTTCCATTCTAAACCAAATTTACCCGCGCTGAAGTAATGATTTTGCTTCGTTGGGATTCAATTCAATAGAAGAGTTAAAATCACGTAAAGCGCCGCTCAAATCCTCCTGAATCAAGCGACACATACCACGATATAAGAAGGCTTTAGGGTCTTTTGAAGTGATGCCAATCGCTTCGTCATAATCGCGCATGGCACCGCGATAATCCTTAAGTGCTACTTTCAATAAACCGCGCTGGTAGTAACTGGGCGCGTGGTCTGCATTGGTTTGAATGGCGGAGGTAAACGCCAGCATGGCTCCGGCTAAATCTCCTTTATTTTGTGTGGCAAGTCCATCCTGAAAGTATTCTTCAGTGGAATTTTGAGCAAAAGTTATGCAAAACGACAGCATAAAGCCAACAAGAGGCAGTAGAGTTCTTCTCATATTTTATCGGTTAGGATAGCAAAGTACAATATTAAGAGAAAGCAACTGTTTTTTGCAATATAATAGGCATAATTTTATGTCATATAACATATTATTGCCTTCTTTTGTACTTTTCCAATACGGGAGAACTAATTTTCGAAGAGCGAAACAGCTTGGTAAAGAGCGGGATTTGAGTAGTCAATTTGATAATACTCTCCTCAAACGGTACTTGAGGAATTGCCAACAAATCTGCGACAGTATTCCCTAACAAAAAGCGCATTTGAGCTACGGGAAAATTGCGAAGGGCTGAATCGGGTGCCTGTTGTTGAAGTATTTTTGTAAGTGATTTTGTAAGTTCGACTCCCGCAGTGGAAGGTTTGAACTGTCGATTAAAAATGGCCCGGTCGAGGTGGAAAGCTTCGCGCAGATTTTTAGGTAAAAGAAGGGGGGCCACTCCCAGTAAGGAACCTACTATGTACCAAAAATGCAAATAGGCTTCTTCGTCTGTCTCATTAGTAGCGACACCTAATTTCCGCAACCCCCGAATCACAATATAAGAGAATGCCAAGTTGGTCCCCGCCATGTCTTCCTGATTAATGGGCAATCCCCAGAAAGTGTCCCATTTGGGTGAGTGACGCGTGAAGTAACGAATCACGGCGTGCATCAAACGAATTTTGAGAATTTTGATGATGTTACGCCCATTTCGCCAATCACGTTCCTGCATGATGCCGAACACAAACTCTCCCGTTTCTTCCAATCGTTTGTAGGTATCGTTTTTGATGCGTTCAGAAAGCCAAAGTACCTGAGCACCGTCAGCAGCGGCATAGCAGTAGGGCAACGAATAACAGCCTAAAAGCAACGCAATTTTTTGGTCATGTTTCCAGAAAAAAGCCATGGCTTTTTCCATTTGGGAAAGATTGGCAAACGCCGGTAAATGACCTTGTTCACGGAAGAAAATTTGTACTTCGGGAAGTTGGGTGTCAAAAGAAACAGTTTGAATATCTCCCAGATACCGCATCAGTTCTGCGAGACCTTCCCGTCCCCGTTGCGAAGCAATTTGCAACACTACAGCATCTGCTGCCTCATCACCGATTTGGCGGTAAGGAGTTAGTAAAGCATCATCAAAAACACGAGTTGGAAGTATTTTCATAAAAATAGTCAAGCGTATCACAAACCCTTGACTATTTTAACGCCTCAGACGATAAAAGGTTTTATCACCCGTGCGTTTTGTTTCTTCAGTTCGACAAAAAGCCGATTGAGCATTTCTTCATCGCGATAAATACCGATGATAGACCCCCCGGAGCCGGTAAATGAGGCCGACGCCCCGCAAGCCCGGGCCGTGTCGACCATCGCTTGATTGCGCTCTGTGATGGTCATGATTTGGGAACGGTAATTAAAGTTTTGATTGACCAACTCCCCCAAACGTTGAAAGTCCTGGTTTCTAATTACGTCACGTCCTTCCCCTGCCACACCGGCAATATTTTGAAGCGTCCCTACTACGTGCGGGTCGCCCTGCTCCCAACGTTCCCGGATGGTATTCAGGACTTTGCCAGACACTTTACTGAGGTCGGTTTTATAAGCAATGTATAACTTAGGCAACAAACGCGGGTCGATAGGCTCGTAGAGCCCATACCCTTGTTTTTCAATCAGTTCGCGCGTAAAATCCATGTAGACGCAACCTTCGTAACACTGAATCACGCGGTCTTGCAGTCCTGCTGTAATTCCCAATTCTTCCACTTCGGCTTTCAATGCCAACGTAGGCAAAATTGGGTGTGGAATCTCTACCTTATAAAATTGCATCAACGCCCGCAAAGTAGCCACCACAATCGCACTCGAACCAGCCAAACCTACCTGACGGGGTATCGTAGTCCGGTAGCGAATGGTAAAATTTTGGTTGTTCAGCTTGATATTTTCCTTTTCGCAGTACTCAACAAACTTTTTGATGGAAGCCTTCACCAATGGAATACCGCCGTGATACCCTATGGTACTGATGGTGTCGCGCAGGTGAAAAATATTTTTGAATACGTTGGAGTCTTGTACCTGAGGTTCAATCTGCAATTCGGGCGATTCGTGGAGGGTAATCGAAGCTCCGAAATTACGGACCGAAATCGAAATGGTTTTTCCAAAATAACCGTCAGAAGGGTTTCCTAAAAGCCCTGCACGGGCATAAGCACGAGTTTCAATCATTATTTATCAATTTGTTAACGCAAAATAACAACAAAAAAGCGAAGGCTACTACCTTCGCTTCCGGACTTATTGGGTTTAGGACAAGTTTATTAAGCCGCCATTTTTATTAAATCGGTTACTTTATTGCACTGATTTTTTTTAAAAGCGACCCTAATATTAGCTACTTGTTGCAAACCTGTTTTAGTCCACCTTTGCCCCGATAACTTGAATCTCTTTTGAATAACTTCTCTATTGGCAGACTCTATTGCTCCTGAACCAATAAATACCCCCATATCTATATATGTTTTATACTGCATTCGATGTTGATTGTTAGTTAAATAGATAATTAATTGTTCCTTTTTATTTAGTATATCTACCTTACAATCAACGCCTTGTATTTGAATAATCACTTCTTTGACCTCATCATTTAGCAATAGTTTTTCCATGTTATCTATCCAATCTTTACGATTTTTCAC
>NZ_JAIXST010000060.1 GCF_027484545.1 Runella sp. | reverse complement strand
TTTGATATTTCATCTGCAATTCTTTTATAATAACGATCCATTGCTTCTTGTCCTATCCTTTTTACTTCTTCAGGGGTTAATTCTTGGTTTTTTATTTCACATGACTCATCGCTAATTGATATAATCTCTGAATTGTAAAGGCCTCCTTTAGATATATTCTCAATAATTCTTTCCTGTAAATGACGAGGAACATAGCCCATTTTTCCCTCTCCACCCATTAAACCCCCTTTATTAGTAAATACCACTACACCAGATTTATCAGGCTTCACCCATAAACTTACAATATCCCCAACTTCACATATTTGTAAAATGCTTCGATTGACTGAATTTAAATGAAAGATTAACTCATTATAGGCTGTGGCTGTTTGATAGGTTTGATATAACTCAACAGGCCCAATAATATGAAATTTAATTTCTATGTTCCCCAAAAAAATATTTTCTACTGTATAATCATTTGCTAAAATATTAGACAATATAGGTTGAACTTTATCGTAAAACTTTGACTGGCTAATATATTTTGCAATCCCTCTTGGTACAAAACCGATAAAATGGCGCTCAATACCGCCAAGAAGAGCTTTACTACAACCAATTATTTTAATAGCATTGGAATCAGAAGGGTTTGTATAGTCACGTTCAAATTCGAGCCATAAGTTTTTAGCTTTTACAAATGTCAAAGCCTCTTTTACTCTATGATTAATTCCTGCTACCATCATATCACTATCAAACACTACAAACCCAGATGGTATTGCTTGATTGTACGATTCATATATTATCATGTTTAAAAATGTTTGGAGTTATAAGTACGTTGAAAAGGTACAAATAATACAAATGGCGGCAAAATACTAAATCTTGCCGCCATTGTAGAAGTAAGTTCTTACCCGTCAGTCGGTTCTAAACCGACCGACGGGTAAGAACTTATAAACGCTTTAACAACTCCGCTCCCATGGCGTCTGTACCCAGAATTTTGTCGGCAGGTGTTTCGCTGTTGGCGATGTCGCGTGTGCGGAAACCGGCTTTTAAAACGGCATCTACAGCTGCGATAATGGCCTCAGATTCTTCTTTTAATCCGAATGAAATATCCAACAATAAGGCCGCTGAAAGTACTGATGCCAACGGATTAGCAACGCCTTTACCTGTAATGTCGTGCGCTGAACCGTGGATAGGCTCATAAACGCCCGTGCTGTCGCCTATTGAAGCGGAAGCCAACATTCCCATAGAACCGGCAATTTGACTGGCTTCGTCCGTTAGAATGTCGCCAAACAGGTTACCCGTTACGACTACGTCAAAGTTTCTTGGGTTTTTGATAAGCAACATCGCTGCCGAATCCACAAACTGATGACTTACCTCGACTTCGGGGTACTCTTTGGCTACTGCCTGTACCACTTCTCGCCACAAGCGACTGCTTTCCAGAACGTTAGCTTTGTCTACTGACATGAGTTTTTTGCCTCTTGTCATAGCGGCATCAAAGGCTTTGCGGGCGATACGTTCTACTTCGTATTTGCTGTAAATCATGGTATCGTAGGCCGTATTTCCGTCGTCAATGCGCTCACGCTTTCCGAAATATACGTCACCCGTGAGTTCACGGAAGAAAAGAATATCAGCTCCGCGCAAAATCTCGGGTTTGATGCTGGATGCTTCCAACAATTCGTCAAACAATTTGATAGGGCGCAGGTTGGCATACAACCCCAATTCTTTCCGCATTTTCAACAAACCCTGCTCCGGACGTACTTTTGCCGAAGGGTCATTGTCGTATTTGGGGTGACCTACGGCACCAAACAAAATGGCGTCAGAGGCGCGCATTTTAGTAAGGGTTTCTTCAGGAAGCGGGTCGCCGGTCGCTTCGATGGCTACGTGGCCGATGAGGGCTTCGTCGTAGGTGAATTCATGGCCGAATTTTTCGGCGATGCGGTCTAAGACCTGTTTACCAACGGTGGTAACTTCTTGCCCGATACCATCACCGGGAACGATTAGGATGTGTTTTTTCATTTGTATTTTTGTACAACTATATAGAAATCAAGTTCAACATCTTCTGAGTGGCTTTAATAGCAGAAACCGTTTGGTCAGAATCTAAGCCTCTGGTTTTAAACTCTTTATTGTTCCAATTCCAGGTAATGATTGTTTCGCAAAGTGCATCGGTGCGTCCTCCCGTCGGGATTCGTACGGCGTAATCGGTTAGCGAAGGAAGCGTTTTTCCTTTAACCTCATAAATCTTCTTCAATGCGTTCATAAACGCATCGTACTGTCCGTCTCCCTGCGCATTTTCTTCAAAAACCTCGTCTTCGATTTTCACTTTGAGCGTTGCTGACGGTTTAAGGTCTTTGGAGTGCGTCAGGACATAATTCAGCACTTCGATCTTGTACTCAATTGTGTTGGTATCCAGTACGTCGGAAATGATGTACGGCAGGTCTTCCTGCGTCACCACTTCCTTTCGGTCACCAAGTTCAATGATACGCTGCGTTACTTTTTTGAGGTCTTCGTCCGCCAGCTTGATGCCCAATTCCCGAAGGTTGTTCTCAATATTGGCTTTCCCCGATGTTTTTCCCAACGCATACGAACGCTTACGTCCAAAACGTTCGGGCAATAACTCGTTGAAATACAGGTTGTTTTTCTTATCCCCGTCCGCGTGAATACCGGCGGTTTGCGTAAAAACATTATCTCCGATAATTGGCTTATTGGCAGGAATACGAAGTCCTGAGAACGTTTCGACGATTTTGCTGACCGAATACAAAGATTCCTCGACAACGCCCGTGGTTACTTCGGGCATAAAATCTTTTATAACTGCAATAGCACTCGACAAAGGAGCATTTCCGGCGCGTTCACCCATTCCATTCACCGTCAAATGCAATCCCTGTGCTCCCGCCCGAATTGCTTCCATCACGTTGGCGATGCTTAGATCGTAATCGTTATGGGCATGAAAATCAAAGTGTTGGTTGGGATAACGCTCCACGATTGACTTCACAAAAGAATAGGATTCGGCAGGGGTAAGGATTCCCAACGTATCGGGCAAAAGCACGCGACGGATGGGTTGAGTTGTCAGAAAATCAAGAAATTGGAATACATACTCGGGAGAATTGCGCATTCCGTTACTCCAATCTTCGAGATAAACATTGGCAGAAATTCCTTTCGATTGTGCCGAGGCAATTACTTTCTGAATGTCTGCGAAATGCGCTTCGGGCGTTTTTTTGAGCTGATGCACCAAGTGATTCAGTGAGCCTTTGGTCAACAGATTCATCACCGTGGCACCCGATTCAAGCATCCAGTCAATAGACGCTTCGCCGTCTACGAACGTCAGCACTTCTACTTTATCCAAAAATCCATTTTCCTTGGCCCAATTGGTAATTTTCTTTACCGCCCGAAATTCGCCTTCTGACACACGTGCCGAAGCAATTTCGATTCGGTCCACTTTCACTTCGGTGAGAAGTATCTGCGCCAAGGCCAATTTTTCAGAAGCCGAAAAAGACACTCCGCTGGTTTGTTCACCGTCACGGAGTGTCGTATCCATTATTTCAATGTAGCCCCCCTGCCCCCGATGGGGGAGCTTTTTTTCTTCATTTATCATTACTTGTGTACTATTAATTTTCAATATCTTGAAATAATGCCCCCATTGGGGGTTAGGGGGCCTTTAAAATAAAAGTGCGGCTTCAAAAGCTCCGATTTCCTCTTTCATGGCTCGCAGATAATCGATATCGTCGAAGCCGTTTAATAGGTTGTGTTTTTTGTAACCATTGATGTCGAAAAACTCCTGTTCACCCGTTGTCAAAATGGTAATGGTTTGGTCAGGCAAGCTTACTTCCAATTCGGTTTTGGGGTCTTTTTCAATTGCCAAAAAGATCTTATCCAAAAACTCAGGGCTTACCGTTACGGGCAAAATCCCAACGTTGATGGAGTTGTTCTTGAAAATATCGGCAAAGAAACTCGATACGACGCAACGGAATCCGTAATCGTAGATGGCCCACGCCGCGTGTTCGCGACTCGAACCGCTTCCGAAGTTGCGACCGCCGACAAGAATTTTGCCCGAGTAAAGCGAGTTGTTTAATACGAATTCTGCTTTGGGCGAATTGTCGGGATTATAGCGCCAATCGCGAAAAAGATTATCGCCGAAGCCTTCCCGCTTGGTAGCTTTCAAAAAGCGAGCGGGGATGATTTGGTCGGTATCCACGTTTTCCAATGGAAGCGGTACCGCCGAACTTTTTAATATAGTGAATTGATCGTATGCCATGATTATATTATTGTTTACAAAAACTCCCGTGGGTCAGTTACTTTTCCGGTGACGGCGGCAGCCGCAGCTACATAAGGGCTTGCCAACAACGTACGCGCACCCGGGCCTTGGCGACCTTCAAAGTTGCGGTTTGAGGTGCTGACGGCGTATTTGCCTGCCGGAATCTTATCATCGTTCATCGCCAAACAGGCAGAACACCCCGGCTGACGCAGTAAGAAACCTGCTTCAGTCAAAATATCCAAAATGCCTTCTTCCTTGATTTGAGACTCAACAATGTGTGAGCCCGGTACCAGCCATGCCGTTACGTTATCGGCTTTCTTGCGGCCTTTCACGATAGAGGCAAACGCCCGGAAATCTTCGATGCGACCGTTGGTACAGCTTCCCAAAAACACGTAGTCAATCGGTTTGCCAATGAGGGTGTCATCTTCCACAAATCCCATGTAAGCCAGCGATTTAGCGTACGAAGCCCCACCGTCCAATACGTCTTCGGCTTTAGGGATATGTTGAGAAATACCCGTTCCGAGTCCCGGATTGGTTCCGTACGTGATTTGGGGTTCGATGTCAGCGGCATCGTAGGTATATTCTAAGTCAAACGTTGCGCCTTCGTCGGTTTTAAGGGTTTTCCAGTAGGCCAACGCTTTGTCCCATGCCTCGCCTTTAGGAGTTTGTTCACGCCCTTTGAGGTATGCAAATGCAGTCTCGTCAGGAGCGATCATGCCACCGCGTGCGCCCATTTCGATAGACATGTTACAAACCGTCATGCGTCCCTCCATGCTCATATTTTCAAATACTTCGCCGGCGTATTCTACAAAATAACCCGTAGCACCGCTGGCCGAAATCTGCGAAATAATGAAAAGAACGGCGTCCTTTGGCAATACACCTTTGCCCAATTTACCATTGATGGTAATGCGCATTTTCTTTGGTTTGGGTTGCATGATACACTGCGACGCCAACACCATCTCTACTTCTGAAGTACCGATACCGAAGGCAATGGCTCCAAAAGCACCGTGCGTAGACGTGTGAGAGTCACCGCAAACGATGGTCATGCCTGGTAGCGTAATACCATTTTCAGGTCCCACTACGTGCACAATCCCGTTTTTTGCGTGGCCCAAACCCCAGTGCGAAATACCGTACTTCGCAGTATTGGTTTCAAGCGCTTTCAACTGATTAGCCGAAAGAGGGTCCTCTACTGGCAAATGTTGATTGATGGTCGGCGTGTTGTGGTCGGCGGTAGCAAAGGTACGCTCAGGAAAAAGCACACCAATTCCGCGGCTTTCCAGTCCCAGAAAAGCGACAGGGCTGGTTACTTCGTGAATAAAGTGACGGTCGATGAAGAACACATCGGGTCCGTCTTCAATGGAGCGGACAACGTGG
>NZ_JAIXST010000163.1 GCF_027484545.1 Runella sp. | reverse complement strand
CTGGACAAAGGTGGACGCTAAAAGGTGCTCAACAAGTAGTCAATCTAAGAATTGCGTTAAAAAATGATGAGTGGGGCAAATTAGTCAGTCAAATAAAAATGGCAGCATGACAAACTTGTCCTACACCCCATAGCGTCCATATCGCCCCACTGAACAGGAATTTCTACATACGACGGATACTCTTGAATGAGGTCTTGGATGAAAAGCATAAATCGATTTTAAGTTTATTCTGCATCTTTAGCGGCTAAGTGTGCATAATCATTGATAATGGTCAACAAAAATAGGCGCGGCTCGGCTACATTTGTAATTCCCAATACTCTGGACACTTTTTCCGCAGTACGCTCCACCAACTCCTCATTTCTATTTCGTAAAACCTGTCGAATGGTTTCGATGTCACGGTCATTTAGTTGAGAGGCTTCTGAATAAGTAACTCGATAATCTTCCGGAAGTGATTGATATGTCACCTGACTTAGATTTACTCGTTTAATTGTCTTGATAACGGTAGTTCCTGCGGCAATATCCCCCACGCGCTGCCCTTTGCCGTTGGCCGCAATGGTAATAATCGCCACTAAGGGGGTAAGAATTTCGGTATCAATTATAATTAATAACCAACGCAAAATATACGCTCCTAATGTAGGCTGATTTCCATTAAGCAACACCACACGGATGTTCATGGCGCGTTTGCCCAAGGTTTGTCCGTTCAAAAAATATTCGGTCAGAATCGGATAGAGCATAATGGGCAAAGCAATAGTCAAAATAATGACGAATACACTCAAATCGCCGCTTAGCTTGAATAAAGTATATATCAAAATCAAAAACAATACCCAACCCAGGTAAATCAGGCGGTCAAGGATAGTGGCCAGAATACGATCGCCGATGCTGGCCGGCTCGTATTCCAATTCAACATTTTGAGAAGTTTGTATGCGGACGGACATAATTTTAAATGAGTGATTGAGCGAATTAACGAATGAGTGGATAGTTTTTTATAACTTTTGCGCAAAATAGAGAATTCGCTCATTCAATCATTCCTTCATTCACTCATTTATAATGAAAGAGGCTGTTTTTGTTAAACGTAATACCAAAAAGTGGGAAGAATACGAATCCACTCCGACTCACGATGCCGATCAACTCACGGAACGGTTTATTGAACTCACTGATGACCTCTCTTACGCGCGAACTTTTTATCCAAAAGCCACCGTCACACGTTATCTCAACGGAGTTGCTTCGCAGTTTCACCAAAAACTGGTTGCCAACCGAAAGGAAGACCGTAACCGAATTGCTAATTTTTGGAGATTAGAATTGCCTTTGTTGATGTACGAAGCCCGATTTAAGTTGCTGTACGCATCTCTGTTTTTCTTTGGAGCGTGCATTTTAGGCTGGGTTTCTGCTGCCAACGACGATACCTTTGTACGACTCATCATGGGTGACAGCTACGTCAACCAAACACTTGAAAATATCAAAAAAGGAGACCCTTTGGCGATTTATGGCGGTGCGGGACAGGCCGATATGTTTCTGCAAATCACAGTCAACAACGTTAAAGTCTCGTTTGTTGCTTTTGTGATGGGTATCCTGTTTTCATTTGGAACCATCGGAATCCTGTTCCAAAACGGCGTAATGCTCGGTTCCTTTCAGTATTTTTTTTACGGAAAAGGTTTATTACTGGCCTCTATCCTGAAAATCTGGATTCATGGTACACTCGAAATTTCGGCCATCGTCATTGCGGGTGCTGCGGGGTTGGTCATGGGTCACAGTTTGCTTTTTCCTCGTACCTACAGCCGCCTTGAATCTTTTAAACAGGGAGCAAAAAAGGGGATGAAAATCGTCATTGGGCTCGTACCTATTTTTGTTATGGCAGGTTTTTTAGAAAGTTTTATAACTCGCCTTACGCTGCCTCCCGTCATTAGCAGCGGTATTATTTTAGTTTCAGCGGCTTTTATCATTTGGTATTTTGTATTCTACCCCATAAAACTACATAAACAAAATTTAACTGCCAATCCTCTATGAAGCCTCCTATCGTCCTTCTCCAACAGCGTGACTTTGGTCAAAAAATTAACGTTACTTTCGAGTTTGTTATACAAAACTTCAAACCTTTGATGTTGGCACTGTTGTACATTGCCGGTCCACCTTCTTTGATTGGCGGTTTTTTCATGGGTTCGTACCAATCCAACATGCTGGGAATTCAGAAAAAAATCCTGAGCGGCGATTCCGGCAGCGACTTTCCCTTTTCAAGCGTTTATGAAATGGGAGGTTCTGTGCTTATTTTTACTGTTTTTGTAGTCATTGCGAGTGTGGCGTCCACCTTAGTGGTCAATGCCTACATGCTTGAATACGAAGAGGGAAACCGAAATATAACGCCCGAAATTGTCTGGAATCGCCTCAAAAATTACATTGGAAAAGGAATTGGCTACACTATCGTTACGTTTATTTTTGTATTGATAGCCACCTTGTTTTTTCTTATACCCGGCATCTATGTAGGCGTTTCACTTTCTTTTATGTACATGGTGATGATGCGCGAAAATCTTGATTTGGGAGATACCTTCCGACGCTGTTTTTACTTAATTAAAGACAAATGGTGGTCAACTTTTGGCCTACTGATTATCGTAGGAATTATTTCGAGCATCATTGGGTACGTGTTTCAGATACCTACGCTCATTGTTACACTGTCGTCATTTTTCAAAATCGGCGATGGCATGAATGACATTTGGATGACAATAGGTGGAGTCATTTCAACCATTGGTTCTATGTTGGTGCAATCGCTGGTGCTGGTGGCAATAGTATTTCAGTATTATAATTTGGTCGAACGCCGCGAAGGTTCGGGAATCATCAATTCCATTAATAATATTGGCAAAACTGATATTCCCCGTACTGACCAAAAAGAAGAAGAATTTTAGGGATTCCGTTTTGGTCAGACCTTTGGCTTTATTCACTCCGCTTCATCACAATTTTGCCCAAAAACGATCGACTTGAGTTTTCTTAAGACTTACTTTTGAATGGATAAAACAGTGAGAAATAACCGGTATGAAATCGCCCTCTCGTGAAAAGGTTCGCGAACGACTTAATGCGGCCAAAGTCAACTTTCGACTGTCTAACTTGGAAGGGTTGGATTTGAGTGGTTTAGACTTAACCGGCGCCGATTTTCGTTTTTCGGATTTATCGCACGTCAATTTCAGCAATTCGATTCTGAGAAATGCCGACCTTAGTTTTTCTGACATAGACGATGCTAACTTTGAAAATGCGGACTTGACCAATGCTAACCTCCGTTTTTCTTCTTTAGAACGAGCTAATTTGACCAATGCTCAGATGACGGATGCCGATTTTAGTTTTACAGGAAAAGGACAAAATCCCATCAATCGCTTTGCGTCTCTTACTCATTTTCTGTACCGTACCGGTTGGTTTGGCACGATTATCGGCATTTTGATTGGCACGTTCATTTTTTACGGCGTCAGCGGTATCGTTTATTTTACCAATCAAATCCTCACGGCGGAAGAGCCTGCCTTCCGAAACTTCAATCAGTACATTGTCATCAATAACGTTATTGGCGGAATTTCTACCGTTGTGATTACCAACTGGTTATCAGGCCCTTTGGAGCGTTGGTTTAAATCTTCATTGGTACAACATGCTGTTTTATCAGTGATCATATTTTTTGAATACATGGCCCAAACCACGCTTGCTTTCTTTCAATATGGGCGCTTTTTAATTGAAGAACTCATCAAAAAATACCCCGACCAAAGCACTAACAATGCGGTTTGGTATGTATATGCACTTTCTCCGCTTTTTGTTGCCAACGTTTTTCATTACTTCCAAAAACAGGGAAACCAACTGACTCGCAAAATCACGGAGCAGGAGTTTCAGCTCGTGGACTTGGAAAAATTAAAAACGAAAGCTGAATTGGATGCCTTACAGGCCAAAATCAATCCCCATTTTTTGTACAATTCTCTCAACAGCATTGCCAGTTTAGTGCATCTTGACCCCGATAAAGCGGAGCAAATGACCCTGTTGATGTCGAAACTGTTCCGTTACGTTACCAACAAAACCGCTGATTATTATGATACGCTGGCCAATGAATTGGAAATGGTAGCCACTTATCTGGAAATTGAGCAGGTTCGTTTTGGCGACCGCCTGTCGTTTCGGATTATCGTAAAAGATGAGGCGCTGAAAAATGCCCAAATTCCCCGTTTTTTGATTCAGCCTATCGTAGAAAATGCCATTAAACACGGGATTGCCAAAATTGCAGACCGGGGTATTGTAGAAATACGAATTACCCAAGACAGGGATTTGTTAAAAATTGCCGTTCACGACAATGGCCCGTTGTTTCCCGAACCTATCAATGGTGGCTATGGCCTTCAAAGTATTCAACATAAACTTCGACTGCTTTACGGTGAAAAAGCCAATTTGTCCCTTCAAAATGCCCCGTTAAAACAGGTTTTGATAGACCTGCCTTTTGAGGCCGGCGTTAGCAAGTCGTGAAATAAAAGGCTAATTTTGTGATAAATAACCGAATAAAGGTTTTATAAACACAAAAACAGCTTGACTGAAATCAAGCGTAGCGCTTAATGATTAAAGTTAATTTTAAAGATTTAATTCTATTTGAGAACGAAGACTACATCGTTATCAATAAACCTCCGCACGTTGCCACCATCAACGAGCGAACCGCCGACAAATCGGTGAGTATCTTACGAATGGCCAAGGAGTATAGTTTTGACGCTCAGGTAGCTCACCGTTTGGACAAAGAAACTTCGGGTGTATTGGCCATTGCAAAAAATCCGGAAGCGTATCGGCACTTAGCTATGCAGTTTGAACACCGCGAAGTTACCAAACGCTACCATGCCGTAGCCAACGGCGTTCATGATTTCGACAGTATTTCTGTGTTTTTGCCCATCGCTCCTCTCAAAGATGGCACGGCCGTAAAAATAGACCGTCAAAAAGGTAAGGCGGCTGAAACGATATTCTTTACGTTGAAAGCTTTCAAGAAACATACGTTGGTAGAATGTCTGCCCATCACGGGACGTATGCACCAGATTCGCGTTCATTTACAATGCCTGAAAGCCCCTATCGTCTGTGACCCCACTTATGGCGGAAAAGATATTTATTTGTCGGAGTTGAAGAAAGATTACAAACTGAAACAGGAGACCGACGAATTACCCATTATGCACCGAGTGGCACTCCATGCCTATTCGCTAACTTTTAAGTTAATGAATGGTGACCCCATCACAGTGGAAGCTCCTTATCCTAAGGATTTTGGGGTATTGGTAAAGTTACTGGAGAAGAATAATTGAGGGTTCGGTTTACTGTTTTTAAGCTTAGGGTTTACAGTTGTTAAGATAACCTGTAAACCCTAAACTACCAACCGTAAACGTATTACTTATAAAGAGGCACTTCAGCCATCCAATTGTTTACTTCCTGTTTTACCGCTTCAATTTTAGCGTCATTTTCGGCGTTCATCAATACAGTATCCATCAAATCTACGATACGTTCCATATCAGCTTCTTTGAGGCCACGGGTCGTCATGGCAGGAGTTCCTACGCGCATTCCCGAAGTAACCATTGGCGATTTGGTATCAAACGGAACCATATTTTTATTAACCGTAATATCTGCCTTGATAAGGGTGTTTTCGGCCAATTTACCAGTTAAGCCTTTTGTGCTTAAATCAATCAACATCAGGTGATTGTCAGTTCCACCCGAGATAATTTTATAACCTTTATCTACAAATGCCTGTGCCATTGCGTGGGCATTTTTGCGTAGTTGTACGGCATAATCGTGATAATCGTCGGTGAGGGCTTCACCAAAAGCAACTGCTTTGGCAGCGATTACGTGCTCCAAAGGTCCGCCTTGAGTACCCGGGAACACACCCGAATCCAACAACGACGACATCATACGAATCTCGCCTTTTAGAGTTTTAATGCCGAATGGATTTTCAAAATCATTCCGCAACATAATGACTCCACCGCGCGGCCCGCGAAGGGTTTTGTGAGTAGTAGTGGTTACGATGTGGCAATGCTCCAAGGGGTCATTCAATAAACCTTTAGCAATCAGACCTGCGGGGTGTGAAATATCGGCCAAAAGTACGGCGCCGATTTGGTCGGCAATGGCCCGTAAGCGAACATAATCCCAATCGCGACTGTAAGCGGAAGCACCGCAGATAATCATCTTAGGACGTTCTTTCAACGCCGTTTCTTCTACTTTATTCCAATCAATGAGCCCAGTTTCCTGCTCTACTCCGTAGAAAAACGGTTGGAAGTATTTACCCGAAATATTAACGGGCGAACCGTGGGTCAAGTGACCGCCGTGTGCCAAGTTGAAACCTAAAATTTTATCACCGGGTTGCAGGCAAGCCAAAAACACGGCCGTATTTGCCTGGGCACCGGAGTGAGGCTGCACGTTTGCCCAAGTAGCGCCAAACAATTCTTTAAGGCGATCAATGGCTATCTGCTCAATTTGATCCACTACCTCACAGCCACCGTAGTAACGTTTGCCCGGTAAGCCTTCAGCGTATTTGTTGGTCAATACACTGCCTTGTGCCTCCATTACTTGCGGAGAAGTGAAGTTTTCGGAAGCAATCAGCTCAATACCGGATTCTTGGCGGTGGTGTTCTTTGGCGATTAAATCAAAAATTTGGGTATCGCGGGCAATCGTGGTAGAAACCATTGGGTGTACGATTTTGGATTATACAAATTACGATTTTAGAAGAATTTTCCGCAAAGGTACTGCTTCCTAACCACATAGGCACAAAGGGGGCTCAGAAAAATAGATTTTTATACATACAGGCGTATCGTCACAACAATCGAAAAGACATCCGATGATGACGGCAGGTGCCAAATTCGCGTATACCGGCTCGGTGCAAAGCCGTAGGATAGCCCGCATTTTGCTCCCAGCCATAATGAGAAAACTCAACGGCTAAACGCTCCATCAGGTCATCGCGGTAGGTTTTGGCCAACACAGATGCCGCTGCAATGCTCATAAATTTGGCATCTCCTTTGACGATACACGTATGAGGAACAAAGGGATAAGGCGTAAAACGATTGCCGTCGACCAGCAAATGTTCCGGAATAATCAATAATTGGTCAATGGCACGGTGCATGGCCAAAAAACTGGCATTCAGAATGTTGATTTTATCTATTTCTTCGTTAGACACTTCGGCAACTGCCCAAGACAAAGCAAATTCCATAATCTCAGTACGGATTTGATTTCTCTGAGCTTTGGTAAGCTGCTTAGAGTCATTCAATAACGAATTTTTGTAATCTTTAGGCAATATCACTGCCGCCGCCACCACAGGTCCGGCTAAGCAGCCCCGACCTACTTCGTCAAGGCCTGCTTCGATGAGCGATTGATTATAGAAAGGTTTCAGCATTCCGCGCGTATTTTGGTCGAGCGGGCAATTTACGTATTTTTGTTTCGAGGTTAATCCTCTTCAACTTTTCTGCTATGCGTTTCATTCTCTTATTCTTTTTAGTTTGTACTCAAATTTGGGCACAAAAAAATACCCCTGACAGTACAAAAGTTTCCGAAACGATTATCACCAGTCGTTTTGTAGTACCCTTAGATACAACCACTTATCGAATCAAACCTGGTGACCGCCTTCAAATCAGAAGCCTGAATGCCCTGGAAACCATTTATCCTCAAGCTGGCAATCTCAGCGTAGGAACCTCTCCTATGGCATCGGGGCAGGCTGGAAGTGCCGCGTTCTATTTAACGACCGTTGACCGACTTGGGCAAATCATTCTTCCGCAGGTGGGAAGAGTAAAAGTAGCAGGATTATCGAAAGCGGAAACCGTGGCTGAAATTGAAAAACGGTATCAAAACCTGATAAATAACCCGGTTTTCGACATAGACATTATCAATCTCCGTATTAGGGTACTTGGATCAGTAGCTCGACAGGGGATGATTACACTTGAAAATGAAAAACTCACGCTTGGTGAAGTCATCGCGCTCTCGGGCGGCATTGACTTTGGCAGTGCCGATCGTACCATCAAACTCATTCGCACTCGTTCCGGAATCCAACAGGAAGTAAATTTTGACATCCGAAACCTGGGAGACCCTGCCATAGCCAACATCCCTGTCTTTGACGGTGACTATGTGTTTATCCCCCCGTCTAAGGGTAGTCTTCGTACTATCAAAAACCAACGCGTAGCCAGTATCTTATCTCCAATAGCTATTGGACTCAACGCATTGGCCGTTGTATTAAGCCTATACTTAGCTTTTCGTTAAATCATGTTTTCATTTTTCAAATCCAAATCCTCCATTCCCAGTGTACCTTTTCTGTTGGAATCTATCGAAAGTGATTGGCATTCTCATGTGCTTCCCGGAATAGATGATGGCTCTCAGAACGCAGAACAAAGTTTAGAAATGCTGCAAGAGTACGTACGATTGGGAATAAAAAAAATTGTTGCCACTCCTCACGTACGAGCCGATTATTTCAAAAACACCAAGGAGTCTATCATCGAAGCACAAAGCAAAGTGCAACATCTGATTACAGCTCATCAATTGCCTTTAGTACTCGAAGCCTCGGCCGAGTATTTTGCGGATGAAAATTTTCTGCAATTAATTGAACAAGACCAACTTTTACCCATCGAAAATCAGTATATACTGTTTGAATTTCCGATGCAATCGCCTATCTTATGGGCCACAAAGCTGGTAGAAAAATTGCAGCGTAAGGGATATACGCCGCTTTTGGCCCATCCCGAACGATATCGCTACTGGCACGGTAAACCTCAAGAGTGGGGGAAATGGAAAAATCGCGGAGTTTGTTTTCAATTAAATCTATTATCTCTTACGGGACATTATGGCTCGGCAGAGCGTCGGGCGGCCTTCCAACTGCTGGACACTGATTACATTGATGCCGTAGGAAGCGACGCACACGGACTTCGTCATTTGCAAAAATTGAATGAATTGGCCAAGAATCCACACTTTGACAAATTACAACAATTACCTTTGCTCAACCATTTGGAGTAAAAAATCAGGCAGCCGCTTATATGCAAAATGTAAATTGGAATAAAACGCAGGATAGACACACAGAAATATCCGCTGATATTGACATCAAGCGCATATTTAAAGTACTATGGAGCCGTTGGTATTGGGTAGTGGGAGCGTTGGTATTAACATTAGGCGGATGCTTCATTTTTCTACAGATTGCCAATCCCCGTTATGTGGCCGATGTAGTGTTGCGTTATAACGAAAAGCAAACTGAATTGGATGAGCTAAATCAGTTGATTCAACCTGACGCAGCAGCTCAGGAATACCTCACAGAACGATTCGTTATTCAATCGGAAGAAGTGATTAACAGTGCCATCAAAAAGTTGAACTATCCTTTTACTTTTTACCAAGAATCTACTTTTCGACGCGAAGACGTCTATCCCTACCAACCGTTTACGGCTCAAATCATCTCTTACGATGCGGGAAAGTATAGATACGGCCTGTTCGAAATCAAAAAAAATGGAATTATTACCTATAAAACAGAAGACGAAACTGAAGTCTTGAAATTTGACCTTTCTAAAGACACCCTTGTTTCGGTTACCGGTCTGTCTTTCAGTATAAATTCAGTAGAGCGGCTGTCGCAGGATTATCTTTTTATCTACAATGACCTCAACGAAATCAGGAGTTCGCTGGATGACCAAATTCACGTGGCAGAAGAAGAGCAGAACCTACCCATCCTGAATGTCTCGTTTACGTATAATAATCAGAGATTTACTCAGGATTTTTTGCAAAGACTCATTGAGTCGTATGAAGAATACAACTTAGGCCAAAAGAAGCGTTCATCCAACCTTACCATCAACTTTATTCAGGAACAAATCAAAATTTATTCTTCTGCTTTGCAGAAAGCTTCTTCGCAATTAGAAATTTACAAACAACGAAAGTCTGTTCCCAATCTGCAAGTGTCCATGAATGATGTCATAGGACAAATGACAAGCTTTGAAACTCAAAAAAACACGCTGGAAATTCAGAAAGCCTACATCAATCTTCTGGAGCAAAGCCTTACCAATCGCTTTGAGCCCATCAATGTAGGCAGCATCGGCTTGGATGTTAACAGTGACGGTGTACTTCTGAAACTTGTAGGTGACCTGAACCGCTTAATTCTGGATAGAAAAGCGTTTATCATCGGAAAAAATTTAAGTGTCAACAACCCCGTTGTCAAAGCCGCTGACGATGAAATTGAGCGAATACGGGAACAGATTTTGAGTAACATTCAAGTGCAGCGTCAAAAAAACGAAAGCACGCTAAACATCATTAACCGGAATTTGAGTTTGCTCAAAAGCCGAATGAACACCTTGCCTTCTGTGGAGAGGGAATTGGGCTACCTTCAAAATGACCGGGATGTCAACGAAAAAATATACCTTCTTCTCATCAATAAAGAAATTGAGACCTCCATTGTAAAAGCAGGAATGCTTCCCTCTTTTACGGTTTTGAATCGAACTTATGCTTACAAGATTTACCCACAAGGTGTGCGTATTTTTATGGTTTGCCTTATTTTGGGATTAATTGTCGGCGTGGGCTCTATCTTTTTAGTGCGTTTTCTCAACAATAAATTTACAGAAATTACCAAAATAGGGCAAAACGAACGAGTCAATCTTCTGGGGCTTATTCAACGATACCCCGAAAAAATTCATAACAACGAAAAAGACCTTTTGCGTTTTTTAGAAAATCGCTCTCTTTTCTCGGAATCTATCAACAGCATTCGGACCAATCTTAGTTTTTTGGCCGATACTGCCGACAATAAGGGGAAATTATTGGTAATCACTTCCGAACTTTCAGGAGAAGGGAAATCATTTGTCACTCTGAATTTGGCAACCTCTCTAACCAAAGTCGGCAAAAAAGTACTCATTGTTGGCTCTGATTTGCGTCGCTCCAAAATCCACCGTTTTTTCAACAATAACAATAAAGTGGGGCTCAGTAGCTATCTTGCAGGAAAGGTGGATGACTATCAGAAAATAGTCCAACATTCAGTCATTGAAAGGCTCGACTATATTACTTCTGGCCCTGTCCCCTTTAACCCTACCGAACTTATTCAAAATAAGCGCTTTGAGAACCTGATTAATAATGCGCAAAACCAATATGATTATGTGTTGGTAGATACTGCCCCCATTGGCCTTGTTTCCGACAATATACCGCTTCTTAAAAAAAGCGATTTGGTTATTTTTATCATTCGCTGGCTCTACTCAAGTAAAGAAGCCTATTTGCTTGCCGACCAAATGACCGAAGAATTTAATCTTAAATCGGTGGGAGTTATTGTGAATGATTTTTACAAAGATGACCTGTACGCGACCTTAGCCCCTGCATCTTATTATGCTTCAAAAGGTTATGGATATAGTTATAAATACGGTTACAATTATTACGGAAAATCGGGCAGCTATTATGGAGAAGATGATAATAAGCTCTCATTTTGGCAAAAAATAATACGCCGACGTCGAAAAGATTCGAAATAGTCCCGTAAATTTTATGTTTTGATTTTTGTACTCCGCTATTGTACTGTCACAAATTATTTTTTCAAAAACAGCAATTTGGCATCGTTATTGACAATGGAGGCTTTAGAAATATCACCTATAAGTCTAAGATTTAAGCCCGGTGAATTTATAGAAATCATTAAAAAATAAAATAGTTCTTTTTGAGTTACAAGAGTTTTCCTAATTTTGCAGTCCAATTTGAAAATCAATGGTAATGAGCAATAAAGACACAGATTCAGGGCTAGAGTTTTTAGAGAGTCCAGAGGGTTTAGCGGGAGAGTTGACCAAGTTTGAAAAAGGCCTCGAAAAGAATCGTAAAATTCTCATCGTAGCAGGCGGCGTAATCGTGGCCGCATTAGCAGGATGGTTTGGCTATCACTGGTACGTAAGCAGTCAGGACGAACAAGCTCAGGCAGTTTTGTTCAGCCCCGTATTTGCTTTTGAGTCAGATTCTTTGAACAAAGCCCTCAAAGGAAGCGGCGGTAATCCAGGTCTTTTAAACATCGCCGATGAGTATAGTGTAACTCCTGCCGGTAACTTAGCCCAATTCTATGCAGGGGCTACTTTATTAAAGCAAGGTAAATTTGACGAAGCCATCGAACGCTTAAAGTCATTCAGCTCTTCCGATTTATTGATTCAGGCACGTGCCTATTCTTTGATTGGCGACGCTTACATGGAAAAAAACAACGCAGAGGAAGCCATCAGCTATTATCAAAAAGCGGCTGACTACAAGCCTAACGCGTATTTTACTCCTTCTTACATGATAAAATTGGGGATTGCATACGAAAAAGTGAAGAAGAATACCGAAGCTATTGAAGTATACAGCGATCTCATCGAAAAATATCCGCAATCGTCAGAGGTTCTTAGTGCTAAGAAATTTAAGAACTTGCTCGAAAGTGCTGCGGAGTAAAAAACAATGAAAAAGTAAATCAAAGTGAAGGATAAGGCTAATTGCGGCTTTATCCTTCACTTTTTTTATAATAATTCTAACAATCGTTGACTAATAAAACTATGAGTTTGCTAACAGTAGGTTCGGTAGCATTTGATGCCATTGAGACACCATTCGGAAAAACGGACAAAATTGTGGGGGGAGCCGCCACCTACATTACGCTCACTGCGTCATACTTCACTAAAAAAAATAATATAATTGGAGTAGTAGGCGGTGATTTTCCGAAAGAAATGATTGATACTCTGGAAGAACACGGTGTCAATACGGAAGGTTTGGAAATTAAACCAGACGGAAAAACATTCTTTTGGTCGGGCAAATATCACAACGATATGAATACCCGCGATACGTTGGATACGCAACTCAACGTTTTTGGTGACTTCGACCCTACCATTCCTGCATCTTATCAGGATTGCCAATATCTAATGTTGGGCAACATGGTTCCTGCGCTTCAAATGACCGTTCTGAACCGTCTTAACAATCGCCCTAAGTTTGTAATGCTGGATACGATGAATTTATGGATGAACATTGCCTTAGACGATCTCAAAGCAGTGATTTCAAAAGTAGATTGTCTGACTGTAAACGACGAAGAAGCACGAATGTTTTCGGGCGACTATTCACTGCGCCGCGCGGCAAAAACCATTATGGCGATGGGCCCCAAAACGTTGATTATTAAGAAAGGTGAACACGGAGCTTTGTTGTTTCAGGGAGATCAGGTATTCTTTTGCCCTGCCCTGCCGTTGGAAGAAGTATTTGACCCTACAGGTGCCGGCGACACCTTTGCTGGTGGCTTTATCGGTTATTTGGCAAGCACCGACGATATTAGTTTTGACAACATGAAGCGCGCCATTGTCTATGGTTCGGCTATGGCTTCGTTTTGCGTAGAAAAATTTGGATCAGAACGTCTTTTGGGACTTTCGCAAGAAGAAATCAATAGCCGCGTACAGGAGTTTGTACTTTTGTCAACGTTTCATATTTAAAATACTCAAAAACTTTCCAAGTCAAGGAATCGTTGTTCTCTTAACTTGGAAAGTTTTTACAAACGATTTTAACCCATGAACTACTCAATCACCCGTCGTCCCCGTCGTAACCGTCAATCGGCAGCGATGCGCGCATTAGCACAGGAAACCACTGTTTCAGTCAATGATTTGATTTTCCCGATGTTCATTGTGGAAGGGACCGGTGTGCGTAGTGAGGTAAAATCCATGCCGGGAATTTACCGGTATTCGTTAGACACACTTCTGGAAGAACTGAAGGAGGTAACTGATTTAGGAATTCAGTGCATTGATTTATTTCCCAATTACTCCGAAGATAAAAAAGACAGGTTTGCCACTGAAAGCTACCGCGACGGAACGCTTTATCTGGATGCTTTAAAAAAAGTCAAAGATACCTTTCCCGAATTGGCACTGATGACCGACGTAGCCATGGACCCGTACAGCAGCGATGGCCACGACGGATTGGTGGAAAACGGCCAAATTGTGAATGATGCTACGTTAGAAATTTTGGCAAAAATGGCCATAGCTCAAGCTCGCGCAGGGGCTGACATCATCGGTCCAAGTGATATGATGGACGGGCGTGTAGGCTACATCCGCCAAGCACTTGATGCGGAAGGGTTCACCAACGTCAGCATTATGTCATACTCGGCCAAATATGCAAGTGCCTTTTATGGTCCGTTTCGCGATGCTCTTGATTCAGCTCCCCGTTTTGGCGACAAGAAAACCTATCAAATGAATCCTGCCAACGTACGTGAAGCGCTTATCGAAGCGCAATTGGACTACAACGAAGGCGCTGATTTTTTGATGGTTAAGCCTGCCTTGGCGTATCTGGACGTCATTAAAACCCTGGACCAAAATTTTGACTTACCGATTGCCGCTTACAATGTATCCGGCGAGTATGCCATGGTAAAAGCCGCTGCCCAAAACGGATGGCTTGACGGTACGCGTGCGATGCTGGAAATGCTCCTCTCGATTCGCCGGGCAGGGGCGAAGGTAATCCTGACGTACTTTGCTAAAGAATTTGCACAGCTTCACGCGTAAACAATTACAATTTTCGCCTTTTCTAAGCGTTTAGTCAAAGAGTTATTGGCCGACTGCTAACCTATGGCCTTTTACTCCACATCAAAATACCATTAGAAAGATGAAAAAACTCATTGGGGGTTTCTTATTACTTGTTAGTATAATAAGCGGTTGTAAGCAGGATGCCCCACAACCCAAAAGTATCTCCGACGTACTTATTGAAGAAGCCGATTTAGGAATTTTGCGGGCTGCCATTAAGCACGCAGGGCTCGAAGATGCGTTTAAAACAAGTTCTCTTACCTTGTTTGCACCCAGTGACGAAGGCTTTAAAGCATCGGGCTTTGCGGATGCCGCCGCTATCACAGCTTTACCCGCCGCCCAGGTACGGGCGCTGATTACCAACCATGTACTGACCTCAAAATTGGCTACTGCAACCATGCCTTTAGGGCAAAACAACCCTATCAAAATGATGTCAGGAGCTCGCTTATTCTTATCCAATATCGACGGTACTCCTTATCTCAATCAAGCTAAGGGTACTAAATCCAATTTGGTGGGCACCAATGGAGTAATTCACATTATCAATCGAGTGATTCCCATTCCTAACCAGTCCTTAGCACAAATCATCAAAAATACGCCTGATTTCAGTCTGTTTCGGCAAGCTGTTCGTCGTGCTGCTACAGGTACGGGAGGCGACTCTCGCTTAGCAATTTTTTATGCTGATACGTTAAATACCGGCCCCGTTGATCCTGCTTATACGATGTTTGTCCCTACTAATCAAGCAATGACAGCGGCCAAATTATCGCAGGGTGAAATCAGTGTCGCCAATCCCGCAAATTTAGCTCGCATCGTTTCCTATCATATTGCACTAAGCCGCTATTTTTCTACGTTTTTGCCTAGTGCCACTTTAAATATGTTTGATGCTTCTTATACGACTATTGTGGAAAATAAGGCGACGGGAATCAAAATTACGGGTCGAGGAAACCCCACTCCACCGGCAAATGTTACCAAAACTGACATTACGGCCACGAACGGAGTTATTCATATGATAGATAAAGTTTTGATTCCTTGAAATGGGAACATAAATTTGTAAAAAATTGTATTGAATAGACTCTCAATCAATCTATAAAATCATGAAAAGTCTGTTAGTAGCACTTTTGGCAAGCACTGTTGTGTTAACCGGTTTCATAAAATCGGAACAAAAAGACGAGAAAGCCGAATCGGGTAATAAGTTTCGCTACCGCGCCCTCGTAGGTAACAATCCTGTCAAAATCTCTTGGGAAACCCTTCGCGATGTTACTTTCAAGAAAAAGTGGTATCCTGAAGAGTCGGTCTATATGCTGTACCCGACTTTTGGCCCCAATATCAATAAATTGAATGGCAAAGAAGTACTCCTAACGGGCTATATTTTACCCATCGACGTGGAATCAAACCTGTACGCGCTTTCGGCATTTCCGTTCAGCGCCTGTTTTTTCTGCGGCGGTGCCGGTCCTGAATCAGTAGTTGGATTGAAATTCAAGAAAAACGGACGCAAGTTTAAAACCGACGAACGTCATACGTTGCGCGGTATTATGAAACTCAACGCCGATAATATTTATGAACTGAACTACAACATCGAAGGCGCAGAAATAGCCGAGGAGTAAATTGCCGTTCATTAGACACTCCTTATAAATTCTAATTTTTACCCCTACAATTTCCTTCATTATTTTGAGGAATTTGTAGGGGTTTTCTTTTGATTTACAAGGAATGCTTCATCCAGCAATCAGTTTTTGGGCTTAAAACTCATGAGCAAACAAGATGATTGAAAATTTTCTCCAACAAACAGTAACAGGGTGTTGGTGCTGAAGAAAAAATAAACTTCCATTCATCGGTGAATTTTTTGAGCCTGTCTATTAGAATAGACGATTGGTAGATTATGGCAAATATTGATTAAACGTTGGGGATTGAAAGCGTTCTAACCTTCGTAAACCAACAAACAATTTAAACAACAGCAACCATGAAAAAGTCAATCTTAGCCATCACCGCACTTGCTCTTTTAAGCATTGCCACTGTCAATGCCCAACGCGGCCAATATACAAACCAACGTCCTGCTCAGGCTCCCCAATACGACAATCCTCGGATTGACAATGCCTACGAAGAAGTAAGCATTAACAGGTTGGACAACATCGTCAGCCTGACTCGTAAACAGGAAAATGAGTTAAAAAGAATTGAAAATCGCTACGACCGTTTATTAAGAAGTAATCGTCTCAGCAACAGAGATATCAAACGGTTAGAAAACGAAAAACAACAGGAAATCTGGTCAGTTTTGACTCCTATGCAACGTCAACGTTTGGCGACTCACCAACAGTCTCAAAAATTTAACCGTAACCATCGCAGAGGTTAAACATCCTGAAATATAAGTTATCCGTTATTAGTTAACCGTTATCCGGTTGAAAATACTTGGATACTTATACTCAAAAAAGCAAGCCATGAAAGTTGAATAATAAGTAAATGCAAAAAGCCGCTCCTTTCGGAGCGGCTTTTTGTTGTGGATAGAATAAAGGAAACAGACAGACTTCACCCTTTCCACTTTTAACTTTACACTCTTTACTTAGCCGGTTTCTTGAAAATAGATTCGTCTACCTTGCCATTGACAGTAACTTTATTGGTCACAAAGGTCAACGCTCCCATTTGACTTGTCATTTCCATGGTGTTGGCGAACTTAATACCGTCTACCTCTTTGTAATCAGAGAAGGTAATTTCGCCATCCTGACCTTGAACGTTCGTTTTCAATTTGGTCAACATGTATGTATTTGCATCAATGAATTCATCCATGGTTTGCCCGTCTTTGGTAGTTACTTTCAGGTGATAGGCATCCGCTTTCTCTACTTTTTCTTTTCCTATCAACTCTACTTTATGTCCTTTTTCTTTATAATTGACCAAAGCACCAAAAGGATCCAATTGACCTACCTGCTGTTTCACCATTTCGGCGGGCATATCTTCAGGGTCACCCGTGCCACCCATCATCGCTGGACGTATCATCCAACCCGTAGTTCCGTCCACTACCTGCACCATTGAATTGCCCATAACAGACGATTCGGTACGCAGGGCTTTACCCACCATTACAGTCGTTTTATTGGGGATTTCCATGTTTTGAACGGAAAGTGTGCGCTCAATCACTAAAGTATTGACTCCTTTAATTTTATCCAGACCACCCATGGCCGCAACGTGTTTATCAACGATTTCATCCACTGTTTGGGCGTATGAACTGATTGAAACGAGGGCTGCGAACGTCGCAACTACAAGCTTGTTTGTTTTCATTTTGTTAGAATTTTGAAAGTTAGTAAGTAAGTTAAGTGCTATTCGTTAAATAGTAAATGTAAAAAATAATCTTGCAATTGGCAATCGCACTTCCTTTCGCGCGCTATTGCCGAGGGGTACCGCCCGCAGGAGCTCCGCCGGGAGCCGCCTGTCCGCCGCCTTCTGTCTTTACATCGTCATTGTTGACCGAACGAGCTTTCTTTTTCGGAGCATCCATGGTCATCTTTCCAATTTTGTAGGTGAACGTTAAACGTACTCCCCGATTATAGAGATAAATGTCGTTTACCTGATTAAATTGAGAAGATTTCAACTCGGTATGAATGTTATAACGTTTGCTCAGGAAGTTTTCCCCGGCTAAGCCCAAACTCCCTTTTTTGTTCTTGAAATCTTTTTTGATTCCTACGGTATAAAATCCGAAGCCTCCTTGCATTCCCTGCAACTGAACCTGAGATCCCTGCAAAAATCCGAACGCCTGTGCTCCCCAACCATTTTTAAACTGCGCCTGTGAGAATAACCCACCGCTTACGTTAAAGCCGTCGTTGGTCAGGTTTTGAGAAACACCGTTGTCACCCATTGCCTGCCCGCTCAGCGTAGTATAAAACGCAGTGGAGAATAGACCCACGTTAATTTTGGAAGTAACCGCGATGTTGGCAAAAACATTGGCACCGTACGCATGTTGGCGTCCGATGTTTTCATAAGTCGTGATAATGGCTCCTACCAATGTGTCGGAAGGACGCCTTACCTGCGAAATGGCGTTGTTGGTAACACGGCCAAAGAACGTAGCATTGACGAAGACTTTCTTGATAGTTTTGCTCAGCCCCAACTCAAAATTATTAGTCAATTCAGGACGCAACGAAGGATTGCCTATTGTAATATTTTGCGGGTTGGCCGCATTGAAGTTAGGGTTCAATTGTTGAAGACCCGGGCGCTGAATCCGTCGGTTGTAGCCTAATTTGAGCGTCGTTCCTTTGATGGTTTTTGACGCATTCACACTGGGCACCAAAACGCCGTAATCACCGATTCCGATGGGGCCACCCTCGCGGGTACTTGCATCAATGAACGTGTGTTCGTAGCGCAATCCACCTTTGAATGTATAACGCTTTTTAGTCGTGTACGTGTAAGAGGTATAACCCGCCGCAATATTTTGGTGATACGTCAACTCTCCCGAAGGTTGGTTGATTTCCGTGGTGAAATTGCCGGTAGGACCTGCCAACAAGTAACGATAATTGCTGGTCACTTCGCGAAAAATCCCTTTAGCACCAAATTCAATCTGCTGATTTTTCTTAATCGGCGTTTGATAATCTGTTTGTAGGGTAAACTCCTGATTTACATTTGAATTGAGATTACGCTGACGACTTGCCAAAGCTCCTCCACTGTTCAATAGATTAGCGTCAAAATCATTGGTCAACCCATTTCGGCTGTAAAGCGTTGAAATGCTCCATTCCTGCTGCGGTTTTTTAAACGTATGCAGGTAATCCACGTTCATGTCTATCGTTCCCGAAAGGTTCTTCGCTTCTACATTCCGACCGGAGGTCGAACCTGCCACTCCATTGGTAAATAGACGAGTCACTAAGTCCTGCTGACTGATAAAGTTACGAACTCCATAACGTACACCGGCCGTCAAACTTTGATTTTTGGCCAAATCATAATCAAATCCTAAATTATATTGCCCAAACAATCCTTTGCTTGAACCATCACCCGTTTGACGGGTAAGGGTTGAGATGCCGTTAGAAATACTGGTTTGTTCGAGGCTGGTTTTAGTAATGGTATTGTAGTTGGCTCGGCCAAACCCTCCCAGCGTAAATCCGGCTTTTCCTTTACGGTAACTGCCATTGAGTGACAATGAAGAGCCTCTGTTTCCAGCCCCCGCATCCACATTCAGGTTCATACCCTGAAGGCTGTTTTTCTTGGTAATGATATTAATAATACCGCCTGAACCTTCTGCATCGTATTTGGCTGAAGGACTGGTAATGACTTCCACCGTTTTGATTTGGTCAGCCGGAATTTGTTTCAAGGCGTCCGCTACACTGCTGGCAATGATGGTACTGGGTTTATTATTGATCAATACCCGAATATTCTGACTGCCTCTCAGCGAGATATTTCCGTCCAAATCCACGGTCAATAAAGGCACTTTGCGCAGTACATCGGTAGCATCTCCGCCTTTGGCAGCAATGTCTTTGTCGGCATTGTACACCAAACGGTCTACTTTTTCTTCAATAAGCGCGGCTTGGCCCGTCACAACCACTTCATTCAACGTTTGGACATTGGCTCCGAGTTTAATAACTCCCAAATCCAATTCCTGTCCTTTGGCCAACGTGATGTTTTCAATAGTTTTATTCTTAAATCCCAGAAAGGAAATAAGCAGGCGATACTCTCCTTCCACGATTCTGTTCAAAACAAATTTTCCTTTTTCGTCCGCAACGGTTCCGTCTACGGCTTTACCCGTAGTTTTGTTGTAGAGTGCAATATTCGCAAATTCAACGGCTTTGGTAACGGATGAGTCTACTACGAAACCGGTGATTTTGGAATTGCCTTTGGGGGTTTGGTCACCTGCCGTTCCCGGCAACGCTTTTGGTTGAGCAACACCACCCATCGGAAACTGCGCCAATGCCGGCGTTAGGAGGGTGGTAACAAGAAGAATAATGGTGAGAATAGATGTGTTTTTTTTCATGGCCTTGCGGTTGATACGACAAAGGTGGGGCAGAATTGAAAAATCGGGAAGCAAAAAAGGATAAAGACCGGATTCAAAAGGATAGACAGGCGTTATTGGCTGATGGAAAGCGAACCATTCCTCGTATTTTCTGCAAAATTCAGGCCTTCTCAGAAATTTAAACAATGTGAAAAATTCAGCAAAAAAGGAGACCTGAACCAAAGCTCAAATCTCCTTTATACATACTAAACGATTATACCGATAACGATTAACCGACAACTGTCTTCTCCTAATTTACCTCCTTTAACAGCCCCCGACGACGCAGAAGCGGCTTAATATCGGGCTCAGCACCTCTGAAGTTCAGGTACAATTTCATGGGTTCGTCGGTTCCGCCTTTTTCCAATACGTTTTTACGAAACGATTGAGCTGATTTTTGGTCAAAAAGCCCTTTTTGTTTAAAAACCTCAAACGCATCGGCATCCAATACCGCCGACCAGATGTAGCTGTAATATCCTGCTGAATAGCCCCCTGCAAAAATATGTTGGAAGTAGGTAGTACGATAACGAGGCGGAATCTGAGAAATCAACCCAATCTTATCCATGGATGCTTTTTCAAAAGCCAAAACATCAGTAGGTGCCTGATCGGGCTTGAGCGTATGATAACTCATATCGAGCAATGACGCGGCCAAGTATTCTGAGGTTTCAAAACCTTGATTAAACAGGCTGCTTTTCTTCATTTTTTCGATTAAGGCATCGGGAATCACGGCACCTGTTTGGTAGTGTTTGGCGTACAATTTCATCATTTCGGGCTCAGTTGACCAGTTTTCCATGATTTGCGAAGGCAACTCCACAAAATCGCGGGGGACAGAGGTTCCGGCTAAACTGCCATAGTTGACATTGGAAAGCAACCCGTGTAACGCATGACCAAATTCATGAAAAAAGGTATGTACCTCGTCTGAGTTGAGCAATGCAGGCGTATTACCTACTGGGCGTGAGAAATTACAGACAATAGAGACCACCGGTATAACGCGTTTTCCTCCCTCCATTTCCTGTTCGCGGTAGCTGGTCATCCATGCGCCTCCGCTTTTGCTGGCCCGCGTAAAAAAGTCCATGTACATAACGCCTACGGTCTGGCCATTGGCTTCTTTTACTTCAAATGCCTCGGCGTCTTCGTGGTACACAGGAATATCGGTCCGCCGCTCAAATTTCAACCCATATAATTTTTGGCAAAGCGTAAAAATACCTTGGCGTACCCCCTCTAAAGAAAAATAGGGACGCAACTCTTCGGCATTTAAGTCATATTTTTCTTTACGAAGTTTCTCGGCATAATACCGCCAATCCCAACTTTCCAGTTTTTCGTTCTTACCTTCTTTGTTCATTAATGTCTGCAACTCCGCTGCTTCCTGCTTGGTGACGGGCACAGCGGCAGTCCATAGCTGATTCAAAAACTCGCTCACTTTCTCAGGCGTTTTGGCCATACTTTCTTCCAACACATAAGCTGCGTGATTATCATATCCTAACAGTGCTGCTTTTTCAGCCCGTAAGGCCACAATTCCTGACATGTTGGCTTTGTTGTCATAAGGGTCGTTGTGGTTGCATCGTTCGATGTATGCTTTGAAGATTTGCTCCCTCAGCGACCGGTTATCGGCATATTGCAAAAAGGGCATAATGCTGGGGGTTTGTAACGTAAATACCCATTTTCCTTCCAATTTGCGTTTTTTTGCGTCTTCAGCAGCGGTAGCAATCAACGTGGCCGGCAATCCGCTCAAATCTTCCTTTTTCTCAATGACTAAAACATATTTGTTGTTTTCAGCCAACAAATTTTGTCGAAATTTCAAGGTCAACAGCGACATTTCTTCGTTGATTTTCCGAAGACGAGCCTGTTTATCGGCCGACAAAGCCGCCCCGCTGCGCACAAACCCTTTGTACGTTTTTTCGAGCAACGTTTGTTGCTCAGTGGTCAGTTTCAGTTGAGTCCGTTGGTCCTATACAGTTTTCACTCGCTTAAACAACTCGGCATTCAACTGAATATCATCGCGGTGTTTTGATAACTGCGGCGACAAAGTCTGAGCAATTTTCTGGATAGACTCATTGGTATTGGCATTGTTAAAGTTAAAAAACGCGGTTCCGACGCGGTCTAACAAATCACCGCTGTTTTCCAATGCCAAAATCGTGTTGGCAAAGGTGGGCGCTTCTTTTTGCGCCGTGATGGCCGCAATTTCGGATGCCTGCTGTTTCATCCCTTCGACAAAAGCCGGTTCAAAATGTTCATTTTTGATTTGAGTAAAGGGCGGAACGCCGAAAGGAGTCGTGTACGTACTGAAAAAGGGGTTTTGGGAAACAGCATCCATTGACACAAGAGCGGTTAAATAAATTGCTGACACCAACACACTGAAAGTCTGTTTCATAGCAATGAGTTAATGAAGTTAAAAACGATGATTCAAAGGTAAGGCTGTGGCACCAAATTTGCAATGAACAACAATGTACCATTGACAGAACCGAAAATTTTATTTATTTTAATCCTACATCTACATTTTCATCATGAAAAATCTTGTGGCAGCGGCGTTTTCCGCATTCTTTATCGTACTTTCCATCAGTCTTTTTGCCTCGTCATCGGATGATAAGAAGGCAGCATCTGAAAAATCATCGTGCAGTACAAGCTGTTGCAGCAAATCTACGGCATCTGCGCAAACGACTTCCACCGAAAAGGTGGCAAAAACGGATGGCGAATGTTGCCCAATGGGGTCAGCATGTTGCACTTCTTCGTGCAGCGGTTCTACCCAAAAAGTGGCTGCCAAAACCAATACAGCGGCACCAACTGCCAAGGGTACATCGCTCAGCAGCAAATCTGCCGAATAAATCCGCAGGAATTGAGCTAAAGTAAACCTTAAATGAAAAGCCCGTCGTTACTGACGGGCTTTTTTCGTGGTAAAGCAGACTCTTACCTAAATTTTAATCTCGGTGTTGCCTTGCAAAAAATTTTTTAAAAGCAGAACAGTTTATATTTGCAGTAGTGTCAGAAAGGTAAAAACTACATACTTAGCCCTCTTGTACGTTTAGATTTAAAAAATAAAAAGCCAGTGCCTGCTATTTATTTGCTTACCCTACACCATTTAATATGAATAACAGGCAACTACATCTCTTATTAGCCGATGACGATTCTGATGATCGTGAGATGTTTCAGGAGGCTTTATCGGAAGTTCCCATTGCTGCTAAACTCACCGAAGTGAAAGATGGAGAAAAATTGATGCAATGGCTCAATCAACCTGCTGAACAGCTGCCCGATTTGCTTTTTTTAGATTTGAATATGCCTCGCAAAAACGGGCACGAGTGCTTGGAGGAGATAAAAAGAAATCCGCAATTACAATCAATGTTAGTGGTTATTTTCTCGACCACAATAAATACCCTCAACGTTGATATCTTCTATAATAACGGTGCGCACTACTACATCCAAAAGCCTTCCAGTTTTGAACACTTGATCCATGTCATTGAACAGATGCTTCATTTGCCCGAGGAAAAAAGGCGCATACTTCATCGTAGGTTTTTTCTACAACGGAAAGCTGTTCTTTGGAAGTAGGAAGAAATTTTCCGACTTGTCGACGATTATCTGCAAACAGATGTTCAAAAATTCGAATGGTATCCTCTTTATATCCAAGTCATCTTAACGGGTTAAATTTCTCTTAAAATCGTTGAAAATACAGTAAAAACAAGGCTTTTAAAACTTAGTCTGTCTACAAAACAATTGGAAACCTGTATTTTTCACAAAAATAAATTCTTGATTTTCAGGACTTTAGTTTACTCAACTATAAAAATTGAGAAAGTAAGATTGCTACCACACAGGTTTTCTGAAAGAAAAACATCTAATCCACACTGCACTTTTTGAACAAGTACCCCGGATTGTTTTCCAACCCAATTATTCATCATGTCAATACTATTACGCCGCTGGACTATCGAAGATGCTTACCCATTGGCCGAGTATTTCAGCAATCCGCTTATTTGGGACAATTTCAGAGATTATATCCCCTTTCCTTACAGCTTGGAAGATGCTCAAAAATTTATAACGACTCAAATTAAAATTACTCCCATTCAAAGTTTTGCAATCGTTGATGGGCAAAAGTTAGTGGGTGGAATAGGCATTACTTTGAATGAAGACATTTACCGAATGAATGTGGAATTAAGTTATTGGGTAGCTGAACCGTTTCATAGGAAAGGAATAGCGAGCAAAGCCGTTGGTTTGATGACAGACTACGTATTTAATACTTTTGAAATAAACCGAATCGTAGCGGAGGTTTTTGAATACAATCCTGCCAGTATGCGGGTCTTAGAAAAAAATGGTTTCTTTTTAGAAACCGTCAAACGAAAAGGTATCCTGAAAAATGGCTGCCTTCTGGATGATTATATCTGGGTAAAACAGAAGATTTTTTAGAAAAGCAATAACAACCCTACGAGCATGATCAAAAAGAATATCGCAACCAACGAGTTTGGGTTTATATTCAACCCTGCTACCGGCGACTCCTTCAGCAGCAACGCTATGGCGGCCGAAGTAATCGGTTTAATGAAAGAGAACAAATCATTGACCGAAATCAAAACGCTTCTGTTTGAAAAGTACGAGGTCGAAAAAAACACGCTTGAAAAAGACCTGGATGAGTTTGTTTCCATGCTGAAACAAAACAACCTTCTCAACAACTAACGGCTCTCAATATGAATGAAAGACCAATCGTAATTGCCGTAACGGGCCTTAACGCCATTGACAGCCCCAGGCCAGGTGTAGCGGTGATTCGGGCTATACGGGACGGTTTGGGCAGGCCCGTCAGAATCATCGGTTTGGCGTATGAGTCGCTGGAACCCGGTATTTACATGGACGGAATCTGCGACAAAACGTACCAAATTTCCTACCCGGCTGCCGGAAGTGAGATTCTCTTTAATCACTTACACCGAATCCATCAAAAAGAAAAAATTGATGTCATCATCCCCAATTTTGATGCCGAACTTCCCAATTTCATCAAAATTGAGGCCCGACTTGAAGCACTGGGGATTCACTCTTTTCTACCGAGTGCTGATATGTTTGAAGCGCGGGATAAATTGAATCTCTACGAGTTTGGAGAGAAACACGATTTGCTCGTTCCGAAAGACAAAATTATTACCCGCGTTGGCGAGTTGAACGAACTCGATGATGAATTTGGATATCCGTTTGTGGTGAAAGGTAAATTTTATGATGCCATAATTGCCCATAATGTTGAGCAAGCTAAGAAAGCCTTTTATCAACTGAGCGCCAAATGGGGGCTACCCCTTATTGTGCAGCAATTCATCAAAGGAACTGAAGTAAATATTGCCATACTGGGCGAAGGCAATGCCATCAGTATCATTCCCATGCGAAAAATGTACATCACCGACAAAGGAAAGGCTTGGGCAGGCATTACTTTGGAAGACGATGCCATGCTTGAATTGGCGCAGAAATTTATCCAAGCTACAAAATGGCGCGGCGGTTGTGAGCTTGAAATTATGTAGAATTCTAAAGGAGAACTCTACATTATGGAAATCAACCCTCGCTTTCCGGCCTGGATTTACCTTACAGCAGGAGCAGGGCAAAATCAACCGGCAGCACTGGTCAGAATGGCATTGGGTGAAAAAGTGGAGCCCTATACCGCCTACGATTCCGGAAAACTGTTCATTCGTTATGCCTGGGATCTAATCACCGACGTGTCTGAATTCCAACGGTTCAGCGCCTTTGGCGAACTGACCCAGCAATCAAACCCCTCTTAACAATTTCGTAAACCGGTATGCAAAAATTAAAATATGAACGACCGCTCATTAAAAAAATGAACGCAGGTCTGATGAATAAATTCGGTTCCGAATCTGACCTTACCCCCGTTACTCACATTGACGGGGTGGCGGTCTAAAGCCTGATTGAGCACTATGGTTCTCCCGTTTTTGTGCTGAGCGAACAAAAAATCAGGCAAAATTACCGCGATGCAGTGCGGGCTTTTAAAACACGTTATCCAAAAGTGCAGTTTGCGTGGAGTTACAAAACGCATTACAATAATGCCATTTGTCGCATTTTCCATCAGGAAGGCAGTTGGGCAGAAGTTGTCAGCGGTTTTGAATACAAAAAAGCCTTGGGAAACGGCGTAGCAGGCAGCAATATTATCTTTAACGGTCCTGAAAAACACCATGACGAACTTCGTTTGGCCATTGAAAACAACTCCATCATTCACATTGACCATTTTGAAGAGCTGTATTCTTTAATTGAGCTATGCGGTGAGATGAACAAAAAAGCCAGAGTAGCCGTACGGGTCAACATGGACACGGGTGTGTATCCGATTTGGGACCGCTTCGGTTTCAATTACGAAAACGAACAGGCATGGACGGCTATTACTAAGATTGTGGCTTCGGGAAAAATGCAACTGGTGGGTGTTCACGCGCACATCGGGACCTATATGCTGAGCACCAATGCCTACAAAATAGCCGCGACCAAGCTTTGTGCCTTGGCCATGCGTTGTAAAAATGAACTGCAAACCCCCGTAAAATACGTCGATTTGGGTGGCGGGTTTCCGAGTGCCAATCCCTTAAAAGGGGCATTAATGGCCGGTTCCGTTCCGTCTGTCGACGAATTTGCCGAAGCCATTACGAGCACCATTCTGAATTTTGGTTTTAAAACCGATGAATTGCCCTTGTTGATATTGGAAACCGGCCGAGCCTTGATTGATGACGCGGGCTATTTGTTGGGAACTGTGCTGGCCAATAAGCGACTCAGCGACGGCCGCAAAGCTACCATCATGGATTTTGGAGTCAATATTATGTTTACTTCGTTTTGGTACGACCATAAGATCAGTCCTGCGCAGGAAACAAGCCACTTTGATGAAGAAACAGTAATGTTCGGGCCTTTGTGCATGAACATAGACGTGATTCGTGAGAGTGTGACCATGCCACTGCTCAACCGAGGCGACCACGTGGTGGTGCATAAAGTGGGGCCTACAACATGACTCAATGGATGCAGTTCATGGTTCATCGTCACATTTGGTGAAAGTCGAGGTTTGGGTTGTAATTTTGAAGAATGGACTCTGCCTTCCTTTTGCCTTCCGAGCTCGACTTAGAACTACTTGATTACGAACTTTACCCT
>NZ_JAIXST010000247.1 GCF_027484545.1 Runella sp. | reverse complement strand
TGATATTGCGAATGGCATCCAAAATTTGCAGCAGAGGAATATTATCTTTGGTAATGGTATTTTTCTGCTTCATAAACGAAATCGTATAACGTTCCCTTTGAAAGGCCGGGCGTATGTCTCTTTTACCGATTTGGATGGTGTTACTGATTTGGGTAGTTAAACCCAATTGATTATAGATGCTGTAACCGGTCAGGTATCCCGTAATCTTTCCATCCTCTTCGAGCAGGTCTTTGACTATCTGATTTTGGTTGGGAAGCAGAGGGCCAAAAACGGTATTTTCGGGTTTATAGTATTTGCCTTTTGAGAGTTTAGCGATTTTGCCTGCTTGCACCATACGGTTAAGGGCTTTTATCACCGCTTCTTTCCGGTTTACCTCAGTCATAAAATCGGTATAGGTAAAAACATAGCCCTTGGGAAGCCGCTCTATTGTAAATGCTATGAAATTAGATGTTTTCATAGGGCAATGTTACCAAAAATATACTAAGTTTGTCCAGTTTATTATTAAAAAAACTGGACAAATAAATATTAAAGCTTACCTCTGTAAAAGGTCCTTTTTAAGATTGGTCAGTTATTTATTGTATTGAAATATCATGCTTAATTCTTTTAAAATTCGGCCTGATTATAGCTTAAACATGGCATCGGCAGCTTTTTTGACCATGCATCAAGGTGAAAGGATTAGTTGCATAAAGAATAGCCGGATGATAATATATGTTACACGGACATTATCAGTCTTTGGGGGCATCATTGGGGGCACTCAGAATAATAATCCGTTTCAATCGTAGCCAGTTCAGGCACTTGGAGAGAAAATGTCTATGCGGCTACGGGCACCAATCATTTTTTTACTGACATTATTTATCATTACCAAAATGCGAATTATTCAATTTTCGCAACACGTTAATGTTATAACGACTTTATCAATATATTCCTATCATATACCCACAGTAACCAAAGTTGGGGGCATGATTGGGGGCATGAAATTGCCCATGGCTATTGAAATTCTCAGCAACTCGAATCAGAGGTTGTAAAATGGCTTTATCAAATATGACCTGTCAGGTAGCGAAACCTAAAATCAAGCCTTATAAGATGGCAGACGGGGAAGGGTTATACCTTGAAGTCACCCCGAGCGGGACCAAATATTGGCGGTTGAAATATCGAATCCATGGAAGGGAAAAACGAATTTCAATCGGTGCATACCCCGCTGTTTCAATAGCGGATGCCCGTAAGGCGAAGGATGAGTTAAAAAAAGAAATAAAGGTTGGTATTGATCCCGTCTTGAAACGTTTGCAGGCTGCTCAGACGCAGGCTTTGACCCAAAAACTGGATTTTAAATCAATGGCCATGGAATGGTATGGGAAGCAGATTCCTTTGTGGAACCCAAAACATGCCAATATCATTAAACACCGTTTTGAGAAGTATATATTTCCGTCTTTGGGCAGTTTTCCGCTGGCAGATATAAAGCCGCTGATGATGCTGAACTGCCTTCAAAAGATTGAAAAAACAGCCCCTGATCTTTCTCGTAGAATGAAGGCCGTATGCAGCCACGTATTTAAATATGCCATTGCTACCGGCAGGGCAGA
Organism: Runella sp.; assembly: GCF_027484545.1. GTDB lineage: Bacteria > Bacteroidota > Bacteroidia > Cytophagales > Spirosomataceae > Runella. Next base: position 60,869 of record NZ_JAIXST010000247.1, on the reverse strand, counting down.
GAGTGACCCTACTTATGGCTTAGAGGCTGCGATGAAAAAATTTAAAAGAGGGCATTACGCATCTATTTCTGTCGATGAGTTTCCTCAATTTTTATCCTGTCTCAATGGTTATGAGAATCATGTTAATCGTCAGACCTTTCTGGCTCTAAAATTATTGCTTCTCACATTTGTGCGAACATGTGAACTTGTCGAAGCAAGATGGGAAGAGATAGATTTTGACAAAGCGATGTGGGTTATCCCTGCTGAACGGATGAAGATGAACCTTCCACATATGATCCCGTTATCGCAACAGTCGCTGGCGATTTTTCGGGAGTTGAAAGAAATGAATTCAAAACGGGAATTCATCTTTCCCGGCTATTACAACCCAAGAAAGTATATGAGCAAAAACACGATGCTTATTGCTATCAAGCGGATGGGCTATAATGGTAAAATGACAGGTCATGGATTTCGATCCCTGGCCTTAGGGATATTAAAAGAAAAATTGGGCTACCCTCATGATATTGCCGATAGACAACTCGCGCACGTCCCGAAAAGTGGTGTTGATCGCGCTTATGACCGCGCACAGTTTTTGCCGCAACGTATAAAAATGATGCAGGAATATGCGGATTATATTGACAAAGCACGATGAAACGACGTTGTCAGGATGATTAGTGTTGTCTTTATTATATGGCTAAAATGTTTTTTACCTGTCAATAAAAAAATCACATAAAAATTTTGACATGATGGGGTTTGCTCCGGAATGGCGCATACCAACGTAACTTTTCGCTCCCAAAAGGCTATTTGTTGTACCTATGTTGTACCAACATAAAAAAAGCCGTTACAGATTTTGCTGTAACGGCCTGATAGTCAGTGTAGCGGGGAGCAGGATCGAACTGCCGACCTTAGGGTTATGAATCCTACGCTCTAACCATCTGAGCTACCCCGCCATCGTTTTGGTGGTGCAAAAGTAGTAGAAAAAATTTTAATGCGCAAACAGATTTTGAATAATTGCAGGAAGTTTCTATTTTGCCCCGTTGTTGGGAATGGAAAAGTTAAACGTTAAAAGGAGCCGATTTTTGACTGACTTTTAACTCCTTAGTCTTTAGCCTTTAACACTTAACAATGCCAAAAACTATGCAAAAATTTAAATACTCAAACGAATACGAGTTACGGGCTTCGCCTAAAATGTTGTTCCCGTACGTGAGCACAGCCTCCGGACTTTCACAGTGGTTTTGTGATAAAGTCAATATTAAACCCGACCATACCTTTGATTTTATATGGGATAAAGAGAGTCATTTTGCCGAACAAACCTCGCTGAGACTCAATAAAAGCGTAAAATTTGAGTTTATTAATACCAGCGAAAGCAATCGTGACAACAATTACATTGAGTTTAAAATTGACGTCAGTGACCTCACAGGCTCCACCTATCTGCGCATCACCGATTATTCAGTAAACACCGATAGTGAAGAACTTAGTGACCTTTGGGACGGTTTAATAGATAGCCTCAAAGAAATTGTCGGAAGTTAATGCAAGTTGTTAACTGAAGTCCGTCGCTGAGATGGATTGTTAATCATGTGATAAATTGTGTATTTTACCACTAATGATTGACCCATAAGCGATAACATTGGAATGAAAGTATGAAAAAGATTGATAAATTGGTTTTACGGTCATTTTTAGGGCCGTTTGTGTTGACGTTGTGCATTGTAGTCTTCATTTTTTTAATGCGACTCATTTCTCAATACCTCAATGAACTCGTTGGAAAAGACATTGATTTGTTAAATTATGCTAAACTCTTAGTTTTTTTTAGTTTAATCACGGTTCCCGTGGCGCTGCCTTTGGCGGTCTTGCTTTCTTCCTTGATGACGTTTGGGAACTTAGGCGAGTATTTTGAATTAACGGCTATCAAAAGTGCGGGAATTTCTACGTGGCGTGCCATGCGGTCGGTGATGGTCATGGTGGGGATGATAACCATTTTTTCATTTTGGTACAACAATGAAGTGGCTCCGTGGGCCAACCTGAAGGGCTATAGTCTGCTCTACGACATCAAAACCGCCAAAGCGACGCTGAATATCAAGGAAGGGATTTTTTACAACGACTTGCCGGGTTATAATATTAAGGTTGATAAAAAATTTCCGGTGCCCAACGATAGAAGCCTCAAAGGGCTGGTCATTTATCGACATCCTACCAATGATTACAACGCAGGGAATCGGGAAGTGATTTTGGCCGATTCCGGATTAATGTACACTATCAATGAAAATAGCTACTTGATCTTTGAGTTGTTTCGGGGAAATCAATATTCGGAGACAGCGCAAACCGGAAACTCCTTTGCTTCCAACGACAATCGACAGTTTACCCGTTCGTATTTCGACCATTACAAAATGGTGGTAAGCTTAGAGTCGTTTGGGCTTAAACGCACCGACGAGAATCAATTTCAGTACCACGAGTACATGAAAAATGCCCGAGAGCTTCGGAAAGTGGCTGATTCTTTAAAAAAGGAATACAAGAAAACAAAGGACGGACTTTTCAGTCAATCAAAGCAGTATTTCAGTTATGCGTTTCGGGTCGAAAACCTCATCCCCAAAACCGCCCCAAAGTATGGAAAATGGGTAGATTCGTTGCTCAAAAAGAAGGCTGTCAAGCTTCCTTCTGAAAAAGAACAGGTAATAGCCACTGCCTTAAATCAGGCCCAAAATATCAAAACGTACGAACAAAGCAACAAAACCTACATTGCTGAAAAAGGCAAGGCATGGTATCGGTATGATTTGGAAATGCACCACAAATACACCCAGGCGGTTTCTTGCTTTGTCATGTTTTTGCTGGGGGCTCCGCTCGGTGCTATTATCAAAAAAGGCGGCTTTGGGATTCCTGTTTTGGTGTCGGTACTGTTTTTTATCCTTTCGTATGTACTCACGCTGCAAGGCGATAAATGGGCGAAAGATGGTCTGGTATGGGTGCCTTTCGGCGCTTGGTTTTCCAATACCCTGTTGATATTTGTGGGTATTTATTTTGCCGATCGTGCCCTGAAAGATTCACGTATCTTTGATAAAGATATTTACATCATTTGGTGGGAACGGATTCGGGCAAAATGGGAGCAGAGAGCCTTGCTAAAAAAGAAATTAGCCAAAGCATAATCACTTTTTTTGCATTTTGCCCACTTGCCTTTTGCAACTTGTTTATCGCTATATCAAATGAGAATTATACCCTAATTCAACCAACTTCTCATAAGCCTCCCAAACCTCATCGGGAATTTCCTGAAAAATTTGGAATCCTTTTTCGGGGTATATCTTTATTCTCTGAAGGTCACCTACCATGATATGAATGACTTCTTCCAAGGAAATTTCCTCGTTGGGGTAGTTGTTCAGCGAAATTTGGGGAGAAGTAACCTGCAATTTTTTGTTGGGCCAATGTCTTTTGAAAGTGGCATAACTTCGCCGTTCCATGTATGGCTTTTGAACTACAATAAAGGATTGAGGGTCAATGTTTTTCTCTCGGAACAGTTGTTGAGTGAAAAGGATATTTTCGCCCGTATTGGTTGATTTGTTTTCAATCAGAATAGCGTCTTTTGGAACTCCTTTTGCCACTGCAATGGAAGCAAATTTATCAGCTTCCGCCTCCGACCAAATCTCCTGCGTCAGCCGTCCGAGTCCTCCTGAAAAAACCAACAGAGGCGCCCAACCTTCCAAATACAATTCCGCTCCCCGTTCGGCTACGCGTAAATCGTGACTTCCCAATACTAAAATGCAGTCCGATTTTTCGAGTGTATGATTGACGTGGTGATAATCCCACAGTGTTTGTGCTAATTTCAGAGTTTCTTTAAGCATTGTGTTTTTTGAGGAATAGGATTCTGAGCCAAAAATAAAGAAAGATTTACCCTTTTAATCGCTTTTAGTGAGATACAAGGAATCTTTATGATTTTACTTGCAAAGTTCAACCTCACCCTACCCTCTCCTTTCTGGAGAGGGTTTTAAATCCCCTTCTCCAGAAAGGAGAAGGGTTAGGGATGAGGTTGAATTTTCAAAGTGCAAGTAACTTCATAAAGAGCCGATACAAGCCCATTTAATCATGAAAAGCCTTTTCGTTTCTCTATTATTTTGCGCACATTTATATGCACAAACACCACTCGCCGAGAAGATTGTTAAGCTGCGCCCCGATACTCCGTGGAAACAGGTAGCGGCGGTAAAACTTCATTTCCCAAGTTTCCATCCGCAAGGCATGGTAAAAATCGGAGACTATTTTTTTATGAGTTCGGTAGAAGTGACGCGCAAACGCCAAAACAACGACGGAGGCGAAGGCATCGGACATCTTTTTAAGTTTGATGCGACAGGTAAACTCACCGCTAAAATTTCCTTGGGCGAAGGCTTAATCTATCATCCTGGAGGGATTGATTTTGATGGGCAATTTATTTGGGTGCCCGTAGCGGAATACCGCCCAAACAGCCGTTCCATTGTTTATAAAGTAGACCCCAAAACGATGAAAGGCACGGAGGTAATGCGTTTTGAAGAGCACATTGGAGGTATTGTGCACAATACAGAGGCCAATACGCTGAATGGAGTAAGTTGGGGTTCGCGCAGTTTTTATCGGTGGAAATTGAATGCAAACGGGAACGTCACCAATCCGACGGTTTCTCCTGACCAAATTCGTATCAACAATCCATCCTATTACATTGATTATCAGGATTGTCATTACATTGGACAACATAAGATGCTGTGCGGAGGGCTTCACAGCTACAAAACTTCGCCCGACGCTGTTGCCTTTCGTTTGGGAGGATTGGAAGTGGTGAACTTAGCGGATAATCGCCCCATACACCAAGTGCCGTTGTCGCTTTGGTCTCCCACAGGTGCCCCCATGACCAACAATCCCTTTTGGATAGAAACCACTCCTGATGGTCTTCGGGCGTATTTTGTGCCTGACGATGATGATGCCTCAACGCTTTTTGTGTATGAAGCAGTGGTGAACTGAGAGGAATCCTAAGAAATCTTTCCCCATCGTTAAAGATTTGGCCGGTCTTGTGCTTTTGGTTACAACTTGTTAAACCAAAAACTGACTAAATGATGAAGAAGTTCGTTGCTCAACACCGTCCGATACTCGTAGTTTGTCTACTTCTTACTTTCGCAATATCCACTCGAATCAAAGCCCAAGTGGGAGTAGGGGTAAAAGCGCCAAAAACAGCTGAAGTTTATTTTGACGGCTCGCGCAAGATGCTCGACGAAAAATGGACGTATTGGGATGGTCCGCGTTTGGCGGCTACGCTCCCCATTAAGTGGTTTATTGTCAATGACCCCGTCGATAAAGGAACGGCAGTAAATACCAATGACCCTGCCGCCGCAGGTGGAAAATATGGCTCTGCCGATATTGTAACGAACGATAAGTTCAAGGATTTTCGGGCACATGTAGAATTCTACATTTCCAAAAAAGGAGGCAATAGCGGTGTGTATCTCCAAAATCGGTACGAAATTCAGGTACTCGACGGCGATACCACTTCACACGGAATGGCGGCGGTTATCAACGAATCTCCCTCTCCATACTATGCGTATAATGGGATTGGTAAGTGGAATTCCTACGATATTATGTTCCGTGCGGCTCGTTTTAAGGACGGAAAACTCGTTGAAAAACCGATGGTAACGCTGTATTTTAACGGCAAAAAAGTACACAAGAACCAAAAAATCAGCCAAGTATGGGGTGGACCTAACTCAGGAATTGACGGTGGAAACGACGGTGGAAAAGGAATCACTGATACACCGGGTGGCCTCAAACTCCAAGCCGAAGGCCACGATGTGCTTTACCGTAACATCTGGATTCAAAAAATGGATATTAAAGAGGCTAATACGGATTTTTAAGTGGTCCACGGTCAATAGTCGACAGTCCACTGTTATGGTTGAGACTTGGAGTGTTTTTAAAACATTCCAAGTCTTATTTTTTGACTCTTCCAGTCTTTTTTATTTTTCTTCTCTTTACTATTTTTTCTACTTCTACCGCCCAAAAGGTAAGGCTGGAAACTCCAAAAGCTACGGCTAATTCCTGCCACGTAAGAGGTTGAGTATGAAAAAATTTATTCATAAAAGGTACATAAATCACGGCCATCTGCAAACTTACCGTCAGGGCTACTGCCCCCAGTAAGGTTTTATTGCTTAATAATTCCTGCGTGAATAACGATTCTTTATGGCTGCGAATGGCCAGTACATAGCAAAGCTGACTCATGCACAATACCGTAAATACAATCGTTTGCCAGTGTTTATCCCCTGACTTTAGTTCATACCATTGAGTGCCTACGGTCAATATCCCGGTTAGCAGACCTACCCAAATGATATGAATTCCTAAGCCATTGGCAAAAATACTCTCTTTAGGTTCACGCGGAGGATGTGTCATGAGGCCTTTCTCGGCAGGCTCAGCGGCAAGTGCCAACGCCGGCAAACCATCCGTAATCAGATTGATCCATAAAATATGAACAGGAAGCAGAGGAATAGGCAGTCCGATGAGCGGTGCCAGAAAAATGCTCCAAATTTCGGCCGCATTTCCCGTCATAATGTACTTGATGAACTTCGTGATATTATCATAAATACGACGCCCTTCCCGAACGGCTTTGATGATGGTGGCAAAATTATCGTCCAACAAAATCATGTGGGCTGCTTCTTTGGTCACGTCCGTGCCCGTGATTCCCATGGCAATGCCAATGTTGGCGCGTTTGAGCGAAGGTGCATCATTGACACCGTCGCCCGTCATGGAAACAAATTGTCCCTTGTCCTGTAGCGCTTTGACAATGTTAAGTTTTTGTTCGGGCGATACACGTGCGTACACCCGAATGTCCAGCACCTGTTTTTTAAACTCTTTATCAGTCATTTTTTCCAACTCCTTACCTGTGACCACTTTTTGTTGGTCATTGTCCAAAATACCGATTTCGCGGGCAATGGTGGCAGCAGTAAGCGGGTGGTCGCCGGTAATCATGACGGGAATTATTCCTGCGGATTTACATTCTGAGATGGCTTTTTTTGCTTCTTCTCTTGGCGGGTCTATCAATCCAACCAAACCCAAAAAGGTAAGGTCTTTTTCAATTTCTTCTATTTTGATTTCATTGGGTAAAGTATCCAGAACTTTGGAAGCATAGGCCAACACACGCATTCCGGCGGCGGCCATTCGCTCTTCCTCTTTTTGAATGGGTTCATCTTCGCCGACAGTGATTGGGGCTATGGATTCGGCGGCACCTTTGGTAAATACATAGTATTTTCCTTCGTATTCGTGAATCGTGGTCATTGCCTTTCGTTCCGAATCGAAAGGTAATTCATGAATACGTTTATCATCGTCAACCCAGCGTTTCTCAAAGCTATCCTGTGTTTGGGCGTATTCGAGCATGGCGATTTCTGTCGGGTCGCCCGTGAGTTTTTTATTTTGCAGTTTTACATCCTGATTGAGTGTCATGGCTCGCAACAGAGGAGTTCGGTCGTTTTCATTTTGCAACCAAGTCTCTTTTACTTCCATCTTGTTTTTGGTCAAAGTACCTGTTTTGTCGGTACAGATAAAGGTCACGGAGCCAAGTGTTTCCACGGCATACAATTTTCTAACCAGTGCGTTTTTCTTAGCTAACCGACTCGCTCCCAACGCCAACGAAACAGTTATGACGGCAGGCAAAGCCTCAGGAATGGCTGCTACGGCCAACGAAATGGAAGTGAGCAGCATTTTACCGATTTCTTCACCGCGTAAATAACCTGCCAAGAACAGCAAGGCGCAGAGAATGAGTATGATAACCGTAAGTCGTCGGCCAAATTCGGCCATGCGTTTTTGGAGGGGCGTTTCGCTGCCTTCTTCCTGCAACATGCCCGCTATCTTCCCCAATTCACTTTCCATTCCGGTAGCCACCACTACTCCCGTAGCCCGCCCGTTGGTGATGTTGGTTCCGCTGAAAGCCATGTTGGTGCGGTCGCCCAAAGAGGAATCTTCTTCCTTTAGTTGTTCCACGGTTTTATCCACGGGCAGTGATTCCCCCGTCAGGCCCGCTTCTTCAATTTTCAGTGAATGAACTTCCAGCAAACGCACATCGGCTGGAACGGTATTGCCCGCTTCGAGCAGTACTATATCACCCTTCACCAACTCAGTAGAAGGAATATCTATCGTTTTTTTGTCACGAATGACTTTAGCCGTCGGTACTGCCAGTTTGCCCAATGCCTCCATGGCTTTTTCGGCGCGGTATTCCTGCACAAAGCCAATGACGGAATTGAGAATAATAATCCCCAAAATGACATACGTATCGGAAATGTCACCCACGATCCCCGAAACGATTGCCGCGCCTACCAGCACCAGAATCATTACATTCAGGAATTGCTGAAGAAATAAAACGACGGGAGAGCGTTTGTTTTTCGCTTTTAACTCGTTTCGACCCTCTTTTTCAAGTTTGTCTTGGGCAGTAGAAGCGTTGAGCCCATCAATGGTGGTGTTGTTTTGTTTTAGAACTTCTTCGTTGGGGAGTAAATGCCAATTTGGGTTCATAGGTGTTTTGTTAAAAATGATTGAAAGCGTGGAGTGATACTATTTTGTGATTCACTAAAATTAGCTGAATATTTTGAAGAGAGGATAGGAAGGGGGATGGAATCCTGTCGAATTTTGGTAAATCTATACCCTCAAATCTCCTACATTCCTTGTATGTTCCGTTTTTTACCCATTCTGTTTGTGTTTTTCCCCACCTTTTCTTTTGTCTAACACAATGAAATTTTCAAGCCGGACTTCGTTAAGTAGTTGACAACTCGTCAAAAAACGACAACGGTCGGTATTCCCACGAATACCGACCGTTGTCGTACGCATTGTTGGTTTTCAATCGCCGTTGCGTTTACCGCAATTTCCATTGCTGAACAGTTGTGCTCCACCAACGCGCCCAACGGTGTGCGAAGTGACCGGTGAAAGGGAGGGTAAGTGCGTACAAAGCCGCTGTTTTGGCTTCTGTCATTCCCCACACAATACCGATTTGAATCAGCCAAATAAAAGGGAAGGTAATGAGCGCAAAGAATACGATACGAAAGGCACTGGAAAACTGTTGGTCTTTGAGTTTTTTGGTAAAAATAAACGGAATGGAGTAGGGGATAACGCTGTTAATCCACCCGTAAAAGGCAATGGGAGAAGTCAGAAGTAACGCTAACGTGTTTATTATCAACAAGGAAACAGAGGGCTGAGGTTGTCCGTAAATCTCAGCTTCAATGCCTTGTTGTGCTAAATCCTCACGTTTGGCGGTGGTTTCTGCCATCAGCCTGTCGTAAGCTGTTATATCCTGTTGGCGCAGTTGTGCCAATTCATTTGCTTTGCGACGAACGTTGGTAATGGTATCACCTTCTTTGCGCAGCTCCAAATCGGTCAGCCATTTGAGCGTATCGTGGTTAGGAAGGTCGTCAAAATGCAGCATCAGTGATTTGATATCATCCGACATTCGACGGGTAATTTGGGTCAGTGTGCGGGGTTGATTCTGTTCGTATTCAGCCCGAAAATCCCTGACTTTGAAGGGTTCTCCAAAATTCAGTATCAGACGTTCTCCCATTTTTTGACAGTGCGTATAGTACAGACCGCAAGGGAGAATTTGCAGATTAACGTTCCAATTATGCTCCGTTTCTGCTTTAAAAGCAATACGAGCCAGCCCCTTTTTGAAAGGACGCAAATGATATTGTACGCCGTGATTGCCTTCGGGAAAAGCTGCCAGTGTGCCGCCATTGCTCAGAATATTGACGCAGGTTTGAAATATTTCATCGTTTTGCTGCATTTCGTCCATGCCGTCGCGGAGGCGATATACCGGCAGCATTTTTAAGGACATGAGCAGTTTTCGTACAAAATCCTTCTTGAAAAGATCGGCGCGGGTCAAAAAATACGGTTGACGGGCTCCGACATTGAGCACCACCGCCAACGCATCCATCAGCGTATTTTGATGGTTGGTGACAATTAAAAGGGGAGTATTGGAAGGTAAGTCTTTAGGGTAATTCCTGATTTCCACTTTACGATAAAAAATAACATTATGCCAAAAACGGACGTAAGAACGAAGAAGATTGTAAAAAAGGCTCTTTTGCTTCATAGCACTAAAATATGTTCAAAGTTTAGTAAATTTGTTTTGAAAAATTTTCCAACAATATGACGACTGCCGAACAAAACCAAAAAATTGTTAATTATCTTATTCCCTATCACCCTACCAAAGTAGGAATATTTGGCTCTTATTCACGAGGCGATAATCGAAAAGATAGTGATTTGGACCTTTTGGTAGGGTTTGAAACAGCCTTAGATTTATTCAAATTTATGCGTATTTGGGATGATTTAGAGGATTTATTAGGGTTAAAAATAGATTTAGTTACTGAAAACGCACTTAAAACATCGAATGAACGCGTTCAGAAATCAATCAGCAATGATTTAAGACTTATATATGAAAAGTGATCTTACGTATATAGAACATATTGAAGACTGCCTGAAAACCATTATCAGCTATGTTGAAGATATTTCCCAAATTGACTTTATACAAAATCGAATGGTGCAGGATGCGACTATAAGGCAATTTGAAGTAATGGGAGAGGCTACGAAACGTATTTCTTTCACCCTTCGAGAGCAGTACCCAGAAATTCCCTGGAAACAAATGGCCGGTTTTCGAGATCGTCTTATTCACGATTATCTAAGGGTTGATTTAGAACTGGTATGGAATGCTGCAAAATTTGTCTCCATTGACCTTTTGATACAAATCGAAAAAATAAAAAAAGAAGTTGACGAGGATGTTTAGTAGCCTTTTTATTTATAGCTACGGTGCAATAACCTTTTTGCGGCTCCAATAAAAAGCAATGGCAGTTCCTGATAAAATGTGCCAGATACTCCACCAACCGGCAATGATAGCCATGCCACCCAAAGGTAAATCTGTCGGAAAAACGGCCGGATTGAATAACAACGCCAATCCCAAACCGGAGTTATGGATGCCCGTTTCAATGCTCAGGGTACGACGGTTTTGCAAAGATAACCCAAACACACTTCCCATGCCGTAGCCGGTCAATAAAGCCAACGTATTTTGTAATAACACCACGACAAACACGTAGCCAATGTGATTGATGAAAATATCGAAGTTTTGGGTAAAGGCAATAACAACGAGCGCGATGAAAAATACCAAAGACAAAATTCGAAACGGCTTGAGAAGCACCTGAGCCACTTTGGGTAAATAAATGGAACAAAGCATTCCTATCAGCATGGGGGCTCCTAAAATCAGGGAGACCGATTTGAGCAGTGTACGCCAATCCAACGACAAAGGCCGCACCAATGAACTACTTTGAGCGTATAAGTTGCCCCAAAAAGTAAAATTAAAGGGCGTCATGATCACTGCTATCATCGTGCTGATGGCCGTCAGGCTTACGGCAAGGGCAACGTTTCCTTTGGCCAACGAAGTGATAAAATTGGAAATATTTCCTCCCGGGCAAGCGGCCACGAGTATCATCCCTAAAGCTACACCTACCGTAATGTTGTTGCCCAAGGCCGTCACGAGTAGAAAAGTGACTGCCGGCATGACAACTGCCTGACTCAATACACCGGCTAACAATTGCCGCGGATTTTGGAGGAGGGTATTAAAATGGTGAGGCTTAATATCAAGCGCCACTCCAAACATCATTAATGCCAATGCAATATTGACAGTAGCGGAGCTTTCGGCAGAAAAATTGAGACGGATATAGTCTAAGGCAGTTAAAGATTCTTTCATAAAGGTTAGCTTATAGGTCAATTTTAGGCAATGACAAACGATACTTCACCGCAATCAGGCGGACAATAATAATCAATAATACGCATCCGAGGGCGTTCCAATCGGTTTTGATTCCGTAAAAATCCAGCAACACAAACACAACGGCACCCGCCATGCAAGCCGTAGCGTAGATTTCTTTCTGGAAAATCAACGGAATCTCATTGATAAGCGTGTCGCGAATGACACCGCCAAATACGGCCGAAATCATGCCCAGAATAATGGCGGCGAAAGGATTGACACCGTATTGCAGTGATTTTTGTACCCCAGGAATCGTATAAACGCCAATACCAACTGTATCTAACAGAAAAATGACTTTGTGCAGGCGAAGCATTACTTTTTTGAACAAAACGGTGATAATGACACCTAACGCAATAAAAATCAGGTAGTTCGTGTCTTTCACCCAGGCCAAAGGATACACTCCCAGCGTCATATCGCGAAGTGTACCTCCGCCAATCGCTGTAATGAAACCCGTAAAAAAACACCGAAGAGGTCTTGGTACATTTTCTTGTCGGAAGCCGCCAAGGCCCCCGATATGGCAAATACCAAAACACCAATCATATCAATAGAATACGGCAATGACATATTTTGGGCTGAAAACGAACTGAAGTGCAAAGTAAAGAGAAAGGTGAATGAGAAACCAATTTTTACCTTTCATCAATTATTTTTCACGCTTCATGCAACCTTTCCAGTTGGAGTGGCATCTTATTAGTGAATTTAGCAGCATGAAGACAAAGTAGGAAGTCTACAGTCGATAGTCTACAGTTCTTAGATTGATACCATGGACTATAAACTATCGACTGTAGACCATAAATTTCCAACTTCTCCCCGCAAAAACCGTTTGTAAAGAAAATTAAACCGCTTATGTAAAAAAAGGTAGCTTGTATAGCAAAGTACCGTAGTTTTGAAGCGGAAATTAATAACAGCCATTTTAATTAACAGCCATGAAAACTTTTACGAGTTATGCGGTAGCTATGCTGCTGCTCTGTTCCTCTGCATTTGCGCAATCATCCCTCAAAGGAAAAGTATCGGGTGAAGTTCAGGAAATCACCGCCAAACCCCTCCCATTTGCCACTGTTTTATTATTGAACGCCAAGGATTCTACCTTAGCCAAAGGGGCGATTTCGAGCGAAACGGGCAACTACGAATTTGAAAATGTTGCCTTGGGTCGCTATCTGGTTTCTGCGACCATGATGGGTTTTCAAAAATCCTTTTCGGCTCCGTTTGAAGTGAGTGCGAGCCAAACGATTGTTACCCTTCCCGCGCTGAAAGTAGCCGAAATGACCCAAACGCTTAATGAAGTAAAAATCATCACCAAAAAGCCGTTTGTAGAACAACAGATTGATCGAATGGTCGTAAACGTTGAAAACAACATTGGTTCAGCGGGCGGTACAGCATTGGAAGTGCTTGAAAAAGCGCCGGGAGTTACGGTTGACCGTCAGAACGATCGTCTTCAATTCAAAGGCCGTCAGGGAGTTATGATTATGATTGACGGGAAATTGCAGCAGATTTCGATGCAGGATTTGATGAATATGCTGCAAGCGATGCCCAGCGACAACGTCGAAAAAATCGAACTGATTTCCAATCCTCCCGCCAAATACGATGCGGCAGGTAACACAGGACTGATCAATATTGTATTAAAGAAAAACAAAAACTTCGGTACCAACGGTAACTATACGCTGAGCGCTGGCTACGGACGTTACGAAAAACTGAACGGTTCTTTGGGCCTCAATTACCGCAATGCCAAATTCAATGCCTTTGGAAATGTGAGTGTTTTTCACGCTCGTTTTCGGAACACGCAGGATATTGACCGTGTCATTGCCTACAAGGATCAAATCACGTATATGGACCAAAACAGTCCCCGCGTTGGCAATCCTCAAAACTTGAGTTTTCGTACGGGTATGGATTTTTTTGTCAGCAAAAAAACAACCATCGGCGTATTGGCAACGGGCTTTTTGAACCAATTTAAAATGAACGGTATTTCCAGCACTGATTTCCGCGATAAAAACCAGACGTTGACCAGTCGTTTTGCAACGGATGCGTTTAACCACAATCGCCTGGACAATTATACGGGAAATGTGAACCTGAAACACGATTTTGGCAAAGGTCGTGAATTTAGCGCCGATGCTGATTACTCTTATTTTATCGGAAACTCCGGGAATGACCTCAATACGACCTATTACAGCCCCGAAAATGTAATGACGAGCAAAGACGTTTTTCGCAACATCATGCCTTCCAATATCAGCATTGCAGGCGCTAAAGTTGACTATATTCACCCCCTCAAAAAAGGCAAAGTTGAAGTAGGAGCCAAAAGCAGTCTGGTAAATACGGATAACGATATGCGTTTTGAAACGTTTACTGACAATCAATGGATTTTGGATCCAAAACGTTCTAACCGCTTCATTTACAAAGAGAACATCAACGCAGCTTATGTAAACTACAGCACGACGTTGAATAAAAAGACGCAGTTGCAATTAGGAGTACGCGCCGAACATACGCATTCTAATGGAAACTCGGTAACCTTAAACAATGTAATTGACCGCAACTACGTCAACTTGTTCCCAAGCGTGTTTGTGTCGCGTACGTTGGATACCAACAATGTGTTGAATGTGTCATTCAGTCGTCGCATCGACCGTCCGAATTACAGTAACCTGAATCCATTTCAGTTCTTTTTGGATCCTTATACGTTCCAACAGGGAAACCCCAATTTGCGCCCGCAGTTTACCAATTCGTTCCAGATTATGCACGTTTTCAAAAGTGCTTTTTCAACTACGTTGGCCTACAGCCGCATCAACGACGTGATTGCTGACCAGATTCCAAAACAGATTCCTGAGGAAAACAAAACGTACGTAACCACCGAAAACCTCGACCATCAAGACAATTATAACCTGACGTTGAGTATTCCGATTACGGTCAAAAAATGGTGGACGATGCAAAACAACGTCAGCGCGTTTTATAACCGCTTCCGTTCCTTCTACTACGGAGCCGACTTGGATTTGGGACAATTTGGGGCAACGGTGTTCATGATGAATAATTTCACCCTGCCCAAAGGATACACAGCTGAGTTGAGCGGATTCTGGAATTCACCCACGCAATACAACATCCTCAAAGCGCAGGCTCAAGGACAAATCAGTGCGGGATTTGCCAAGTCATTGTGGAATCGGAAAGCATCGTTGCGTCTGAACATTCAGGACATCTTTTTCCTGAATCGCTTTGCGGGAACGGTTAACTACCAAGATTTGAACTTCAAGGTAATGTCGCGTTGGGAGAGTCGTCAAGTACGTTTGTCTTTTACGTATCGCTTCGGAAATCAGAATGTAAAAGCGGCACGTCAGCGCAGTACAAGCACCGAAGATGTACGTAGTCGGGCCAATTCAGGACAATAAAAACGAATAATTCTTACCGTTCCTTCTGTAACTTTTAGGGAAAAGCAGAGTATTCACGGTAACGAACCCGATAAAGACTTTTAAAGAATTTAGTTTAGGTTAAGAAAACGTCGGAAAGTCGGGCTTCACTTGAGGCCCGACTTTTTTATTATTGAGTTTTTTCCAATAATTCAAATTCAGCTTTAAATAGAGCAGGGCGTTCCTGCACTTTGTCACCAAATTCCATCACAATCCCCGATTTCTTATCGTAACTTTTCCATTCAGGAGCGCCTTTGGCGTTGGGGTTGCCGAATTTGGCAAAATTGACCCAATAATCGGACATGGTATTCTCCAACTGACGGTCTGTCTCCTGCCACGGACGGTTCCACGTATGAAGCGTATGCAGCACATAAGGCACTTCGGAGGTGTGAAAAGCACCGTAATTTGGGAAATTGGGCTTATCCGGTGGAATGTGCGTAAATTGGTAGAGATACGATTTGCTTTTATTGAATCCCGCCCACAAATTTGCCGACATCGCTGCAAACGACAACAGACCTACTTTCAGTTGCGCGGCTTTAGCTTCCTCGTCGGTAGCGGCGGGAAAAAGTTTTAAAAACTCCTCGGCGTTGGCACCGTATCTTTCCTGTGCCTGCTGCTTAAACTTCTCAGCCGTCAATGCCTGCCCGCCCATGATACCGCCGTCGCCCGACACCCAACCGGCCATGAGTGGCACGTCGTTGTGTTTGCCTTCTTTGAAATGTGAGTAAATGTCGGTGGGTAAAACGTGTCCATCCAACGTAACGCCAAATCGTATTCCCTGCGTAGCGGCCAAAATCTCGGCGGGCGTTTTCTTGCGTAATTCAGCCAAATTGGCTGCATTGGCTTTCTTTTGGAACGCTTCTCCGTTCTTTTCGGCACTCGCTAAGGTCGTTGGAATGCGGTTGGAAAGCATCCCGCCGCTTTCGGCAATGGCACGGTGGAAAAGGCGTTTGGCCAACGGCGAAGCTACCAAACAATTGACACTCATTGAGCCGGCCGATTGCCCCGCAATGGTCACATTATTGGGGTCACCGCCAAAGGCGCCGATATTTTCCTGTATCCATTTCAACGCCGCAATTTGGTCTAACAACCCATAATTGCCCGAGGCATTGTTTTGTTCTTTGCTCAATTCGGGATGCGCCATAAAACCCAGCGCTCCCACGCGGTAATTAATGCTCACAAACACCACTCCTTTTTTTGCCATCTCTGCGCCATCGTAAATAGCACAGGCGGCCGAACCCGACGAAAATCCACCGCCATAGATCCAGACAAAAACGGGACGATTTTCGTACGGTACTTTCGCGCCCGTCCACACATTGAGGTACAGACAGTCTTCGTTCAGCGGCTCAGGCGGAGCAATGAACTCCTCCGTCCAGCAGGAAAAAGGTACGGGTTTGGACTGAATAGGACTGGCCGAAAAAGCCTCGCATTTGCGGACTCCTGTCCAGTTTTTAACGGGTTGCGGTGCTTTCCAGCGCAAATCACCCACGGGCGGTGCGGCAAACGGAATGCCCTTATAACTGTGAATATCACCGTTTTTGGTGCCCGAAAGCGAGCCGTTTTCGGTTTTGACAATGTCAAGCTGTGCAAAGCTTTGCAGCCTGGCCACAAGCAACAAGGCAGAGAGTAGGATAGGAAGTTTTTTCATACATAAGAAATGTAAAAACGGGGGTAAACTACTCGTTCTCTGGAGGCAAAGTGAGCTGTTGAAAGTCTGATTTTAACTGAATGATGATTCAATTTGGCTTAACTTAAATACAAAGACTTATCTGCTTAAATATACACACAGATAAATGTTGAATGAGAAATAATTCATCTTTGTTAGTGAAGGAAGTTGATAAGTCTTATTTTTTCACCTTTCCCATTTCTTCCTTAAAAAAAGCAATCATCTTCTCATAATATTTTTCAATCATCACACCCGGTCCATGACCGCCTCCGGGGATAATAATTAACTCACTTTTGACTTTGCTTTTCTGTAAAGCTTCGTAGAGTTTTTCACTTTGACAATGAGGAACGAGTGGGTCTTTGTCGCCGTGAAAAATCAGGAACGGAGGGTTTTGAGCGTTAACGTACGAAATGGGATTGGCCAAGGCGCATTTATCGGGGTTTTCCTGAATGGCACCGCCCACCAACGAAGATTCGGGTGATTTGGTATCATTGTGCGCAAACGAACTGCCGCAGGCGTCCATGATAAGAAAGTCCGTCGGGCCAAACCAATCCACGATGGCGTTGACCTTGCTGTTTGTTTGGGTGTATTTGCCCAAACTGCCTTCGATATCAACTTCTAAGCCGTGGATGGAGTGCGTTTGGGTGGTGTTAGTCGTTCCCGTCAATGCCGTCAGGTGCCCGCCCGACGACCAGCCCGTGACGCCGATGAATGAGTTATCCATTGAAAATTTGGCCGCGTTAGCCCGTACAAATCGTATGGCGGCTTTCACATCCTGAATTTGAGCGGGAAATTTGGCATCGCTGCTTGAACGGTGGTTAATGCTTACCACGGCAAAACCATTATTCAGAAGAGTTTGACCTAATCCTTCATTGAATACCGTGCTTTTGGAAGAATTAGAAAACCATGCACTCCCGTAAATTGCCACTACAATTGGAAAAGGCGCTTTCCCGACGGCAGGCAAATGAATGTCCAATCGATGCCCCACGATGTCATCGCCTACGTAATCAATATCTAACCAGTGTTTGGAAGAAACAATGGCTGTTTGTTCCGCATTGATTTCTTTGGGTTGCGCCATTGCAATGAGGGAAATGAAGGTGAGCAGGAAAGTGAGGATTTTCATGTTTGGTTTGTTTTAGGCTGACGGATTTTTCCACTGCCAGCAGCATTGATTTTTATGTAATTTCAAAATAGAGTTTATGTAATTTCAAAATAGAGTTTATGTAATTTCAAAGTTAACGATATATTTGTATTGAAAATGAACAGGTTATGATAGAAAGGCAGATAGTGAGTATTATTAATGATTTATGTTCTAAATTTCCCGTAATTGCTCTGACCGGACCGAGGCAATCGGGAAAAACAACGCTACTCAAAAATACATTTCCCGATTATCAATACGTGTCACTTGAAGACATTGACAACCGTGATTTTGCTCAAAATGACCCGAAAGGGTTTCTGAAATTATATGGTGAAAAGGTTATTTTTGACGAGGTTCAGCGAGTACCTCATTTGTTTTCATACATTCAAACCATTGTTGATGAGCGTCGCCTAATGGGGCAATTTATCTTATCAGGTTCGCAAAACTTCCAATTGTTACAGAACATTACTCAGAGTTTGGCGGGACGGGTAGCCCTGTTTAAACTTTTGCCTTTTGATTTTACAGAACTCAGAAATGCGGATCTGTTACCTGACGATTATCCTGATCTACTTATCAAAGGGGCTTACCCGGCCTTGTATGACCGCCAAATCCCTTCCAACGTTTTTTATGCCAACTATCTTCAGACTTACATTGAACGCGATGCTGTTGAATTAATTCATATCAGAGAACTGCGTCAGTTCAGGTCTTTTTTAGGATTGTGCGCGGGTAGAGTCGGTCAGTTGCTAAATATCAGTTCGTTGGCCAATGAATGTGGTATATCGCAGCCTACGGCTAAAGCTTGGCTGTCTGTTTTAGAAAGCAGCTATATTACTTTTCAACTACCCCCTTATTTCAAAAACTTCAGCAAGAGGATTGTCAAAAGCCCTAAACTGTATTTTTATGATACAGGTTTGGTTTGTCATTTGCTCGGTATCAAAACAAGTACTGATTTATTGCATAACCCTTTGAAAGGCAGTCTTTTTGAAAATTTAATCATTGCTGAATTTTATAAACAAAACGAACACCGATACCAACATCAGGACTTTTATTTTTGGCGTGATTCCAACGGAAATGAAGTTGATTTGCTGCGCCCCGATGCAATGACTTTTGATATTTTTGAAATAAAATCGTCCCAAACTATTCTATCTGATCAATTTAAAGGTTTAAAGTTTTTACAGGAAATAGCCCAAGAGACAGTTGCCGCAAAAACATTGATTTATGGTGGGAGTGAAGTCCAACACCGCAGCCAATATACCGTATTGGGATGGAATCACTTATAATTCAATTCTTTAACGATTGAACAAAAAAAGCCCCATTACGGGGCTTAATTATTTGCTAATTAGCAGAATAAAAGATAACTATAGTGCTAAAGCTTTCTCTAACAGCGCCTTAGTGGCCTTTATACCCGCATCTTCGTCTAAGTAATTTTCTTTGGCACCCATCATTTTCATAAATCCTCCTTCGTACTCAATGCCGATGAATCCTTTGAAACTTTTGGGAAGCCCTGCTTTTACGATAGGCATCATTTTGTTGAAATCAACGTCGGTACAGTTTCCATTGGCATCAAACAAATGCGTTTTGGCACTGACTCCTTTGGCGTAAGGCATGAGCTTTTTCACCCCTTCGTATTTGTCAAATTCGTTCAAAACTTTGGCGTCCCTGAAACCTTCCATGGTCATAGTTTTGGGTGTTTCGCGCTCGGTGAAATTGCCGAAATCGGGTAAAACCCCCGCATACGGGTTTTTTACCTGTTTAACTAAACTCACCAACCAATCAGGATTGGTCGAAACGTTGATGTGGTTTTCGATGATGACGCTTATGCCGGTTTTTTGGCCAAATTCCGCCAATTTACCATAACCGTCTACGCCCGCCTTCATCAATTCATCGGGAGTACCGTCGCCGGTCATGTTGACCCGGACGGAATGACAACCTAAAAATTTAGCGGCTTCAATCCATTTGTAATGATTCTCAACGGCTTTCAGGCGTTTAGCTGCGTCGCTTGCGCCCAAGTCGCCTTCGTTGTCGACCATGATGAGCACGTTGGTGACCCCCAAATCTGAGGTACGTTGTTTAAGTTCGCTAAGATAAGCTTGGTCTTTGACTTTGTCGGCCCAAAACATAGACACGTATTCTATGGCATTGATGCCGAAATCGTTTTTGGCTTTGGCCGGAAAATCCATGTTTTTGAGCTTGCCACTGAACAAAGAACTGGCCAGAGAAAATTCAGCCAAAGAAATTTCAAACCATGGTTTGACGGTAGCAAAAGCAGATTCTGCTACCAAACTTGCCGCAGTGACCATTCCCAATTGATTCAGGAATTGGCGGCGATTAAGGTGATTGTCTTGAGATGTCATTTTTGTAAATGGTTACAGTTGGTTTTTAACGTCGGCGAGGACTATCAAACGTCGGCGAGGTTTGGAACGGGGGCGCCCAGCCCTCGCCGACGTTCCCTCTTTACCTACGCTTTACTCCTTTTTGCCTTCAAAAGCCATACCCATGGCTTCCAATTTGATTTTGGAAACTTTGGCCGCTTCGTCCCGAGTGAAATAGATGGTGGCTTTGCCGTCGGCATCAAATTTATCAGGGGTGCCGGTAGCTGTTAATTCTCCGCCCTGACCAGCCGCATTCATAATCACTTTGCCGTCTTTGACACTTACTTCGATGTAGTCAAAAGGCAATCCGGTCATTTTGTATTTACCAGCATACGTACTAAGGTCATTGGCAGGAGCAGTGGTTGCTGCGGGGGCGTTGCCTGAGGCAGGGGTGCCGGTTTTGAATTCAATTCCCATTACAACCATTAGCGAACCTTCCGCTTTAGGATTTTGGAAAACTAAATAAATGTCATGTACACCTTCGGTAGGAGTCAAGTTGATTTTTACCATATTTCCCCCAAAACCTCCTTGGTCAGTAGCTTCAATAAATCCTGATTCGCCAATGACCTTGCCCGTAGGTGAATCTAAGCGAAGCTCAATATTTCCTCCCTGTGCATTTAATTGAGCTTTGGGAGTGGCAACTGTCAATTCAACTCGTTGAATGCCCGTCAAATCAGCCTGGTTGAGTCCAATGTAAGCGCCTGATTTGCTTGGAATCACAAGTTCATTTCCACCAAAAGACATTTTATTTACTGACTCAAATTTATCAAAACCATGCGGACTTACTTTTGCATTGCGAAGCGTGTACGTTTGCTCCGAAGTAAGTGATGGCAAGCCGTTGTTTCCTTGGTCTTCGTAAGATGCCCGGAGAATATACACTCCATAGCCTTTGTCACCAGCAGGTACTTTGGTCGTATACGAACCTGCTGCCGGCAATGAATTGGCGTTGATTTTTTCATTGGAAAGGCTCAAAATGTATTTCACCATATCGCCGGCATCGGCTGCCGAAAGTTGTGGGTGGCCTGCCATGGGAGTTTCACCCCATACGCCGCTACCGCCTGAAATGACTTTTTTGGCGAGTTTTTCGACCGCACCGGCATCTCCTTTGTATTTTTGAGCAATGGCGCGGTACATAGGCCCGATGGATTTTTTGTCAATGCTGTGACACGCCTGACAGTCGCTGCCGGCAATCAATTTTTTTCCGGTGGCAAAACCCGCACTCGCATCCGCCGAGCGGTGACCTTGGGCAATCGCTATTTTGTCATAACCTTCGGCCAAATAGTCAATGCTGACCGCCACTTGTTCTGGTTTGATTTTTCCGTTGGCTAAGCTTCCGTCTTCTTTGTCGTTTACTTTTACCTCATAATCAAATGATTTGTTGGGGAAAAAGAACGTCTTGTTGCTTTTGGGTATATCAAAGGTCAATACCGGAGGTTCATTCCCGGCCGTCAATTCCAACGATTGAGAATTGGTAGCGCCTTTGGCGTCGGTCACGGTTAACGTAGCTTTATACACGCCCGCTTTGGCAAGGGCTAAGGAAGGATTTGCTTCGGTTAGGACTTTGTTAAAACCGTCTTTGGAAGTGATTTTCCACGAATATTTCAAGGCATCACCATCAGCATCGGTAGTTCCTTTGGAAGAAAGATTGACTTTGAAAGGAATCGAACCGCCCATTTTATCGGCAGCTATCTGCACGACAGGCTTTCTGTTTCCGCCGTTGTATTCGATGCGAATCAAACGCGCATCGTCGTTGGCGGTAAACCAACCCGAGCCGTATTCAAGCATGTATAAATCGCCGTTGGCGTCAAATTCCATATCCATTGGATTGCTGAATTTGTAGCTTGGCATGAAGCGGTCCATCGAAACGTAGTTGCCGTCTTTGTCCATCGTTACGGCCATGATCCAGCCGCGCATCCAGTCGTAGGTCAGGATTTTGCCTTCGTAATACTTGGGGAAAGCATGAGCCGAATTTTTGAAATTTTCACTGTAAAATACTGGACCAGCCATGGCATTACGACCGCCACTGCCTACCATTGGAAACTCGGGCGATTCGCCGTAAGGATACCAAATGAAGGCTTTTTGTGCAGGAGGCAATTCTTTTAAGCCGGTATTGTTAGGAGACGTATTGATGGGCTTGGCTGCATCCCATTTCTCTCCCGATTTATTGGCGGCAAAATCAAATTTGTTGTAGGCTTTGTTATCGCCCACAAAATGAGGCCAACCAAAATTTCCTGCTTTGCGAGCCTGGCCTACTTCATCGTGTCCGGCCGGACCGCGGTCGTCAGCCGGTTTGTTGGCATCGGGACCTACTTCGCCCCAATACACAAAGCCCGTTTTCTGATCGACGGAAATACGGAACGGATTGCGATGGCCCATGGTGTAAATTTCGGGACGAAGCCCCCCTGCCCCCGAAGGGGGGGGATTCATTGCAGAATACTTGTCTGTCCACATTTTTTTAGCTCCCCCATCGGGGGCAGCTTGAAAGAGATTTTCTTCAGGAATCGTATAGGTTCCATCCGGTTGCGGTTTGATGCGGATGATTTTCCCGCGCAAATCGTTGGTGTTTGCCGATGATTTTTGCGCATCCCACGATTCACGGCCCGGGCGCTCATCGCTTGGGCTGTAGCCGTTGGAGCCGTGCGGATTGGTGTTGTCACCCGTTGAAAGGTACAAATTTCCTACTTTATCCCACGCGATAGAGCCGCCTGTGTGGCAGCACTCTTCACGTTGGGTAGCTACTTCGAGAAGTACTTTCTTAGAACTTAAGACCAATTCATCGCCGCGTAATTCGTAGCGGGTCAGAATGTTTTTAGGATCGCCGCCGGCAGGAGAGTAGTAGAGGTAAATCCAATGATTTTGGGCGAAATTAGGGTCTTTGCTCAACCCTAACACTCCATCTTCTCCTTCCGAAACTTTGCCTTCTTTGCTCGTGTATTTGGTGCTTACGTCTAATTTAGCAATGGTTTTCAATTGCTTGGTTTTGGTGTTATACAACCGTATCTCTCCTTTGCGTTGGATAAACAAAATACGTCCGTCACCCAATACGGAAAGCTCCATGGGTTCGTCCAGTTTTTCTTCCAAAACCACTTTTGTAAAGCGGTTTTCTTCGGGGCGAGCTTTGTTATAGTCCAGCGCTTTTGGGTTTTCGCCGCCCATAACGTAATTCAAACCGGCCCAAATATGATTTAAGAAAAGAGGTTCCGAGAAGGTTTCGTCGGTGTGGCCCATGGCCGTGTAAAACGCTCTTCCGCCATCAAACTCCTGGTACCAACTCATGGGGTGATTATCGCCGTTTTTGCCGCCCTGATAGGTTTTTTCGTCAATTTTTACCAGTACATTGATGCTGGGGCTGATGTTTTTGAAAGCGTAAAATTCGTCGGTGCGTTCAAACTCGTCGGGCATCCCTTTGGTGGCCCAGTGGTTTTTCATGGCTACGATAAACTTTCCTTTTTGAACGTTGCTGGGAACCGAAGGGTGATCTAAAAAATACGCCCCCGCCAAACGCCCGTACCAAGCCCAACCGTATTCGGTGTCAGTAGCAGCGTGGATACCCAGATACCCGCCGCCTGCTTGAATGTAGTGCTCAAAACCCTCTTGTTGAGCCGCATTCAGCACATCACCTGTCGTATTCAAAAACACAACCGCACGGTAGCGTTTGAGATTTTCGGTATTGAATTGGCCCGCATCTTCGGTCAAATCAACGGTAAAGCCTTTTTCTTTGGCCATTTTTTGAAAAGTAGTTTTTCCCGCTTCAATCGAAGCGTGTCGAAAACTCGCCGTTTTGCTGAAGACAAGCACACGCGGAAGGGAAGTTTGACCAAAAATCAGCCCAGCGCTGAAAGCCGTTATTCCCCAGCAAAGCAGCAGACAACGGGCCGAGTTTCGGAAGTTACGTTTTGTTTTTGTCATGGAATTTTTTCAATTGATAGGTTTGAAAACTTACTAAAGTTAAAAAAAAAGATTGGGATGGTTTTATTATTATCTCAATGTGGGACAATATTAATAACTTTTATTTTATTCCTCAAATTTTTCTGTATTTTTGCCCGAACACCTGCTCTAAAGTATGCCACTTATGAATGAACTTGATGATTTTTTAGCATTAAAAGACCAGTTTATCCCTCAACTTTCAGTCGATTGCGTGATTTTTGGTTTTCATAATCAACAATTGAAAGTATTGTTGCTAAAATTGAAAAATTTAGATGTGTGGGCGCTGCCGGGGGGCTATGTGGAACAGAATGAAGGAATTGACGAAGCAGCCCAACGCATTTTGGAAGAGCGGACGGGGTTGAAGGATATTTATTTGGAACAGTTTCGGGTATTCGGTTCAGCCGACCGTTCCACCAAGGAATTTATTCAAAAAATTATGGAAGTTCATCATCCGGAAGCAATGAATGAACCTTGGGTGTTGCAGCGATACGTTTCCATTGGTTATTATGCTTTGGTCGACTTTTCAAAAGTGAACCCAATGCCCGATTTTTTGTCGGAGTCCTGCGAATGGTTTGAGATGAAACAGTTGCCGAAATTGGCCTTTGACCATAGCGAAATTACCCGAAAAGCCCTTGAAACTCTTCAGTTAATGTTGGATTATAAATTGGTAGGCTTCAATTTGTTGGCCGATACCTTTACGATGATTGAACTGCAAAGTCTTTACGAAACTATTTTGGAAACACCTCTGCGTCGCAATAATTTTCAGCGTAAAATGTTGAGTATGAATATTTTGGAAAGGGTAGAAAAACTCTACACAGGCGCCGCCAACAAAGCTCCTTATCTGTATCGTTTTAAGAATAAGGTAGTACGAAGGACGAATTTTCAATGACGAAGTACGAATGACAATCATTCTGACCCCTAATTTCTGTCTCCTGACTTCTCACTTCTGATTTCCTACTTCTGCTTTTTAGAGGAACATAAATGAAGAAGTTGGTGTTTTTTTTTCATGGATATACTTTACAGCTACCTTCGCCCTTATTGGAAACTCATTCTTGTGGCACTTTCGTTAGCCGCTGTCAACCAGATTTTCTCCCTGCTTGACCCCTACATTTACCGACTAGTTATTGACCGCTACGCTACTGATTTCAAGCGTTTTACGGAAAGTGAATATATAATGGGTATTCTCAAGTTTGTGGGAATGGCCATTGGTGCGGCCATGGTGTCGCGCATTGCCAAAAACTTTCAGGATTATTTTGTCAGTGTCATTACGCAACGTGTTGGAACTCAGATTTACACGGATGGAATCAAACATTCATTGGGACTGCCTTACCAAGTGTTTGAAGATCAGCGCAGCGGGCAAACGTTGGGTGTGTTACAGAAAGTAAAAACTGATACCGAGCGTATGATTACGTCAGTCGTCAACGTGGTTTTTCAGTCCTTGATTGGGATTACGTTCGTGATTATTTACGCTTGGAGTATCTATTGGCCTATCGCACCTGTTTACTTTTTAACGATTCCCGTCATTGCGTGGTTGAGTTCGGTACTGAGTAAACGCATCAAAAAAATACAGACCAAAATCGTAGCAGAAACCACCGCTTTGGCCGGTAGTACAACGGAATCTTTACGGAATATTGAGTTGGTAAAAAGCCTTGGTTTGACCGATCAGGAAATTAAACGGCTCAACGGAAATACTGAGAAAATCTTAGGTTTAGAACTTCGCAAGGTGAAGTTTGTCAGAACCTTAGGGTTTGTACAGGGAACGACCATTAACTTTCTGCGCAGTTGTATCGTGGCTTTGATGCTTTGGTTGATTTTCAAAGAAGTGTTGAGTATCGGTCAATATTTCTCGTTGCTGCTGTACTCGTTTTTTATTTTCGGGCCGTTGCAGGAATTGGGCAACGTGATTCAGTTGTATAGAGAAGCTGAAGTATCGCTTAATAATTTTCGCGACATCATGAGCCGCCCCAAAGAAGCCAAGCCGGCGCAACCGACTCCATTGGCCAGAATTGAAAAAGTAGCTTTCAATGACGTTTCGTTCAAACACCTCACTGCCGCTCGTCCCGCCCTTCGTAATGTCAATTTTGAAGTAAAAAAAGGAGAAACCATTGCCTTTGCGGGGCCTTCGGGAAGTGGAAAAACGACGCTTATTAAATTGTTGGTGGGATTGTATGACCCCGAAGGAGGAAGTATTCTGTACAATAACATTGACAGTCGACAAATAGATAAGGACGAATTGCGGGAACAAATTGGCTTTGTGGCTCAGGACGCCCAATTATTTTCGGGTTCCATTCGGGAAAATTTGCTTTTTGTAAAGCCTACGGCGACCGATGCTGAATGTTTGGACGTACTTCAAAAATCGGCTGCTTATTCACTGCTCAACCGGGCTGATAATGGCTTGGATACGGTCATCGGCGAAGGCGGTATGAAAGTATCGGGCGGCGAAAAACAACGTTTATCCATTGCCCGTGCGCTGTTGCGTAACCCTAATCTGTTGATTTTTGACGAAGCTACTTCGGCGCTAGACTCATTGACCGAAGAAGAAATCACGAAGACCATTCGCGAAATTTCCACCAGTGAACAGCATATTACGGTGCTGATCGCTCACCGATTGAGCACCATCATGCACGCCGACCGCATTTTTGTGTTGGAAAAGGGCAAAATAGTAGAGTCAGGAAACCACGACGATTTACTGACTCAGAAAGGTCTGTACTATGCCATGTGGCGTCAGCAATTGGGTGAAAGTGAAGTAATGACAAATGCCTGAAAAATTGACTGAGAAATGCGACATTTATTGATTGATACCGATACCGGCTCCGACGATGCAGTGGCATTGTTGATGGCTATGAAATACCCCGACGTACGAATTGAAGCCATTACGATTGTAGCTGGCAATGTTCCTGCCGCTCAGGGTTTACAAAATGCACTGTACATGACAGAGTTGTGTCAATACAGCACAAAAACGTATTTGGGGGCCGCCAAGCCGTTGTTACGCCCGTTGTTTACGGCTGAGTTTGTACATGGACAAGACGGTATGGGCGACATCGGGCTGGATTTGAAGGGAAGATTGCCGCACGAAGGAAATGCCGTAGATGCAATCATTGATACCGTCAACGCTTTTCTAGGCGAACTGGAAATCATTACGCTGGGGCCCTTGACCAATATGGCACTGGCTTTGTCGAAAGCACCGGAAATAGCGCAAAAAGTAAAATCCTGTACCATCATGGGTGGGGTTGGAATGGGGTATGGCAACGTTACACCCGTGTCGGAATACAATATTTGGGTAGACCCTGAGGCGGCACAGATCGTTTTTCAATCGGGAATGAACATGACCATGGTAGGGTGGGACATTTCGCTGAAATATGCTCATTTTGATACCGTAGCTGCTGAAACCCTGCGCGCGACCGAAAAAACAATGGCTCATTTTGTAGTGGACATTCAGGGTTCAAAAACCAACTTTACTGAAGATACGACGGGAAAAGCAGGCTTTGACCTTCCGGACCCAATTGCGACGGCGGTTGCCTTAGACAGAACCGTGGCTATTGACATTAAACATTTGTACGCGGAAGTGATTTTAGGAGAGGGCCTGACGCGCGGACAAACAGTGATTGACCATCTGAATGTGTTGAATAAAGAACCAAATATGCACGTAGTTTTCGCTGCGTCGAGGGAAAAGTTTCTGAAAATGCTGCACGATTCATTTGAATAACTAATTTCTGCTTCGTTCAAAGATGAAAATCCTTAATTTCGGTTCGGTCAACGTGGATTATGTCTATGGAGTTGACCATTTTGTGAAACCTTCCGAAACTCTTGCCAGCCAATCGTATGACGTGTTTATGGGGGGCAAAGGGTGTAATCAAAGCGTGGCTCTGGCTAAAGCAGGGGCAGAAGTGTATCATGCCGGGAATATCGGGAAAGACGGTCTGTGGATTAAGGAACAATTGGAAAAGTGGGGAGTAAACACTGATTTTTTACAAATCATCGACGGACCCACGGGCCATGCCATCATACAGGTAGTGCCCGAAGGCCAAAATGCCATCATTATTCACGGCGGGGCAAATCGGACAGTCACTCCTCAGCAGATTGACCAAACGCTGAATCACTTTGGATCGGATGATTGGTTGTTGTTCCAAAATGAAATTAATTGCATTCCTGAACTCATTGAAGCGGCTTTTGCCAAAGGAATGAAGATTATTTTCAATCCGGCTCCCATGACTTCGGAAGTTGCTTCGTTTCCGTTAAACAAAATAGATGTGTTCATCATTAACGAAGTGGAAGGGCAGGAACTTACTCAACAAACCTCACCTGCCGATATTCTTCAGGTAATGACAGCCCGCTTTCCAAATGCAGCTACTTTGTTGACATTGGGTGAAAAAGGGGCTGTTTATTCTCATCAGAACACTCATACGCAAGTAGAGGCGCAACGTGTAAAGACCATAGATACGACTGCTGCTGGAGATACGTTTATCGGTTATTTTTTGGCTTCACAGGCTTTGGGTTTGCCCTTGGAAGAAAGTCTCAACAGCGCTTCCAAAGCCGCAGCTATCTGCGTAACCCGCAAAGGAGGAGCGATTTCGATACCGAATAGGGAAGAGGTATAAATAAAATGTCGGTAAACTGCGAGTGTTTACCGACATTATGAAAACGAAAATTGAAAACTTAGTTTTTCTTACCGATAAGAGTTACGTTTCCCAGAGTGGGGTCAATCACATAAAGTGTCAATAAAGCGTTGCTGTAAGTTCCAATTTTAGAGGTTCCAATGTACGCTTCGATCTCGCCGGTCGTGGCCTTTTTTAACGTTACTTCCCCTGAATCGGTGACGCCGCTGGTAATTTTACCAGCTTTGTCTTTAATGGTTTGCGTGATTTTAGCAGTAATCTTGTCATCTGCTACTTTTGTGACTGCTACTGTACCCGAACGCGTCGAACCCGATGCAGGATCCGTTAAAGGCAAATCAGCGGTAAGCCCATTACTAAGTGCGAGTTTTGTAAGGGTATAATTACCAGCTACTTGGTCGCCCATCGAAGGTTCTGGTTCGTCTTTGCTACAGGAAATGATAAATACGGAGACAAAAATGAATAAAAGAGCGGAGGTAAAGCGTGAATGTTTCATAATTGAGTGGTTGTTGAGATGGGAGAATATTGTTTGATTTTAAGATATTAAGAGTCAACAAAGTTAGAAAAACAAATCCGATTTGGCACTTTTGACTTTCACAAATGGAGAATCCCTTTTATTTAACGGGTTTGTCCTAATTCTGTTTGCCTTTTTGAACGGGTCTTCGTAGTATTGTACAGCCGCTTCACTTTCAAACTGTACCTAAACTATGTTTAACCGTCGTCAATTTTTGGGGTCTTTAGGCGCTACTGCCGGCGCACTCACCCTGCCACCCTTTTTAGCACCTGCCGAAGCCACTAACTTCGAAGCCATCAACCGCCAAACGGCACACCTTTCTCCTTTAGACGCTGCCCAAAACGAGGATTTTTGGTCGTGGGTAAAGAATGAATTTACTGTTTCGCCTAATCTCTTAAACCTCAACAACGGGGGCGTATGTCCGCAACCGCGCTCGGTGCAGGAGGCTCACATTCGTTTTTACCAATATTGCAACGAAGCTCCCAGCTACTACATGTGGCGGATTTTGGACCAAGGCCGCGAGGCATTACGCACTAAATTGGCCGATTTGTCGGGATGCTCGGCAGAAGAGATTGCCATCAATCGCAACGCCACCGAAGGATTGAACACGGTTATTTTTGGCTTGGATTTGAAACCCGGTGATGAAGTGGTTTTGACCAAACAGGATTATCCTAACATGATTAATGCCTGGAAACAGCGCGAAAAACGGGAAGGCATCAAGTTAGTGTGGCTGAATTTGGAATTGCCGCAGGAAAACGACGATTATTTTGTGCAACAATTTGTAAGCGCCTTTACCTCACGCACAAAAGTGGTGCACATTACGCACATGATCAATTGGATTGGACAGATTCAACCCGTACGAAAAATTGCCGACGAAGCGCACAAACGCGGTATTCAGGTGATTGCCGACGGAGCGCATACGTTTGGATTACTGGATTTTAAAATACCTGATTTAGGATGTGATTATTACGCGACGAGTCTCCACAAATGGCTGTGTGCACCGTTTGGAAGTGGGATGATGTACGTGAAAAAAGATAAAATCTCGAATGTATGGGCTTTGCTGTCGAACAACGAACCCGACGGCCCGGATATTCGCAAATTTGAAAGCCTCGGCACGCGCTCTTTTGCTTCCGAAATGGCCATTGGAACGGCTGCTGATTTTCAATTGTCAATTGGAGCAGCTCGTAAGCAGGCACGCGCTCATTACCTTCAGCGGTATTGGACTGACAAAGCACGCCAAATCCCAGGGGTAAAAATCCATACTTCACCTGACCCCAAATACGCCTGTGCTATTGCATTGGTATCAGTAGATGGCTTGAAAACGTCTGAACTGGACGGGCAATTATACAACAAATACAAAATCCACACGACGGGTATCGAATGGGAAAACATCAAAGGCGTACGTGTAACGCCTCACGTATATCATTCACCCAAAGACCTCGACCGATTGGTGAATGCGTTGGATGAGATTGCATCGGCCTCGAAGCGGAAGAGTTAGAGGAAAAACTGTAAAAAACAAAGGGAGAAACACGGAATTTATATTCTGCATTTCTCCCTTTTTCTGTGGCAGGTGTTCCTGTACTTTACGAAAACCTTTTACTTGGTTTCAGCAGGTTTTTGGGTGGTGTTTGCGGTATCGGGTTTCGCTTTTTTTGATGGGCGCAATACCCCATACGAACCACGCCAAATTTTACCTTTTTTCGTCTTTCTGACTCCTTTTCCCATTACAATACAAGTTTTAAGAATTAAAGAAAATTGACCGCATAAATATAAAAAGCAATCGTTTTTAGGTCAAAGGCCTTTTGAAAATTCGATTTTCATTTGAGACGACATTTTTTCTGTTTTTCTGTAACAAATCCAACGTTTGACGAATTATTAAATAAAAAATGAATTCATGAATGAATTCGAATTTTTAGAAATTTTGCGCGTTAACCAAGGTACTTTGGTGAAAGTATGTACGATGTATTGCACAGATATCGAAGCTCGCCGCGATTTGTATCAGGAAATTGTACTTCAATTATGGCGTTCCTTTCCAAAATTTCGGAAAGAAGCCAAAGTGAGTACGTGGATATATCAAGTAGCGATTAATACCGCCATTACTGATTACCGACGCAGTCGTAAGCAAGCAGGGCATGTAGAAATTTCGGAACAACTTACCCAGATTCCGGACACTTCCTCTTCTGCTGAATGGCAGGAGAAAGTGCAGTGGCTTTATCAAGCTGTCGGCCGACTGTCGGATGCTGAAAAAGCGATAGTGATGTTGTATTTGGACGAAAAGAGTTATGATGAAATAGCCGAAATTGTGGGAATCACACCGGGCAATGTACGGGTAAAAATGCACCGGATTCAAGAAAAATTGCGTAAACTGAAAACAGACTAAGCCATGGAATTGGACGATTTGAAAAATACATGGAAGCAGGTGACAGAAGCCGAAAATCTACAATATGAAGTCTCCGTAACAGAGCTGAACCGAATCATTAAACAACGCTCAAGTAGTTTGACTGAAAAAATGCTGCGGAGTTTTTACGGAGAAATTGGAATTTTGGTATTGGGGATTCTGGCAATGGGTATCAGTCCCTTTCCCTGGTATTTTCGATTGAGTATGGTTAGTACTTTCGCTTTACTTTTAATCCCTTTTTTAAAACCTTTCGCACGGTTCTACCATGTGCTTAGGAACTTTAGTCAACTGCCCGTCGAGGATCTGCACCGTACGCTTCATCGACAGGTTGAGATGCTTCGTCAATACCTGCATTGGTATCGGCGTATGAATTTGATTTTGACTCCTATTGCTGGTTTCGGGGTTATTTGGGGGCTATTGTACGTGTATTGGTTGGAACAATTAATTACTAAACTTTCGCCAACCATCTTATGGGTGACTTTTGGACTGTCAGTAAGCTATGCGTTGTTATGTATTCCGTTTGTCAATTGGTATATCAATAAACTCTACGGCCACTATTTAGAGAAGTTGAGTGCCTGTCTGGAAGAATTAGAAGAAAAAAATCATTGAGTTTGTAACATTTCAATTTAATGGGCGACTTATTGGCAAACTAAATCCAAAATAATCATGGAATGGCAAAAGAAAAGTACAAACACATTTGAACTTGTTGATAATGGGTATTTACTCGGGACGCTTCGCAGAGAATTGTCACAAACCACGTGGGAATCGAAAGGCAAAATCTATCGTTTTCAACTCAGGAACAGCTGGAAACAAACGTATCAATTGATAGCTCCCGATGGAAAAGTTATGGGAGAAATGCGGTCTAAAAGTTGGTTCGGTTCTTCCTCGGTCATTACCTTAGAAGAACAACGGTATTATCTCAACTTCACAAACAATCCTTTAGCGGCTATTCAGTTATTGGATGCTGATAAGCAAATCTTAGTGGAGGCTCGGTTAACTACGGCCAAAGGGCGAGCTCAAGCAGAATTCAGTATGAAAGAAGTTTTTAAAACAAATCCTTATGCTTTTTGGCTGGCAAGCATTATTTGGCATTACTTTTACCCCATTGCGCTGAGCGAGTGTGGTGATGTTGACAGTCTTGGCTTCCTTTTAATGGCAACTGCTTAAAAATGATTAAATAAAAACCCATGAAAACACTTAAAATTCTTATTCTTTGCCTTTTTGGGCACTTTGCTAACGCGCAGGAAAAATCCCTTCTTTGGGAAATCTCAGGCAATGGGTTGACTAAGCCTTCTTACCTCTACGGGACGATTCACGTGATTTGTCCTAAAGATTACTTCATGACGGACTCGACCAAAGCCGCTTTTGAAAAAGCGGAGCAGGTATATCTTGAATTGGATATGGATGACCCCTCCATGATGACGAAAATGACTCAAACAATGATGTTGCCCAACGGGAAAAAGATGAAAGACTATCTCAAAGCTGACGATTATACCCTGCTGAGCGATTATTTCAAACAGAAAATGGGGATGGGGCTAGACCAGATTGGCGGAATGAAACCCTTTGCCCTCATGTCCATGCTTTACATGACATTGTTGACGTGTCAGCCGCAGTCGTATGAGTTGATATTCACCCAAATGGCCACTAATGCAAAAAAAGAAATGTTAGGCTTGGAAACGGTAGAGTTTCAAATGGGGGTTTTTGACAAAATTCCCTACGAAAAACAGGCTGAAATGTTGGTTGGCATGGTCAGAAAAAAAGAAGATTCTGCGAAAGAATTCGGAGATATGGTAGCGCTCTACAAAGCTCAGGACGTGGAAGGTTTGCTCAAAGTAATGGACGAAAGTGAGTGGGATTTCAACGGCTACGAAGATATTTTACTCTCCAATCGTAATGCGGCTTGGGTACCTATCATGGAAAAAGCGATGCAGGGAAAACCTACTTTTTTTGCGGTAGGAGCAGGGCATTTAGGAAGCGCAAAAGGGGTGCTGAGTTTACTGAAAAAGAAAGGATATACCGTAAAAGCCGTTTTGTAAAGTTAAGAGGCATAGAAATTATACCACAACCATTCAGCTAATTCATTGACCGCCCGTAAATAATTTGGCTCGATAAACACTTTTGAGGTTGGTGAAATGTAAAACCTTCCTCATTATTGCAAAAAACTAACAAACAACTCGATGAAAAAAATCAAGACGCTCGCACTATCAGCCCTTTTTGCTTTAACGGCAGTTGCCGCGCAAGCCCAAACGGTGGATGAAATTTTAAACAAGTATTTTGCCAACACGGGTGGTAAAGACAAATGGATGGCCATTAAGAGTATTAAAATGGCAGGAAAAATGAAAATGCAGGCAATGGAGCTGCCTATCACCATGATGCAGGCGGCTGATGGTAAAATCAAAATGTCAGCCAATTTTCAAGGTAAAGAATTTGTACAAGTAGCTTTCGACGGCACAAACGCTTGGAATACTAACCAAATGACCATGAAAGCCGAAAAAATGGAAGGAGAAGATACCGAAAACATCAAACGCGATGCCGTTGGTGATTTTCCAGATCCTTTTATTGACTACAAAACCAAAGGTTACAAAGTAGAATTGGAAGGCAAAGAAACCATTGAAGGTACGGAGTGTTTCAAAGTCAAATTGACCAAAAAGCCCCAAAAAGTTGAAGGGAAAGAAGAAGAAAACGTGGTGACCTACTTCTTTGACGCCCAAAACTACGTGCCTATTATGTCGCGGACAATGGTGAAGAAAGGCCCCATGAAAGGCATGGCACAAGAAAGCCTTTTTAGTGATTATCAGGATATTAACGGATTGGTATTTCCGTTTACAATCAGTTACCGTATGAATGGTCAAACGGGACAAAGCATCACAATGGAAAAAATCGAAACCAACGTTTCGCTCGACCCCAAAGAATTTGCTTTTCCTGACGGGAAGTAATCGTTAAAGTCAATAATCAAAAAGTGTAAGCCCCAAAACTTACACTTTTTGATTATTAAGCCTTTGTATCTCTTTACTTAAGGAGTATTAAGTAAAGAGTACCAAGTGTTGAGTTTGTCAAGTTGTTGATAAACAAACAATTACACATTTTCTAAATACTCAATTACTCAATTACTTAATACTTAAGAGAGTAATCAAAACATTTTTAAATTAGACATTCATTCAATTCGTACAGCTTTTATGAACAAAATCAACCATTTACTACAATCTTCGCTAAAAGCATCCTTGGGCTTTTTGGGGATGGTTTTTATTAACTTTTCTTCGTTGGCACAAGAGGCAATTCCCTTGAAAGGCGACGAACTTTTTGGTACACTTCGCGCCCGTCAAATTGGGCCTGCGCTTATGAGTGGCCGTATTGTTGAACTCGAAGGCCACCCTACCGACGCTCGCGTAATGTACGTAGGGGCAGCAGGTGGGGGCGTGTGGCGTTCAAAAGACGGAGGCGTTACTTATCAACCTATTTTCGATAAACATCCTCAGTGTATTGGGGCTATTGCCCTTGACCCCACCAATCCCGATAAAAACATCTGGGTAGGAACGGGCGAAATCTGGACCCGCAACAGCGTCAGTGTTGGTGATGGAATTTATAAATCAACCGACGGCGGCGACAACTTCACCAAAATGGGGTTAGAAAAATCAGAACGCATCAGTGCCATCGAAATTGACCCTACCAACTCCAACGTTGTATATGTGGGCGTTCAGGGGGCGTTGTGGTCGGCGAGTGCCGATCGGGGCGTTTACAAAACCACTGACGGCGGCAAAACGTGGGAGAAAATCTTGTACGTGGACGAAAACACGGGCTGTTCTGAATTGGTGATGGATCCTAAAAATCCCAATGTGTTGTACGCAGCTTTTTGGGAACACCGCCGCACGGCTTGGTCGTTTAATTCGGGCGGAATGCAGTCGGCCTTGTACAAATCTACCGACGCGGGTAAAACATGGAACAAAATCCACAACGGTTTTCCTTCGGGCAAACTCGGACGGATAGCGGTGGCGATTGCGCCTTCCAATCCCAATATTTTGTATTCGGTGATTGAGTCCGAAACCGATGCCACCAAAGGCTTGTACCGCTCAGACGACGCAGGGGCTACTTGGAAACGCTCCAACGGTGACTTTGAGCTTACCGTTCGGCCTTTTTATTTCTCTCGCATCGTCATTGACCCCAAAAACCCTGACATCTTGTTGAAAGGTGGTTTGAGTGGTTCTATCAGTCGCGATGGGGGCAAAACTTTCCGAACCTTGGGGGCAATGCACTCCGATATTCACGATTTTTGGTTTGACATCAACAAT
The DNA here is from genome assembly GCF_027484545.1 of Runella sp. Classification (GTDB taxonomy): domain Bacteria; phylum Bacteroidota; class Bacteroidia; order Cytophagales; family Spirosomataceae; genus Runella. The sequence goes on along the minus strand of NZ_JAIXST010000247.1, from coordinate 24,850 downwards.
TCCAATCAAATAACTACGGGGACTGACGGCGGCGTGTATCGCTCTTGGGACGGTGGTAGCGTATTTGAAATGGTGAAAAACCTGCCTGTTTCGCAATTTTATCAAGTAAGTCTCGACAACGCCAAACCCTACAAAATCTACGGTGGGTTGCAAGACAACGGTTCGTGGTATGGCCCCTCAGAAAGCCCTGGGGGTATCGAAAACCGTGATTGGTTTAGCGTAGGGCAGGGAGATGGTTTTCGCGTTTATCGTCACCCAACCAAAGCCAATATCGTTTATTCGGAAATGCAAGGTGCGGAATACATTTGGCGATACGATACCGAACGCCGTCAGTCTAAAATCATAAAGCCACTGGCCGAAGCCAACGAACCCAAATTGCGTTTCAACTGGAACGCCGCCATGAACCTCAGTCCAGCCAAACCCGACCGCCTTTACATCGGTAGTCAGTTTTTGCACCGTTCGGACGACATGGGCGAAACTTGGGTGAAAATTTCTCCTGATTTGACCACCAACGACCCTGCCAAACAGCAGCAAGAAAATTCAGGAGGTCTATCAGCTGACAACTCTGGCGCAGAAAACCACTGCACGATATTCAGCGTAGCCGAGTCGCCCCTCGATGAGAATATCTTGTGGGTAGGCACCGACGACGGCAACGTGCAAGTGACCACTGACGGCGGCAAAACTTGGATAAACGTGGCGGCAAACGTGCCTAATCTCCCCAAAAATACTTGGGCGTACCAAGTAGAACCGAGCCGTTTCGACAAAAACACCTGCTATGTGGTCTTTGAAGGTCATTCATCAGGCGATTTTACGCCTTACACTTACAAAACTACTGATTTAGGAAAAAGCTGGAAATCCATTGTTACCAAGGATATTCCTACTTTCGTTCGCCACATCAAAGAAGATTTGGTGAATCCCAACCTGTTGTTTTTAGGGACGGAAATGGGGCTGTTTATCACCGTGGACGGTGGACAAAACTGGTCGCAGTTCAAAAATAACGTACCGCCCGTAGCCGTGCATTACATTGCGATTCACCCCGAAACCAACGATTTGGTACTTGCTACCCACGGACGCGGCATCATTATTTTGGACGACATCAGCCCGTTGCGCCAAATCACCAAAGAGATGGTAACCAAAGACGTACATTTCTTCCAAACCAACCCAACGGTGGTACGCGAAGATGCTGCTTTTGCCGAAGGAGGCGACGCGGGCGAGTACGTGGGCGACAACCCAAGCCGCGTGGCAAAAATCATTTATTACCTCAAAGGCCGCCATACGTTTGGCAAAATGGCCATCGAGGTATTTGATAAAGACGGCAAAAAAGTAGCCGACCTTACCCCAGGAAAATCGAAGGGTATCAACGTGGTGGATTGGGCGTATCGTCTCAAACCGCCTAAAGTAGCCAAAGCCAAAACCTTGTCTTTTGGGGGCTTTACTTCGCCTCGTTTGCCCGTGGGCGTTTATACCATCAAAATGACCAAAGGGACGAGCACTTACGAGCACAAAATCGAACTAAAGGCCGACCCGAATTCTATGCACACCGATGCTGACCGCGCCGCGCAGTATGAAACCACCATGAAGCTCTACGCCATGAACGAGCAGTTGGCTTCGATGGTAGATCAATTGGACGCCATGCGCGACGGTGCTGCCGACCGTTTGGCCAAAAATGCCAAGTTGAAGAAAATGGTAGAACCTTCACTCAAGGAGTTTGACGCACTCAAAGAAACCCTCGTAGTGACCAAAGGCGACAATTATGTGGGAGCTGCCGAACCGCAATTTCGCGAAAAACTTGCCAGTTTGTTTAGCGAAATATCAGGTTATGCGGGGCGTCCTTCTAATGCGCAAATGGCCAATGTAAAGGTGTTGGAGGAGCGTTTTAACGACGCAAAAACTAAAATAGAAGGTTTTAAAACCAACCAACTCACGAAGTTAAACGCACAGTTGCTAAAACTAAAAATGGAAGAAATAAAACTCCGCTCATTGGAGGAGTTCTTGAAAGCCGATAATTGATAAAATACCTAACAAAACGGCGGAGGTGCCAAGAAATAAAACACTTGGCACCTCCGCTTTTTTTGTTTTAATTCCTTACTTTTTGAATGAAATAAGCAGATTTCGGGTCTGAAGGAAAGTATGACCTGTAACGGCCGCGTTTTTGGCCTAATGATTAATAATTGAATCGTTTAAGTAGGGTTGTTGTCACCAACTCTTGGATTGAAAAAATAAATCGTTTGCGAGAAATTTGAAAATCTCACGCCAATTTGTTTTAGTTGTTAAAAAATCGCTGCGTCCAATAGTGTTGAACTGAGAAAATTAGGCGTACAATTGTATGTTGAAAGAATTTGTTCAACAAAACAAAAACCGCAACAAACTTTAGAATATTTGACAATTAGCAGTGAAGTAATAGTAACACTGGAAAATAATGGAAGAATTAACCAGAGAACAAATAAACAGTTTTATAAATGATGGGTTGGTCAAAATAGAAAATGCCTTTTCTACTGAAATTGCAGACGAATGCCGCGCAATTTTATGGAAAGCCACTCAATGCGACCCCAATAATCCCGATAGTTGGACACAACCAGTTGTTAGAATTGGCGAGTTGGGATTTGAACCATTCAAAAAAGCCGCAAATACGCTAATTCTTCACAATGCTTTTGACCAATTAGTTGGAAAAGATAACTGGTTACCGAGACTCACATTGGGTTCGTTTCCGATACGTTTCCCGAGCAAAGAATCAGCCAATGATACAGGGTGGCATGTTGATGCAAGTTTTGCAGGTGAAAATGCAAATAATTATTTCGAATGGCGTATAAATGTAAACTCAAAAGCTCGTGGATTATTGATGCTCTTCTTATTTTCAGATGTATCTGAAAACGATGCCCCAACCATTATCAAAAAAGGGTCTCATTTTGATGTTGCAAAAATTTTAGAACCAGAAGGAGAAAAAGGCCTTTCGTTTATGGAGTTAGCTCAAAAATTAAATACAATTTCTACAAAAGAAGAAATTTTTGCAACAGGTAAAGCAGGAACAGTCTATTTGTGCCATCCATTCATTGTTCACTCTGCACAAAATCATTATGGAACCACACCAAAATTTATGGCTCAACCCCCTCTTTTAACCAAGTATGACTTTAATCTAAATAAAATAAATGTTCTACTTAGCCCCGTTGAAAAAGCGATATTGCAAGGTCTTAAAATGTAAATACAAAATACTACTTGCAGTTTGACTATTGATGAATTTTAAAGCGTATGTTGCTGAAATAGTTTGATATTTTTTAGCTTAAAGACACATACGACTGGACAAAGCGAAGTTTTTAAGTGTTAGTTATCAGCAAAATATCAAACGTATAGTCAGTTTCGACATTTGCAATTCGTGGTATTTGCTTAAATTTTTCCCAGTTAATCGTAGTTTAAAACTGCAATTCAAAATAAGCAGCGTTTTTGTAACACGGCAAGTGCCAACGATGTTGCTCAATGTGCCTCTAAGATAAGCGGGTTTAGACCCCGAAAGCGTTCAGGGTGACAAAAGTGAGTATTTTTTTCGTTGTTGTTTCACCAATAACCTTTTTACTTGTCCTAATATATTTTGTAAATCCCTTACTTTTTAAATGAATTTAGCAGATTTAAAAATCAGAAAATTAGTTTCGCGCAAGCAACTGAAAGATTTTAGAACAGGCCTTGAGGATGTGGATGCGTATTTTTACGAGGATGCTTACAAACGCCACACCGAACTACTTTCCAATGTATTTTTGGTTACTTACCACAAAAAGTTTGTTGCATTTTTTAGTTTATCCAATGATAAAATCACCTTTGAAGACGTAGAAAGTGAGCCGTGTTGGAAGAAATTTAGAACCACTCACTTTCCCAATGAAAACGATTATGTATCATTTTCGGCTTTAATCATCGGGTATATTGGGGTAGATAACCGTAGTCAAAACGTAGGAATTGGGACGTATTTACTCAATTACATCAAAGCAAAAGCGAAAAAAGCCCCCGTTGGTGGAGCAAGATTTCTCACCGTAAATTCGTACCGAGAAGCGTTTGATTTCTACCTAAAAAATGGTTTCAAGTTCATCACTGAAGCCGATGTGGAGTACGATACACGACTGATGTATTTTGATTTGTTGGCAAATTGAAGAGTTAACTATACTTTTGAAAAACTAATAGAAAGTGTAATTGCCTGCTTGTTAAGGGATTGATAATTATGGTGATAGCCAATTAGCAAACAATCCACAAATGGCAAGTAACAAGTAAAACAAAAAATCATTATGTCAGAAAATACAAAGTCTGGAAATGGAATCGGTATTGGGGCAGCTCTTGGAGTTGCATTTGGTGCAGCCTACGGTGTTTCTTCGGGAAACACTTCTGCAAGTATAGCAATGGGATTAGCCATAGGCGTTGCTGTTGGTGCTGCTTTTGATTTTGTTAAAAAAAGGAAGTAGTACGGCGTTAGTCGTTGTTTGTAACTACATATTCAATTTTAAAAAATCGTCATCTTTTGTGATAACGATGCGGTTTTGTTGAATAGCTAAATCGGCAATAAAGATGTCAGGTGTTAGATTTTTGAGCGGTAAATCAAGCGTATGAATTACGTCATAGCCTTTATCGGTCAGCCATTTTTTTAGGCGATATGGTAGTTGAGCATCAATGACAAAGGAATTCATGCAGCGATAACTCGGCTAATGCTATTGATTTTGGTAAGCCGTGAGGCAAAAAGTAAACAAGCTTGAATGTCGAGCATTTCCAAGTCTGGATAGTCGTCTAAAAGTTCATCCGAAGTCATACCTGCTGATAGTAAATCCAAAATCATCTCGACAGGATAGCGCATATTTCGGATTGTTGGTTTACCAAAACATACGTCAGGATTTAGCGTAATACGACCCAATAGATTTTCCATAGTTATTCTATTTTTTACAAACATAACATTTTTACAAACAATTCTCACCGTGACTTCGTGCTTCTAAAGGCTATTTATACCCATATTGATTCCTCTCTTTAGCCGTATTTTATAAAATAATAGCAGGTGTTAAGGTTTAGAAGTATTTTCAAAGGCATTACTCGCTGATATTCAATATTTTTAGAGCTTTGTTCTCATTCCAACTGCAAGCGTTTCATTAGTTCTTCTTTGTAAGTAGCACCAATAGGCAAGAGTTTTTTGTGGATTTCTACCTGATTGCCCACGATGGCGTCGATACGAGCCAAGCTGATAATGTACGATTTATGAATTCTCAAATAAGCACCTTCGGGTAGCAACTTCTCCAAGTGTTTGATGGACTGAAGCGTTATGATACGCTGATTATCAGCAGTGTAGATGCTGACGTATTCTTTGAGACCTTCGATGTACAAGATATCTTCAAACCGAACTTTAATTCGTTTCCCATCGGCTTTTACAAAAAAATGGTCAGGTACAGCCAACGATGTTTCAGAAGGAAGGGTAGGAGAGTATTGTTTATGAAAAGCAACAAAATCGGTGGCTTTGCCGATGGCCTGTACAAAACGCTCAAACGAAAACGGTTTCAGCAGGTAATCCACGGCGTCGAGCCGAAAACCCTCAACGGCGTGTTCTGAATAGGCCGTCGTAAAAATAATGGCGGGCTTGGATTGTAAGGTTTGCACAAACTCAAGCCCGGTGAGATGAGGCATTTGAATATCCAAAAATACCACATCCACGGCTTCAGTTTTGAGCAAATGAAACGCTTCTAAGGCATTCTCGCAGGTAGCAATAAGATGCAAAGACGGGATTTTTCGGACGTATTCTTCCAATAAAAGCCGAGCCATGTATTCATCGTCAACAATCAGACAGTTCATCGTGGGGAGTTATTGCGGTTGAGTAATTTTTAAAGTCAAATGTACTTGGTATTGGTTGGGGGCTTCTGTGATTTGTAAATCGTGTTTTTGAGGGTACAAAAGTGCCATCCGTTGACGTACGTTTTGCAGCCCTAATCCGCCTATTTTGTCTTTACTTTTACTGTTTCCTACTGAATTTTCGACCGTAAATGCCAACTCGTGGGCTTGGTTGATGAGTTGAATCCGAATGAAAGCGGCAGGTTGACTCAGGTTACCGTGTTTGAAAGAATTTTCAATAAAATTGACAAAAAGCATCGGTTCAATCATCAGGTTAGGCACCTGATTTTGAATCTCAAACTGCACTTTAGGGCGGTCGGCTGGATTGAGCACTTGGAGTTCCACGTAGTCTTGTAAGTATTCGATTTCCTTTTGTAAGGGCACTTTTGGGGCATCGCAATCATACAGCATATAACGTAGCATTCCCGACAGTTTTAAAATCATGGGGGCGGCTTGGTCGGATTTGAGATAAGCCAACGAATACACATTGTTGAGGGTATTAAACAAAAAATGAGGGTTGATTTGTGACTTCAAAAAACGTAATTCTGAATGGAGTTGGGCGTTTTTGAGTTCATTTTCGCGTTGCATGGTTTTGATACGGTCTTCGAGCAATCTAAACAATGAACTCAGTACCCAAATGCTTAAAAATGAAAATGAAATAAAGATAAGTTTTAGGGGTAAAATGGGCGTTACGGATGAAATCAAAGGCGCAGGAATAGGAAATGCCGCCGACTCAAACCAATACCTGATAAAACCCAGAAGGAAAAGCAAACTAAGCGCCAATCCAAAATAACGAAGGTATTGCTTTTGTAAAAAAAAACGCGGTATCAGCCAAAACCAATTGAGATAAGCAAAACTTACGTGCAGTACCAAGCCCGTAAATACCCGACTTTGGGCCGCGAGAAAGGGCATAATTTGCCCAAAAGTGTAGGACAACAACAAAATGTACGTAAGCCAGAAAGCGACGTGCCAAACCCAACGGTACCGTTCTGCAAACAAGTTCATGTCCGAAATTAGTTTTTTGCGCTTCAATTTCGCCTTTTTTTCAACAAAATGCCCCTTTTCTTCAACGAATGAGGCCATTAGCTCAACTTAAATCCCTTTTGTCATAGGTACTATGTTGGGAATAGATTTTGCAATAAATAGAGGTGTTGGTTGAAATGTAAAGCGCATTGGTTGAATTGTTTTTTGGAGGTAATCGAAACCCGCCAATTTTGACCCATCAATTCAAACAAATGTTTTACAAATTCATAACACAACTCAAACAATGAAACACATCTCAATCGCAGCCATCTTCGCCGCTACTTTACTTAGCTCGTGCAATCGGACAGAAGAGACAAAAATCGAACCCGACGATTTTGCTCAATTCCAAACCTTAATCCAGCAAAATACCCGTATTCAGAGCGCCATTCAGGCGTTGATTCAAATGACCAACGATATTATGGACAAATCTAAGGCTAACGGCCGAGTTTCGGCAGAGATGGGAGAACTCCCCACTTGTGCTAATATTCAACCCGACTTGAAAAATAAAACCATTACTGTTGACTTTTCAAGCGGCTGCAATAGTCCTTATGGTTCAATCAAAGGCTCCATCACGGTTAGTTATACGGGGGCTTTTGGACAATCGGGTGCTTCTATCAATATCCGAATGAATAATTTTGCAGTAGGAGACGTAGCCTTAAATGGAACGGTAGGGTTAAACGATTTCAAAAAAACTGGCGTAAATTTGTTGGAATACAAAGTAAAAGTAACCGATTTGACGGCGGCGTATCAGGGCAGTAGTTTCCGTACTACGATGGAAATGGGGCAATCTTGGAAGAATTTTCAGACCACCAATACCAACGACGACGAAGTAATCACCTCATTAAAAGGAAGTTATTTTATGAGCGATTTGAACTATGACGTCGAAACTACCACCAATTTAATAATAAAAGGGGCGTGTTCGACCAACGTAGCGGTGAGTGGGGTCATGAAAATAGGAACAAAGGGCATGACGGGCGTGCTTGATTATGGCACTGGTAGTTGTGACATGGTAGGTACACTTACCGTAGGTAGTCAATCAAAAACGGTTGAATTAAGATAATATTCAAGATGCAAAACCTACTCTTTGTGGCCTTACTGGGTTTGGCCGTTTGGGGACGATGGGGAGATGAACGCGAGGCTTTTTTGAGCAGAGCCCGCGCTCACAAAGACCGCTACGAAAGGGCTGAAGCCCTTAAATTATACCAGCAAGTGCTTGCCACATCGCCCGAACATACCGAAGCTTTGTGTAATGTGGCAGTACTTTCGGTCGTTGAGGCGCACTGGCGAAAACACCCACAACCCAAGGCGATTGCCGAGAAAGCATTGTCGCTTCGCCCATTGGCTTATGAAGATGCTGAAATTCAGGAAGAATGTAGAATGTTACTCAAAAAAAATAGTTAAAACTTTAACCCGTGCCGAGGCACAAAACAGTCATGGAAACACTTCAAGAAATAGATGTACTGAGCCGTTTTTTACTTACGTTATTATTCCAGTTGATTCGCTACGTGTTAGTGGCAGGTACGGCTTATTGGTTTTTTTATCGCCTCAAAAAAAATGAGTGGTTTTACTTCAAAATCCAGCAAAAATTCCCCAGAGACAAAGACATTGTTCGCGAAATTGGTTATTCTTTGCTCACAATGGTCATATTCTCGGTGATAGGTATAGGAATATATTTTTTGCGGATGTACGGATACACGCAGATTTATACCGAAGTCGAGAAGTTGGGGTGGGGGTATTTAGTATTAAGCGTTGTTTTAGCCATTTTTTGGCATGATACGTACTTTTATTGGACGCACCGTATGATGCACCATCCCAAGTTGTTTCCTTATTTTCACAAAGTACACCATCTGTCGCACAATCCTACACCTTGGGCGGCATTCTCTTTTCACCCGTTAGAAGCAGTGGTAGAGGCTGGCGTATTGGTTTTTATGGTGATTCTTATTCCCATGCCTCCCCTTGCCATCTTTTTGTTCTTGATTTTTATGGTAACCATGAACGTACTTGGGCACACTGGTTACGAGGTTTTTCCGAAAAACTTTCTAAAAACGTGGTTTGGGAGTTGGCAAAATACCCCAACCCACCACAACATGCACCATCAACTGGGAAAAGGAAATTACGGTTTGTATTTCAACCTTTGGGACAAATGGATGAATACCAATTTTAAGCATTACGAAGCCACCTTTGAGGCCAATGCCGCTCGACCTAAACCTTTTGAAGCCACAACACGCTTACAAGAAAAGTCAACTGTTTAGCTTTTTCTTCCTGCTTCTACGGCGTTGCGCACACTGCCGTGGACGTCGAGCAAAGTTTGGGCTTCTTCGGCGGTTAGGTGGGGGAGTTCTTCTCTCACCATCCGAATGGCACGCTGCACGAGCTTGTAGTTGGTCATTTGCATATCTACCATTTTGTTGCCTTTGACACGCCCCAACTGAATCATTACGGAGGTTGAAATCATGTTGAGTGCCAATTTCTGAGCCGTGCCCGATTTCATGCGGGTGCTACCAGTTACAAATTCGGGGCCTACAACAATCTCTACGGGATATTCGGCCGCGGCAGCTACTGCCGAACCCGTGTTGCAAACTATGCAGCCCGTCAGAATGCCTGCTTTTCGGGCAGTTTCGAGGCCACCAATCACGTAAGGAGTTCGTCCTGAAGCCGCAATACCAATGAGTGAGTCAAGTTCGTCTATTTCGTAGGCTTGAAGGTCAACCCAGGCTTGATGTAGGTCGTCCTCGGCGTTTTCAACGGCTTTACGAATGGCTTGGTCGCCACCCGCCATGATGCCAATGACTAAATCGAACGGTACACCGTAAGTGGGAGGACATTCGGAGGCGTCCACAACCCCCAACCGCCCACTTGTACCTGCGCCAATATAAAATAGTCGCCCTCCTTGTTTCATTCGACTCACAATCTGTTCGACCAAGGCTTCGATTTGAGGAATGGCTTTTTCGACGGCGTAAGGAACAGTTTTGTCTTCGTTGTTGATGTTGGTCAGTAATTCCCGAACAGTCATTTGTTCGAGGTGGTCATACCGAGAAGTTGATTCAGTAGTAGATAACATGAATGTAGAGGGTCGAATGGGAGTGTCGAAGTGGGAATGCAGATTGTCGAATTAGTATTTCATTCTGCATTCTCACCTCGACATTTATTTTAAATGGGCTAATACTGTGATTCCTCCCTGCGTTTTTTCTTCTAAGTTTACGTTGATTTCGGCATCGAGGGGCAAATAGACATCCACGCGTGAGCCAAACTTGATGAAACCCATTTCATCGCCTTGAGTGACTTGTTGTCCTTCTTTGACATACCACACAATCCGTTTGGCCAGCGCCCCCGCAATTTGTCTAAATAATACTTCGGTGCCGCTTGGGGCTTGTATTACGGTGGTGGTACGTTCGTTTTCGGTGCTTGATTTTGGGTGCCAAGCCACTAAATATTTACCAGGATGGTATTTGAAGTATTTTACGATACCCGCAATTGGATTAAAGTTGATGTGAACATTCAAGGGGGACATAAAGATAGACACCTGACGTCGAGGGCCTTTGAAGTACTCAGACTCAATCACTTCTTCTATTACCACTACCTTACCGTCGCAGGGGGCAATCACGTGTTTGGGATTGACGGTAGTAACACGGGTAGGTTTACGGAAAAACTGAACAATGATGAAAAAGAAAATAATGGAAGCCACCAACCAAGCGGTAGTAAGCCAGGAAATTTCAGGGAAAAAATAGCGGATGAGCCCGTTAGTAAGCAAGACAAAAAGAGCTGCCAATCCAATGCTATCGAATCCTTCTTTGTGAATAGTCATAAGAGCCAAAAGTATGAATCAAAAATTGCGGGGTAAAGGTTTATTACCCTTTACCCCGCAAAAATAGTAATCTTCTCACTACTCACTACTCATTCCGCCCTACTTTATTAATAACCGCCGCGGAATTTGTAAGTACTGGCTACTTTATCAATGGCCACGATGTAGGCGGCCAAACGCATATTTACCTTGTATTTTTGAGAAGTGGCGTAGACATTTTCAAACGCATCTTTCATAATTCGGTCAGAACGGCGATTGATACGCTCCAAATTCCATTTGTAACCGATGCGGTTTTGTACCCACTCAAAATAAGAAACCGTCACTCCGCCCGCATTGGCCAAAATATCAGGCACCACCATGATTCCTTTTTCATTGATGATATCATCGGCACTGGCGGAGGTAGGTCCGTTGGCACCTTCTACAATCATTTTGGCTTGAATATCGGCTGCATTATCGTGCGTGATTACGTCTTCTTTGGCAGCAGGTACGAGCACATCGACTGGCAACGACAGGAGCTCTTCGTTGGTGATTTTATCGGCATGTTGGTAGCCATCCAAAATTCCCCCGTTATCAGCGCGGTATTTCATGGCATCTTCAATGTCGATACCGCGTGCATTGTAGTACCCACCTGAAATATCGCTGATAGCCTGTACCGTTACGCCACGTTCATGAAGCAATGCTGCTGCGTACATCCCGACGTTTCCAAAGCCCTGAATGGCTGCTGAAGCGCGGTAGGGGTTAATGCGCATTTTTTCCATGGCTGATAAAGCAGATACTGTTACGCCGCGTCCCGTTGCTTCGGTACGACCTAACGAGCCTCCCAAAACAAGCGGTTTTCCCGTAACAACACCGTGTACTGTCATACCCATGGCTTTGGAATATTCGTCCATGAGCCAAGCCATTTCGCGTGGACCGGTGCCCATGTCGGGAGCAGGAATGTCTTTGTCAGGACCAAATACATCAAGCATGGCTGTGGTGTAAGCCCGCATCAGGCGTTCGATTTCTCCCGCCGACATTTGGCGCGGATTGCAGGCCACTCCGCCTTTAGCACCTCCGTAGGGAATGTCCACTACGGCACATTTCCAGGTCATCCAAGCCGCTAAGGCCCGGACTTCATCAATATTGACGGCCATGTCAAATCGGATTCCTCCTTTGGCAGGGCCGAGTATGGTCGAGTGAATGACGCGGTACCCTTCAAAAACTTTGATTTGCCCGTTGTCCATGGTGACCGGGAGGCCAACCACTACCTGCTTGCGGGGCACTTTAAGAATGTGGTACATTTCGTCGCTGATACCGAGTAATTCGGCTGCTTTGTCAAAGCGCGACATCATAGACTCCAGTGGATTCTCCTTGTCTTTGATAGGAGCCGGCTCAATGTAAGTCATCATTTTCTTAAATTCTGATTTTTTGGAATATTTGGTTGCTGATAGAAATCACTTGTTGTCTGACTATTAAATGCAAGTGGATTTTCTGGCAGCAAACTTACTACGATTATAACGAAAAATACAAAAGGATAGTTTTTTCTTGCTTTTGTACAATTTTTGACAATAAAACGTTCTACCAAACATTGCTTAAAGTATAAAATCGTATAGAGGTCTATGGGTATTTGTCCAAATAATACTTGGTTTTTGGTCAAATTCTAAAAATCAAAAAAAAACAACTTTTTATTAAACGGTAAGAGAAATCATTTGTGAGAAATGAATAAAGCGTATTTTTGCGCCTTCAATAAACTTACGCCAAATAAGTAGTATCCCAAACAGGTAATTTAGCATGACAGGACAGGAAGACAAAAAACGGTACTCCGAAGATGATTTAAAGGAGTTCGAAGGTATCATTAACCAAAAACTGGAAACATCACGGACTGAATTGGCGTACATTAAAGATACGCTCAGTCGAAAAAATGACAGCGGTACGGACAATACAGGTGCTGCTACTAAACTCATGGAGGATGTAGATACCAGCGAACGTGAGCAAATGAGTCAGTCGGCTGCTCGTTTGCAGAAATTCATCACTCAACTCGAAAATGCACTTATTCGCATCAAAAACGGCACCTACGGTGTCTGCATTGATACGGGCAAGCTCATTCCCAAAGAACGTTTGCGAGCTGTACCTCATACACAGCAGACGATTGAGGCCAAATTGCGTCGAGTTTAAATAAGGGTTAAGGTATTACATAAAAAGGGTAGTTTGGTAACACCTTAAATCAGGCGACAAAAGCGCATTTTCTGTTTCATAAGAGCAGGAGAGCGGTTTTGTCGCCTTTTTAATTTAGGAAGGATTTTGTTGTTTGCTGGCCCGATTGGCATTTTTGATTTGTGCTTCCAACACATCCCACATTTCGGGAGTCACTTCGTTTAAAAAATTGAACTGACCGCCGTTCAATACTTCGCCGCCGTCGAGCGTAATCACTTCTCCCGTCATATAGGCCGAAAAATCGGACATGAGATAAGCCGCCAAATTGGCAAGTTCCTGATGCTCACCCGTGCGGTGCAGCGGAATGCGGTTTTCAAACGCAAATTTTTCGGCCAGTTCCTTTGGAAACAACCGATCCCAAGCTCCTTTGGTAGGGAATGGACCCGGTGCAATGGCGTTGAGACGAATACCGTATCGGCCCCATTCGTAAGCCAGTGATTTGGTCATGGCTAACGCACCCGCTTTTGCCATGGCAGAAGGAACAACCCAACCCGAGCCTGTCCAGGCATACGTGGTAGAAATGTTGAGAATGGTGCCTTTGATTTGGTTCTCGATCCAGTATTTGCCGATGGCGAGCGTAAAATAATAGGTGCCGCGCAAGACAATGTCAACCACCGTATCAATGGCTTTGTACGAAAGGCGCTCAGTAGGGCTGATAAAGTTTCCTGCGGAATTATTCACCAAACCGTGAACGGCTCCAAACCGTGCAATCGCCGCTTCAATAACGGCTTCAATTTGTTCGGGTTTGCGGACATCGCACTCTACCGGCAATACCTGTCCGCCCGTAGCTTCACTTAATTCCTTGGCGGTAGTTTCTAAAACGGCCAAACGGCGGCTGCAAATAATGACGTTGGCACCCAATTCGAGGAAATACTTCGTCATGGATTTGCCGAGTCCGGTTCCTCCGCCGGTAACGATGATGGTTTTGCCCGCAAGTGCATCCTCGCGCAGCATAGGTTTAGAATAGTCCATTGTAGTCAATGAGTGAATTGTGATTGAGTGAATTAGTGAATGACGATTTACGAGCGGACCGCTGCTGCGGTGACGAATTTTTGTTTTGCGACTTCTTAATTCTGACTTCTTATTTCTGACTCCTCACTTCTGCTTTTTACAAAAATACGGCATCGCGTTTCTGCATTTTGGCTTGGAAGGCTTCCATGAGGTCGTCGGAGAGGAGCATGGCGGCATTCCAAGTGGCCATGTAGTCGAGACCGTCAGCTACGGAATGATCACGACTGTGATTTAAAATGGCTTTGGTGCCCCGAATGGAAAGCGGGGATTTGGCAGCAATGTTTTGCGCAATTTTTACTACTTCAGCCTGCATGGTTTCAGCATCCGGAAAACTACGATTGGTCAGCCCAATTCGTTCTGCTTCCTTCCCCGATACGTTTCGGCCGGTATATGCCATTTCGCGGGCTATTCCGGGAGGAATGATTTTGGGAAGACGCTGAAAGGTGCCCAAATCGGCGACCATGCCCATGTCTATTTCTTTAATGGTAAAAAAGGCATCGTCGGTACTGTAACGCATATCGCAGGCACTGATGATGTCCACGCCGCCGCCAATGCATCCGCCATGGATGGCTGCGATAACGGGTTTGCTGCATTGTTCGATAGCATTGATAGGAGCTTGCAATTCAAACACTTTCTTCCGAAGTTTCTCCCGTTTTCTTCCTTCGCATTTTTGAGCAAACTGCGCTACGTTCATCAACAATTCCAAGTCAATACCCGCGCAAAAATGCTTGCCGTTGCCGCTCAGAACAATGACTCTTACTTCGTCATTTTCGTCCAATTCCTCAAAAATAGCTTTCATTTCGTCCCACGCTTTTTGGTTGAGGGCATTGGCACGTTCAGGTCGGTTGAAAATTACCTGCGCAACGTAATTTTCAATGGTTAGTTCAAAAGTTTCAAAGGCCATGGTTTGAAATTTGTTATGCTTGCATACTATATTGCAAACCTACACAACTAATTTTTGTTTCAAAAAGAATTGGTGTAAAATTGTAGATAGCCCCTTCTAATTCGATTTTTTTCAGGAAAATGGAAAACGGATTTGCGGAAAAAGGAGTTAAGAATAGTAGAACTCTAAAAATGGAAATAGAGTACGATCAAACAGTTTGAGTAGTTACTGTATAAATGTCTAATAATCAATGAATTTTGAAACCCTTGCCATTCAAAGCACTCAATTTCACGACGCTAATGCGAGTGCAGTAGTACCACCCATTTATCTTTCTACGACCTTTGAGCGCGAACCCGACAGCAGTATGCCGCACGGGCACATTTATACCCGGGCAAGTAATCCCAACCGCAATGCGTTGGAAAGTGCGTATGCCGTGCTTGAAGGCGGACAGGTAGGAATGGCGTTTGCCTCTGGACAGGCCGCTACCACCACCTTATTTCAGTGTCTGCTCCCGGGTGACCACGTCATTGTGCCCGATGATGCCTACTACGGAACGCCGGCGTTGTTGCAGGAGGTGTTGAGTTTGTGGGGACTTCAATTTACAAAAGTGGATATGAGTAACTTTGCCGCGGTAGAAGAAGCCTTTCAACCCAATACCAAATTGGTGTGGATGGAAACCCCTTCCAATCCGTTGTTGAAAATCACGGATATTAAAGCCGTTGCGGACTTGGCCCGCGCTAAAGGTGCTTATTCGGCCTGCGACAATACCTGGGCTACCCCTGTTTTGCAGCGCCCGTTGGATTTGGGGTGTGATGTCTCCATGCACTCGGCCACGAAATATTTTGGTGGACACAGCGATTTACTGAGCGGTGCGTTGATTTTCAAAGAAAATGGCCCCTTAGCTGAAAAAGCGCGACAAATTCAGGCATTGGGCGGGGCGGTGCCTTCGCCGTTCGATTGTTGGCTGATTGTGAGGGGAATCAAAACGTTGGCTTTGCGCGTGCGTCAGCAATCGGCAAATGCGACTAAGCTGGCCGAATTTTTGAGTACCCACCCTCAACTGGAAGCGGTACATTACCCTTTTTTAGAAAGTCATGCCGGGTATGAAGTGGCCAAACGTCAGATGGTATTAGGCGGAGGCATGTTGTCGATTCAGGTGAAAGGCGGGGCTGAGGAGGCGTTGGTCGTAAAAAGTAAAGTGAAGGTGTTTATTCGGGCTACAAGCTTGGGAGGAGTGGAGAGTTTGATCGAACACCGAGCCACTGCCGAAGGCGTTCATTCGGTCAGTCCGAAGAATTTACTGCGTATTTCAGTTGGGTTGGAGCACGTCGATGATTTAATTGCCGATTTGGCGCAGGCGTTAGAATAGTTTTAAGTGTTTGATACTCAAATTCTTGCTCCGCGAAACGTATTTAAGAGAATCAAATTGTCGTTTTTTTTATAAAATTTTCACATTTACCCCTTGACAGGAAACTAAAAACCGCTACCTTTGCAGTCCCAAAACAATGAGTTGCGGGAAAACTAGAGAGATGGCAGAGTGGTCGAATGCGGCGGTCTTGAAAACCGTTGACTGTTACAGGTCCGGGGGTTCGAATCCCTCTCTCTCTGCGAAAATTGTGTAAAACCCTCAAAATCAACGTTTTGAGGGTTTTTTATTTTAAGACGTAAACGATTGCCGTTACTTTTTTCCCAATGCCGTAAACGGGTTACTTTTCGCTTATGGGCTTTAAAGGCTTTTTAACAGCCCCCTGTAATATTCTTTGAATAATTACGGATATATGTTCGGGCTTATTCTTCATTTCTAATTAATGCCTAAAACGAACTTGTTTTGCATTACCCGAAAGCATGCTTTTCAAGGAATTAGTAACCAATATGTCAGTTTTGGCAGTTGGTGAATGAATAGACATTGTGCCATCAGGAAGCCACCAATTACCCTCTTTATCAACTGTTAGATGATTGGGCGGAGATTCACTTTGATTATTTTTACTATTATCCATTGCTTAGTTTAAGATGGGAAAAGGTGAGGGTTATTTTTACGATAATTCTCAATTATTGTTTTTGCACAGAAATTAACAGGCTGTTTGCTTTGCGTATTTGCTGCCGCTTCATTTTTCGTTTCCTGCTTCTTTCCTTTAGACTTACAATATTCTACTAACGGGATAAAATGGTTAAAGCCCGTTATTGTACATATCAGACTACCGGGATTAGAGTTAGTTTCAACAACGTAGGTTTTACCATCTTTATCTTTCAGCAAGTCAACACCACAAAAACCCCTTAATCCTACGGCATCAGCAGCGGCCACGGCAATTGCCTTGTCATCGTTTGATAGTTCAATTTTACGACCGCTTCCGCCCTGCGAAAGATTCGCCCTAAAATCGCCCGTTGGTGCGCTCCGTTCCATTGCCGAAACTACTTTCCCGTTTACCACAATTGCGCGTACATCCTGAAAGCCTACACCTTTGATGAATTTTTGTAGCAGAATGTCAGCATCAAACTTGTAAAGCGTCTGTAACGTCGTATTTGCGGCCAATGGGCTTTCTAAAATAAACACTCCTTCGCCCTGACTGCCTAATGATGTTTTACCAACGGCCGGCAGACTATCAAGCAGTTTTTTGAATACAAAATCAGTATGAGCAATACGATTACCCCAAACCGTTGGGGGTGTTCTGATTCCTTTTTGTGATAGCTTTAAATGGGTACGTAATTTATTAGAACATATCCTGATACCATCCGCATTTTGAGAACCAAACAAACCCATGTTTTCAGTTAGATGCTCTAAAATGGTTGCTCCTTTTTCGGCACCGCTTCCAATTCGTGAGATAACAAAATCAAAGTCTTTTGCTTTGAGTCTGACCGGTTCGGGAAGTTCCGAACGCGCATCAAAAAAGCGATCGTAGCCCGATGTTGATTCACTAACATAAATCATTAGCTGGTCGGGCTTATAAACCTCATAGCTTACGCCTGACTGTTTTAACGCTACTTCTAATGACTTGTCTAAATTTCCTAAAATCAATGCTTTCATCATTGTAGATGTTATTTTATTCGTGAGCAAAAATGAAATGATGAATTCATTTGAAAAAGGAAAGTAAGTCAACGACAGCCGCTCGAAATCTAAAATTCACATGTCGCAAAAAAAGAAAGGGGTGCAATTGCACTTTTCTACAGTGCTTTCAGGGCTTCTTCGGCTGAGAAACAAGGCAAATATTTTTTATTGACTTTGCTTCTTATTGATTATCAGGCGATTAACCAAAAAAAATACTAACTTTTAACAGCAATTCATTTGTAAATTGCATTGTAAAGTAATTTTAATGCTTTGACTATCAGTAATTTAACAGTAAAAAAAACACATTCTGTATGAATGTGTTATGTGCCGGTTGTTCTTCTACACTTCTGCTTTATGTAGTAGGGCAAATGCGCCTTTAATAGTCCTTAGAATGAGCGAAAGTTCTTCTATTGTGTCTTCTTTTTCGCTTGACCATTTATAATATTTCTTTCTTTCTTCCTCTCGCTTCTCCTTTATTGTTTCCAGTTCGGCCAATTTTTGGCCATAGTCAGAAATGATAAATTCAATGACTGATTGACCTGTCTTTAGTCCTTTGGTTTGCATGACCTTGTTCATAATTTCCACAAGGTTCTTTTTTTCTTCAAGCCCTCTAAGGGTAATTGTTTTAAAATCTTTAGATTCTGCTATCATTTTCGTTTGCCTTGGTTAATGATGGGCGCCGGAGCGGCACGGCCTCAGCGCAATTTGATTTATTTTTGCTATCAAAAAATAGTGCAGCTTTTCAGCTTCAGAAAAATCGAGCTTCTTTTTTGCTATCAAACAGGGATTTTTAAACCTATCCCCTAAAAGCCAAAAAGCTCATATTAAAAAAGCTCTTATTAATCATACATATAACTTTCGATTCTCATGTTGCGCTCTCTGATATTGCCCTCAAAATAAGCGGCTGTTATGATTTCGCCTTTAGCTTTCTCTCTTTTTATACATTCGATGGCTTTACCGAAATTGGCAACTTTAAACGTTAGTTGTTTTGTGGCTTTTGGATTATCGGTTGTTGGCCGTAATACGTAAAACTTTACTTTGGCCTGTTGTGTCTGTGTCATTTGATTTGAGCTTTTTAATGTGAGCTTTTTCGGGCTTTTAGGGTAGGGGTGTAAAACCTCTTACAATCTTGGTTTTATACAATTTTTGACCTTTGCGGCTTATAGGTTTTGTGCAAAAGGTGCAGAGAATTTTTGATTTTTACCTACTTAGTTACTTAGTAGGGGTTAAATTGTTGATTATCAGTTGTTTTGACTAAGTAAGTAGGATGAAAAACCGAATAAACCATCTTACTTAGTAGACTAATAAACGGAGACCAAACAACTAAGTAAGACTAAGTAGGATTAAGTAGGTAGTATCTTACTTAGTATTTTGGTGTTTAAGTTGCTGATAATTAGATATTTATAAGCAACTAAGTAACTAAGTAGGTAGATTTTCACTTTCAATTAAATAATAACCCTTTCTTTGGGAGCCATATTCTTTCAAATACTTTTGTTCCTGCTTCCATTTTAGACTGCTTAAAGCCCTTCCTACCTGTATTTCATGGATATTAGAATGTCCTTTGTCTCTAAGGTATTCTTTAACATCTACGGAGGTATAAAACTTAGATTCGGGTTCGGTTTTATCGGCACTTCTAAAGTACTTTGCAACCAGTTTCATTTCGGAAGTAATACGCATATAGGTTCGGTTTATTAACTCCGTTTGGTTTATATCGTCGTGGGACAATTCGCACTTATAGCCGTCTTTTAAAAGGCTGTAGGCTTGCGCCCAAACTTTGTTTATATCAATTTGGCAATAACCGTTCTTTCCTCCGTTATCATGGTTGATATTCAGCACGGTAAAGATTACCCAACGGACTGAACCCGTTTCATCGGTTAAGAATTCGGGATTATTTGTACTTGCTACAAAGGAAGCTCGACGGGCAAATAAAACTTCTGTATTTGTGAATAAAGGAGCGTATTTAACGCCACTTTCCGAAAGAGTTGATTTGAACTCGTTGTTAAGGTCTTTTTTGTCAAATTGGGCTAATTCATCAAGGTTGATAAGGAAGTTTTGGACCAAGGAAAATTTGCTTTGTCGACCGCCGTGAAAGTCGTATCCCTTCTTGTAGTAAGGCTTTAATTTAGGAGGGACTAAGAAATCAAAAAAAGACGTTTTTCCGTCATGCTGCTTGCCTACAAAGGTGAAGCAATGTTTATTAAATTGGGTACTGCCTAACGCTTGCGCCACAACCCGGACCAACATTTTTTTAAACATGACTTCAAACCATTTTTGGTCATCTGTCTTAATAAAATCGGTTAGTTTTTGGATGTAGTCCGGTTCTGAATTAGTCCAATTTGGCAGACTCTCAAAGTATTCTTTGAACGGGTCGTATTTGGGAATAATTGAAGAACCTAAAATGGCTTTTAACTCGCCATCAAAACGGGTGTATCCTGCCTTAAAAAGTTCGTATTTTAAATCACTATCATTGATTGACTCAAAGGCTTCTTTGCTGCCTTTTTGCCGTTTTTCAATGGTGTTAGTGATGATGTTTACACGAACTTCGTACTTTCTTAAAAGGAAGTTTTCTAATTCGTCAATTTTATTAATTTTGCCTTTAACTTGTTTGTTATCAGTGTTTTGCATACTTTTGTACAGTTAAAACGAAGTTTTTAGTTTTGTTTAAAAATGATTAAACGGCCACGGTATCCCCCCGTGGCCGTTTGTTATTAGTTGTGTGAGCAAATCAAACTTACAAGCCGTTCGCATTTTGCTTTTAGTTGTCCGTTTTTTTGCTGCAAATCCCAAATTTCCTCAAAGGCTTCCTGTAGTATCAAACGATGAAATTGTAAGGACTCGAAAAGAAAGACGGGGTCTAAGTTTTCGGGCGGTTCGGGGAACTCCAGACATACGTTCATTGGGCTTTGCTGACTTCAATGTTATTTTTCATAAAATCCTTGATAACGCGCTCGGACCGGGTTATGGCATACGACCGTTGAGTAGTGACCGTGTTTGTATGACCTAACATAGCTGATACTGATTCCATCGGCACGCCTTTGGTTAGGTAGTAGGTTGCAGCCGTCCGCCGGGCTACGTGCGACGTTAGGCGTTTTTTTGTACCCATAACCCCGGCCAATTGCTTTAAGTAGATGTTGTATTTCTGATTGCTGACGATCGGCATTAGCAAGCCCTTTTTTAAACGTTGGGGGTGGTCTTTAAAACGGTCGATGATGTTTTGAGCCTCTACGTTCAGCGGTACAATGGAAGGAACACCCGTTTTTTGGCGGTCTATTTTGATGTATTCCATCCCGGTAACATCGTCCCTTAAAATGTCGTTAGTCGTGACTCTGACAAGTTCGGCATAACTCAAACCGGTGTAGCATTGCAGCAAAAACGCTTGCCGTATATGGTCAAGTGTTGGGGCGAATATTTCAAAGCTTCGGATTGCGTCCATCTCTGATTCGGTCAAAATTTCGCCCTTTATTTTGTCGAGCTTGCGCCGGTAGTTCATCAATGGATTTCGGGTTATCCATTCATTTTCAACGGCATAATTCAACACTCTTTTAAAGTGTTGAACGACTCCGGCCGCGTAGTTATGGCTAAACTCGTGCTCTGTTTTTAGGTACAATAAGAAGCGTTTGGCGTCGGCCGGGGTTATGTCGTCAAGGTGTGCGCTATTGCCGTAGTGTTTACCCACATACGCCTTTATACGTTCGTTCCAAGTGGTTACTTTCTCCACGACCGCAAACGTAAATTCACCCGTTTTATATTGGGCCTGTATTTGCTCTAAAAATAGGGTGAGGCATCCGAATACATTGGGGATATTTGCATTTAGGATTTGCCCGTTTGATACCTGCCAAATAATTTCTAAGTTAATCGGTCGACCTGTTAGCCGTAGTTCGGCATAGGTGGCGTTTATTTTGTTCCGTAGGTCTTGGAGCATCAGCGTAGCAACGGGGTTGTTTGTAACCTTTAAGGTTGTTTTATCAAAGTTGCCGCGTTTGCAAATTACCCCCGTTGCGTAGTTTTTAACCTTGCCGTTGTAAGTTAGCTTCATTACAATACTTACTTCTATTTTAGCTTTTACTTCGCTTTTTCGTTCCCAAAACGAAACATAAAGGGTATTCCGTTGGGCTTTTGATTTGTTGCGTTCGGCTATCCGAACGTGGTTTGTTAAGTGGCTTTTGTGTACTTTTGACATGGTTTTAACATGGTTTGTAGTGGAACATGGAGAAACTAACAAGCCCGCCACTGGTGCAAACAGTGAGCGGGCTTTACTATATTAAAAAAGCGGTTTGCCGAAATATTCGGCTAAACGGTGAGCTTCGTCAACGTCGGGGCGTTTTTTACCTTCTACGAGTTGCCAAAACCGGATCCGGTTGATTCCGACTCGTTCGTAAAATGCGCGTTTGGGCTTGAATTCTGTAAGGTTCCTCTCCTCAAAAGAATCAATTGCAGCCTTGAGTGTCGTTAGTGAGATTGTATCCATAGTATTATTGATTTGTATGAGGCTACAAAGTTATAAAATACGATAGCAAAAAAGCAAATTATATGATAACAATTGTATAAAATAATGATAGCAACAATTATTAATAAGTTATTGACCTTTGTAAATTCTTATCAACATTTATAATAAAATGTCATTAGTTCAGAGAATAAAAGAGGTCAGAGAGGCAAAAAAGTTAAGTCAGTCAGAAGTTGCCAATGCCTTAAATATGGAAAGGTCAAACTATCACCGCTTAGAAAATAGAGGGGAGAAATTGACTATTGAGCAACTGGAAAGTATAGCGGGGGCGTTGGGTGTGTCGGTGGTAGAACTGCTGACAGGTGAGCCGGAAGCGGTGGAAAATGATGAACGGGTAACGGAACTTGTAAAGCGGGTAGAAGAACTGGAAGACCGGGTTAAGGATAAACAGTTTAAAATAGATGCAATCGAACGCGAGGCAAAAATATTTAGGGAATTAGTATTTGAAACCCTTTCGGAAGCCGTTGGTCATAGTGATAAATTAGAAAGTTATGTACAGGTCATTGAGTCTAATAAATGGCTAATACCATTATTGTCGGGTATTCCTTACAATTCGTTAAAATTGAAAGAATACGCTTGGAAGGAATATTGGTCAAAAGCTATTGAGATAGTTATTAATCGTATTTGGGATTTGGTAGAAGATGATAAAGAACCGGATGAGGAGTTATTAACAGTGTCAACACACTTGAAAAGAAAGTATAGACGAAATAGGGATATGTTTAAAGACCCTAAGTTTGGAGAATCGTATGAGGATGTAAGCTTTTTAGTGTATTACAGGCCGACAGGTTTAGAAAATGACATAGAAGGTAACGAACCCAATAAATAACAAATTCGTTATCGTAAACTTTGGCGTTTACGGCGCTAAGTATCTAATAGACAGGATGCTACAAGCGGTTTTTATTCCTGGCATAAACAACCGCAGTAACGGCATCTACAAAAATTTTGTCTTTTGGTTTATAAGTCGCTGATTGATAGGAAGTTACCCTTTAAGTTCTTACCCCTCTCTCTCTGCCAGAAGCAATTGATAATGAGGCCACCGCGATTCTAACGCGGTGGTTTTGTGTTATTTAGCCTCTGATCTTCAAAAACTTAATCCGCGGTTACGGTTGCGGTTACGTCAAATTACCACGGTTACGTCCACATTTAACAGATTTAACCCTGTTAAAACAACTCAAATAACCGCTTGTACGCAACGTATAAGCGGTTATTTTGTTTTTTGGCTTGTTTTGGCTTGCTCTCACTAATGAAAAGTTTAAGAAAAAGTTTCAGTAAAAGTTTAAGAAATTATGAGTAAGATTTCTTTTCACGTCGAATTGGACAACCGAGTTAAAAAAGACGGTACCCAAAACATTCAAATACGGATCACTCAGGCAAAAAAAATGCTTCGGGTATCCGTAGGAGCTTCCGTTGAAAAGAAATATTGGAACGATGAAAAGAAGGAAGTAAGAAAGAGACATCCACACTGCCCACAAATAAACACCTCTATAAAAGCAAAGTTGCTCGAACGGGAAACGACGTATTTGAAGGGCCAATTTGGTACCAAAAAAGTAACGGCCTCTACGCTTCAAAAGCAACTTAAAAAAGAGATAGTGGGCGAGAGCTTCTTAGAATACAGTAGGACAAGAGCAAGCAAGATTCCCAACCCAAGCACTAAGAGTACCACTATTGCCATCCTGAATAAGTTGGAAGTGTATTTGAAGGGCAAAGACCTGCTGTTTCCTGAAATAGATTACGATTGGATAAAGGACTATGAACGCTACTTGGTGAAGCTCGGAAACGTCACCAATACCGTGCATAATAACCTGGAAATCCTGAAAGCCTGCTACAATGATGCTATTAGGTCCGGAGTGTTTGAGCCTGAAAAAATGTCGCCTTGGATGCGCTACAAAGGCAAAAAAGCCAAGACCTCACGGACACGACTTACAGAAGCACAGATTTCCCAACTTGAACGCTTAGACCTTCGACCCGGCACTAACAAATTTCACGCTCGAAACTTCTTTCTTTTTGCCTTCTATATGCAGGGAATGCGGGTTTCAGACGTACTGCAATTGCGCTGGAGCAACATCGTCAATGAGCGCCTTGATTATACTGCCGGCAAAACTCAAAAGAGTAGGAGTAAGAAGATCATCAAAAGGGCCGGCGACATCTTGAACCTCTACCGAAAGCCAAAACAGAAGCCTACTGATTCTATTTTTCCCTTCCTGAAAGACTTAAAAAAGAGCCAATTTACACCAGAAGCGTGGCGCAAAAAGATTGAAGCTGCAACCTCGGTGATTAATATTGATTTGCTATCAAAAACGCGTTTCTGAATACAGTTTGAAAGCAGCTGCATTATACCTTTTGCTGTCAATATTTTTAACTTCCCCGCCGATCATGCACTGCCCAATGGTGCTTTACAACTTTTGATTTTGATAGTAATTTATCTTTAGATAAGTAGGGCAATTGCATGAAGTGGTAAGTTAGCCCGACCTTTGGGAAATGAATGTAGCTGAATTTTTCTTTGAGTTGGACGACCCTCGCCGGGACGGAAGCTGTTATCACGTCCTATCG
>NZ_JAIXST010000225.1 GCF_027484545.1 Runella sp. | reverse complement strand
TTACAACAGCAAAATGACAAGCATAGTATCAAAGAAAGGCGTAAAAAAGCAGGTTGGAATGACCAGTACTTGCTCAATATTATTAAAAACAACACCATTTAGGTGCGTTTAACCTGTTATTTTATGGTTGCTTTACTTTCTCCCGAAACCACGTACAGTATCGAAGAATACTTCGAATTGGAGGCGCAATTAATCGAAAAACTGGAATACTACGACGGAAAAATTACGAAAATGCCCGGTGCCTCCTATGTTCACAATCGTATTGCTACCAATGTGCTAATTGCATTGGGAAATGCCCTTCAAGATTCAAAATTTGAAGTAAACAACAGTGATACCAAAATCCATATTCCTTCTATTGAGAGTTTTGTGTACCCCGATGCGGTGGTGATTTGTGAAAAACCGCTATTTTATCAAAATCGCGTGGATACGATTCTCAATCCTTTACTGGTAGTGGAAGTACTTTCTCCTTCTACGGAAGACTATGACCGAGGTGAAAAATTTTATTTGTACCGTTCATTAGCTTCCTTTAAAGAATACGTGGTCATTCACCAAAATCATATTTTAGTATCTGCTTTCTTCCGGCTTAATGAAAAAGATTGGCGTACCGATGACGTAGCCAATCTTTCAGAATCAATTCATCTACAGTCAGTGGACGTTAAATTGAAATTGTCGGATATTTATCGCGGGATTGATACGCAGTCACATTAAAGCACCTATTCGGTAAGATTACGTTTTCAGCAAGTTAGAGATGAAAAACAGCGGGTAAATCATTAAAAAAAGGTTGGGAGTCCACCAAGTTGGGTCAAAATCGGTGCGAAGTACCCAAAAACTGATGGCTTGCAACCCCGAACAAAAAGTAAGAGTAAGGGATACCAATGCCCACCGTTGCCAGTTGGCCTTTTTCTGTTTTTGTAAACGCAGACTCATTAATCCTGTAAATGAGACGGCGATGTCCAACGTGAAAAATGACCAATTCCAATCCACCAACAAAGGATTGGAATAATCATTGTAAAGATATTCAGCCGGAATGAGTTTGAAAAAAGTAATGAGCCAATAAATGATGAAGCCTATATCTACGCACCAAAACAATGTTCTAAGTAAAGAAGAATTTTTCATGATAGTGATCCTTTGAATCCTTTTTCAACAACGCTTCTAACAATTCCCATAAACCAACTTAACGGCAAAATACGTCGTAGAAGCAACAGAAGCGGTGCCTGTCCTCCCACGGGATGGTGAATGCTGAAATTGGTTTCGGTCGCTGCGTTGAAAATTTCTTTGGCTACTACTTCGGGACCGGGAGCAGTTTCTCCCGCTTTTTGGCTATTGGACAAGGTCACTTGCTCGTAATTGTCGTAGTCTGTAATGGCGGCATTTTGGAACAAATCCTGCGAGCGGTCGTAAAAATCGGTCTTGATGGCACTTGGTTCGACGGTTTTTACTTTGATACCGAGCGGTTTGAGTTCATACGACAAAGCCTCTGACCAACCTTCAATCGCCCATTTGGTGCCGTGGTAGACACTATAAATTGGGAACGTAATCAATCCGCCCATTGAAGTAACGTTGATAATGGTGCCGCTTCGTTTTTTTCTGAAATAAGGCAAAATTTGGCGGGTAACGTTCATGACTCCAAATACATTAGTGTCAAACTGCTTCTGAATTTGTTCGGGAGTGGCTTTTTCAAAAATACCGACTGCACCGTAACCCGCATTGTTGACAATGACATCAATGTCCCCAAAATCGGTAATAGCGCTGTCGATAGCGATTTTGATGCTGGCTTCATCCGTTACATCCAATGTATATAAACGTACATTCGGCAGTTTGTTGAGTTTGGTTTCTTTTTGCGGATTGCGCATCGTTGCGGCCACGTTCCAGCCTTTTTCTGAAAAATAAATTACGGCAGCTTTGCCGATTCCTGATGAAGTTCCTGTGATTAATACGGTCTTTTTCATTTTTTTGTTTTGAATAAATATTCATTTATGTGGTAAAAAAAGAAAGCTTTCGCTCTCTTGATGGTTTTGAAAGAAATAAAAAAACTTAACTCCTGATGCCGTCCCAAAGGACGCTGAAGGTCAATTCCCACTCAGCGGGAGTAATCGGTTTTTGGGTATAAATGGAGACTTTGGCTACTTCATTGAGCATTCCGCACACGAGCGTGACAAGCAGTTCCGGGTCGGCGTCTTTAATAAGACTTTGACGTTGGCCTTCTACCAATAATGAATAAATGGGTTGCAAAGCTAGTTCTTCAGCTTGATGTGTAGCGTCGTCCTCATGAAAATAGGGGGAGCGAAAATATTGCTCTAAAAATGCGCCGTGTTCTGGATTGTTTATGTTGTTGTTCAGATAGTTACGGGCTATTTTTTTTATTTTGATTTTAAGCGGTTCATTCTCTGAAATTGGTTGATTTAAATCCGCCGTATTGTAGTGCATTAAGTACAGGTATAGCTCGCGGATCAATTGATTCTTATCTTCAAAATAAATATAAACCGTGCCCGTAGCTACGCCCGCTTCTTTGGCTAAATCCGACATTTTGAGTCCTGCCAGTCCTACCCGCTCTATCATTTTGAGGGCGGTGCCAAGAATGAGCTGAACTTTGGTTTCATCTTTTGATCTCATCTCTTTTTGTCAATAAAAGGCTTATTATTATCAATTAATAATGCAAAATTAGGTGAATTAAAATTCATTTACAAATGGTGAGGTGAATTATTTTTCATTTAAAAGGGATTGATTATGATATAAATCATTCATAGAGCGGACTAAAATGGCATATAATTTGATGTAATTTATGTAATAAATTTGATTATTAAGTGATTGAGAATAGCGGGGTCCCCTAATTTTATAGGCTATAGTCCATATAGTTAGAAGATTCTGCTACGATTTTGTATTATTACACCATAAAGGAAAGGCACAACACAACAAGAGTACTGTTGAAGCACTCTTGTTCGTCCGTAACCTTGAGAGACCGCATATCTTTCTATTTATTATGCTGTTTACTTTTTCGGAAAGAACTCTCAGAGCAATTGTATTTTTGTTTTCAGCCAACAAAGTCACCCCAAATGGTGATGTATGTCTCTTATTTTAAATAGGTAATCAATCACCTCACTTTATTGTCAAATTCCGCGTAGTTTGCCGGTTATCAGGAAAAGCAGATGGTGTTTTATCAATTATATCAGTAAGAATCGCCTGTCTTACCACAGTGAAAAAATGCGTTTTACAGCCTAAGGGGTAATTTTTCAAGAAGATCGTTTGATAAGAATGACAAACTCGACCGTTCCTAAACTCATAGTAGCCGTTCCTAAACTCATCGGGTGTGGAATGGCTCAGTCCGTTACTTTTGACCTGTTATTACTCTAATTCGTTGCTCAACGTCCGTCTTATAATTACCCTCTTACTATGCTTGCTTTAACCACTGACCCTGTCCGATTATTTGAACTCGATTCGAACCAAACGTGTATCAGTGCTTTAGATCGACTTCGAGTTATGGCCAACTTTGGCCGACTCATGATCCATGCCGCTGTGCCTTATATGGTGACCCATACGGGTATGTGGCCATTGTATGACACGCAGAATGGTCGGTTATTTGATGCCATGGTATACATGACTCATTCGTTTGTCAACGAATTGTTTTTTGTGCTTTGTGGCTTTTTTGCCCTCAAAACAATAGAAAAGTATGGAATGCAGGGTTTGTTGCGTAATAGTGTAAGAAAAATCCTTCTCCCTTTTTTAGCAGGATTGGCAGTTCTGATTCCCCTTATTATCAGTTGCTTTTCGTTTGTCAGTCTATTTACAGGCTCAACTGCTGTCCCTTTTCAATGGGATAGGCTAATGAAGGCTAATCTGACATTTATTCGAACCTACTCTTATCCTTTGGGTAACCTCTGGTTTCTCTACTATCTGTTAATGTGCTATGGATTGTGGGCGCTTGGAGGAAGATTATTCTGTAAAGCTATTGTTAGGCTCAACCTTTCCAACCGGATATTTTTATCAATAGGTTTTACTATTTCCACGACAATGTTGCTTTGTATGCATACCTGGCATCGAGACACGCCTTTGTTTTTTCGATTCAAGTACTGGTACTGTTCTATTTTTTCATTTATTTCCTTTTTGGAGTGGCTTTGGCCCAAGCTAACCGGCTAATTGAACTCTGCTGTCTTCAGCATCGTCGACTGCTTTTGACCGGTTTGCTGTTTACATGTATAGGTTTGCCGCTTCAAATGCAATACCTCAATCACAGTTTGCCTTTGTATACCTGGATACGAGTAGCAGCGATTTTTGTATTTTCCGTTCAGAGTTTTGCTTTTGTATTTGGTTTCATCGGTCTTTCCTACAGCCTATCACCTATTCACAGGCCTTGGGTATCAAATCTGGCTAAGGCATCCTATTGGACGAGTTATATTGAGCTCCCCATCGTTATGGCGGCCCATATTTCCCTCAATTCCTTTTCAATTCCAATCTTTTTCAAGTACCTTATTACAGTATCTTTTGCACTGATAACGTCCCTTTTTACCTTCAGATATATAGTTTCTTTAACATTTTTAAAGCATTTTTTTGGGTTATACACCGTTAAAGCCTCCATCAATTCATGATAAAAAATATACTTGTGACAGGGGCCGGCGGCTTTCTCGGAGGTCGTCTGACTGAACGTTTAGCCTCAATGCCTGGCTATCGAATTGTAGCGACGGGTCGTAGGGTAGAAACGGGGCGGAGGCACATTGGGTCTCAGGTTAAATTTATTACGGGCGATTTAATCCATAAAGAGTTTACCGAGCAATTGGTGAAACAGGACATAGATGTACTTATTCACTGTGCCGCCTTATCCTCACTTTGGGGTAGTTACGATGACTTTTACCAAGCTAATGTCGTTGCTACAGAAAACCTGCTTACGGGTGCCAAACAAGCCGCAATAAAACGTATTATTCATATTTCGACCCCAAGTATTTATTTTGATTATAACGACCGCTTTGACATTCGGGAAGAGGATCCCCTTCCCGTTCGTTCGGTCAATCATTATGCAGGCACTAAATTACTGGCTGAGCAGCGAGTAAAAGCATCGGGTATCGAACACATTATCCTGCGCCCCCGTGCTATTATCGGGGCCGGTGATACTGTTATTATGCCCCGTCTGATTCGGGCACGCCGGGAAAATCGATTGCGCATCATTGGGAATGGGAAAAATATCGTTGATATAACGTCAGTCAGTAACCTGATTGATGCTATTCTTTTGAGTATTGAGGCGTCGGAACCTGCTATTAATCAGGTATATAATATTACCAATAGCCAACCGGTACAGCTGTGGCCGTTTATCAATGATGTGCTGTCAAAGATTAATTTGCCGCTTGGACTGGAAAGACTGCCTTATCCAGTGCTTTACGCCATTGCGGCCCTATCCGAACAAATGGCAACGATAGCACAAAATGGCCGGGAGCCGGCCATAACACGTTATGGGGCGGGGATACTCGCTAAGTCATGCACGTTGAATATTGATAAAGCAAAGAAATTGTTGGGGTATGTACCCCGACAAACCGTTGAAGAAGGAATAAATGAATTTGTAAACTGGTATTTAACCCTAAATCCATGCCTGTAAACGTCGAAAAACTAATTGAGATCAGCCTGCGAAAGCCCCTTGACCCCGAGACTTTCGTACCCTGGAAAGCTACTCTTCAAGAGGGGCAGTATTACCTTCCTCCGCATCTTATTTCGCTGTATGGGACCGATTTGTTTGAAAAACTTACTGCCGAACAACGACTCAAACTCGGTAAGTCGGAACTGGGACAGGCTATTTTTAGCTATAGTTGGTCGGAGGGGATTATGTGTCTGTTTATGACTCGATACATTATGAATTTAGCCCCTGATTCGCTCGAAAAGCGTTTTTTGCTTCGTGAACTCATTGAAGAGTGTCGACATCAACAGATGTTTAACAAAAGCCTGACCCAACTGAACATTACTCCTGTGCCTCCTGCCCCCATTCACCGTTTTCTGGGGATGATTACGGCTAAGTATATGAGTCCGGGTGCTATGTTTCTGGGTACGCTCGCGGTGGAGTACGTTACAGATATGTATGGTTCAGCTATTCATCGTGATCATAACTGTCATCTGATGGCGCGTAAGATGTCGCAATTGCACAACATTGAGGAGGGGCGTCATATTGCCTTTACAGAAGATTTGCTTGAGCGGTTTACCCAGAAAGCAACTTTCTTTACCCGGGTTGTGTATAGTATTTTAGCTTTGGGCAATGTTTGTTTTATGCGTTCACTTTATGTACAAAAACGTTTTTTTGAAGAGGTCGGCGTGGATGATCCGGGCTTGTATTATCGGGTTGCCAAACGTAACTATCGCAGTATTTTCGGGCGTTACTGTTTAAAATCACTTGTTGATTATATGGAACATATTCGCGGTTTCAACTGGATTACCCGCCCTATCTGGGAGCGTGTCCTTCATGTTAAACTACCCCGCTATGCCCGTTAAATTGACGCTTCTATCGGCCGGATATTGCAATGGGCAGGAAAATCATACGCTTCGCAACGGACGTAGAGTTTCGCGGCGTTATCCAGCGCTTTTTGCCCTGCTCCAACACCCAACGGAAGGATACATACTTTTTGAAACCGGTTATGCCCGTCGGTTCTACGATGTTACCCGGTATTTTCCAAACCGTTTATATAACCTTATTACGCCCGTAACGATAACGGAAGAGGAAACCGCGGCGTCTAAACTCAGCGCGTTAGGGATTCAACCACAACAGATTCGTTACGTAATCGTATCGCATTTTCACGCCGATCATGTTGCGGGAACAAAAGACTTTCCCAACGCTCGTTTTATCTGCTCCGAGACCGCCTGTATTTTTGCTCGTAACACACGAGGGTTACGGGCTCTGAGTGCGGCTTATATTCCTGAGCTGTTGCCCGACGATTTTTTTGACCGCACTGAAATACTCTCGCCTGCTTCGGCCCGTTACCGGTACGATGAATTTTGGGTTGAACAATACGATTTGTTTGGTGATGGCCTGCTGCGAATGGTCCCGTTGCCGGGCCATGCCCGCGGACAAATGGGAGTGTTGGTACAAACCGCTGAACGCGAAATTTTTTTGGCTGCTGATGTTTGTTGGCATAGTGTTTCGTTCCGGTCAATGACTCTGCCTCCCCGCACGTCGGGTCTGATTATGGATTCCTGGAGCGATTTTGTGAACAGTCTTACCAAAGTTCATCACTATCACCTGACTCATCTCGATACGCTCATTGTGCCTACCCATTGTCAGGAAATCGCTAATTTTTATAATCATACGTATTGATGCCATTCAAATTGCTTATTCTGTTTTATTGGCTCAGAATCCAATGGCGAAACAAACGCTTAAGAACCCGAGCCGCGCTGGAGAATTACCAAAAGCGAAAGCTCCGAATGCGCCGGAAATGGCTTCAAAAACATTCTCCGTATTACGCAACTTTTGGGTAAAACAGAACTGATTGGTCACAATTGCCACTCATGAATAAACAGACGTTCATGCAGCATTTCGATACCATCAATACGTGCGGCATTCACAAAGAGGAAGCACTGAAATTGGCATTGGCAAGCGAGCAACAACGAGATTTCAGCCCGACAATTAACGGAATTACCATAGGACTATCGTCGGGGACGTCAGGGAATCGAGGCTTGTTTTTGGCATCACAGCAGGAAAGGGCAGAGTGGGTGGCGGCCATACTGGATCGGGTCATTGGGGCTCGCCTGAAAAAGAGAAAGGCCGCTTTTTTTTGCGGGCCAACAGTAACCTTTATACTTCGGTTCACTCGGAATTGCTCAGCTTTCGTTTTTTTGATTTGCTTCATGAGCCGAGTCAACATATTAAACCCCTGAATCTCCTGCAACCGGATATTCTCATTGCACAACCTTCCATGCTGATGTTGCTGGCCAAAGCGCAGGAGAAAGGAGAATTAGCCATTAGACCAAGTCAGGTTATATCGGTGGCGGAGGTATTGGAGGACAGCGACAAGAATTATCTCACGGAGGTTTTTAAACAACCGATATCTCAGGTTTACCAATGTACCGAAGGCTTTTTGGGGTATTGCTGTCGTGAGGGACGCTTACACTTAAACGAAGATTTTGTCCATATTGAAAAGAGGTACATCGACGATGAAAATGTTCGCTTTCATCCCATTATTACCGATTTTACCCGAA
This sequence comes from Runella sp., assembly GCF_027484545.1. Classification (GTDB taxonomy): domain Bacteria; phylum Bacteroidota; class Bacteroidia; order Cytophagales; family Spirosomataceae; genus Runella. The sequence continues at coordinate 23,309 of NZ_JAIXST010000225.1, read as the reverse complement.
AAAGTCAGCCAATAATCCGTTATGAGTTCAACGATATTTTGTGGGAAGAGTCTTTGCCCTGTCTCTGTGGCTCCCCGATGATTTCGCTCCGTTGCATTGAAGGCCGAAGTGACGACTCGTTCCGGTTGCAAAATAAACAGGGTATTTGGCTGACCATTTTTCCCGATTTTATTCGGCGGGCCATGCTGATAGCAGGTGATGATATTCCGCCCTATGTGGTCGAACAAACGGAGGGGGCTGAAGTTGTAGTTCATTTAACCTGCGACGAACTGCCTGATGCTCTGATTAATCACATTTATGAAGCCCTGTCGGCATTTTTTACCCTGAAAGACTTGAGTCCCGTTCAAATCAGTATTGTGAAAAGCAGTGGCCATGAGCGAGGACAAAAATTGCGTCGAATCCGAAGATCATTCCTATCCCAACTCCAATAACATGTTAAACGTTAAAATTACAGGAACCGGTATTTATCTCCCAGAGAAGAAGGTTTTATCAGAAGACCTTGAACGGGAACATCAAATTCCGGCCGGATGGGCACTGAAAAATTCAGGTGTTGCCAGTCGTCACAATGCCGTTTGGGAAAGCGGGTCATTTATGGCTGCCCGTGCTCTTAAAGAGACACGCGTTTATTGTCCCTCTAAACAGTGGCCATAATTTAGAAAGCGGGTCATTTATGGCTGCCCGTGCTCTTAAAGAGATACTGGTCAATGCCGGTACTGCCTACGAAGAACTTGATTTACTCATCAGCGGGTCTGCTACCTATGATTATCCCATACCTCACAATTCCTGCCTCATTCAACATGAATTGGGGAAGGCGTCTACCATTCCAAGTTTCGACGTAGATTCAACCTGCATGGGATTCCTGACCGCGATGGAAGTGGCAAGTTACTTTATTCAGGGGGGGCGTCACAAAACAATTGCGATTGTGTGCAGCGAAATAGCTTCGCGCAGTCTTAATCCTGCCGACTGGGAAACAATGACCTTACTGGGCGACGGAGCTGCCGCCGTTATACTAACCGCAGCAACGACAGAAGACGCTTCGGCAGTGCATGGCATTCACATGAAAACCTTTCCTGAAGGGGCCCATTCCACTCTTGTTCAAGGCGGTGGTAACCAACTGCTAAACCGTCCAAACCGCCCCGACCTTGACCCTGCTCTATTTAGTTTTCACATGGATGGATGGAAACTCATCAAGCTTGGGCAATTGCATTTGCCCCCGTTTTGCGAAGAATTGTTTTGTAGAGCCGATGTGCCGATGGCGGCTATTGACGTGGTTATTCCTCACCAGGCCAGTCGATTGGCGTTTCACCTCTTTGAGTGTACATTTTCGCAATTAGGGGCAAAAACGGTTCGTAATCTGGAACAGGTAGGCAATTGCCTGTCGGCTTCTATACACATTGCCCTGCACGATGCCATACACACAGGCAGACTGAAACGGGGAGACCGGACTCTTCTCATTGGCACTGCCGCAGGATTTTCAATTGGAGGAATTGTGCTAACCTACTGATTTTATGGCAACAACAAGGAAAGATTGGCTGGTGCAGCAAGGTCTACATCTCTTTATGAGTACTTCCGGTGTCAAGTCGGTGGAAGAGGTGCAATGTGTACAATTGACAAATTTGCTTCGACAGGCCCAACATACAGCTTTTGGCCGGGCTCATGGGTTTGATGCATTGCTTCGCCAAAAGCTTACGGGGAAGGAATTGTTTGAGGCTTACAAAAGCAAAGTGCCGATATTTACTTATGATGAGATGACTGAATTGTGGTGGAATCGAGCATTGGCAGGGGAAAGTGATGTTTGCTGGCCGGGTCAAATCCCATTTGTGGCCATTAGTTCAGGAACGTCTGGGACATACCGTAAAAAAATCCCCATGACCTCACAGCTTATTCAATCAAATCGTAAAGGAGCATTACGGCAAATCATGGCTTTTCCCAGCTTTGGACTGTCTTACAGTACATTGATGGGAGAAACGTTAATGTTGGGAGAAACTACCGCCCTCGTCGATAAGGGGACGCACCTGGAAGGTTATATGAGCAGTATCATGCTCAACCAAATGCCCTTTTTAGCTCGTATGCGCATGAAACCGGAGGCCTCTATTCGGCAAATGTCCGAGTGGAATGAACGTATAAACCGGATCATTGTCAAAGCCCCGGACTGGGATATTCATTGCCTTTCAGGGCTTCCGAGTTGGACAAATCTGCTTTTTGAACAAATTATCCGATATCACGGGTTGAACAATTTGCATGATATTTGGCCTAATTTATCTGTTTTTGCACACGGTGGATTATCCTTTGACCCGTACAGAAGCCTTTTTCGGCAGTACCTTGGACGCGATATTACTTGTTTGGATAGCTACATCGCCTCCGAAGGCTATATTGCCTGCCAAACGGAGCCGATGCAATCGGGATTGACAATGCAATCTGACATCGGTATATTTTTTGAATTTATACCGTTCAATGCCTCGAATTTTGACGAAAACGGCCATTTACTCCCTACATACGACAGTTTTTGTTTGGGAGAGGTAAGCGAAGGTATTGATTATGCGCTGTTACTTTCAACTCCGGCGGGTGCATGGCGCTATATGCTTGGCGATACAGTTCAGTTTACGGATGTGGTCCGTAATCAAATTCGCGTGACGGGTCGAACTCAACATTTTATTAACTTATGCGGAGAGCATCTGATTATGGCTAATATGCTCGAAGCTATGCAGCTTGTAACGGAGCAGTTGCATTTTTCAGCACCTGAATTTACTATTTTACCCCAGCATAGAGGAAATACCTTTTTTCACGAATGGTTCATTGGAGTCGAAGCACAGGCCCCCCCCGATTCTGAGCCGGTCGTGCAGATTTTGGACCGATATTTACGCCAAATTAACATTTACTACCGTGAACTTCGCGACGACTCAATTTTGTCGTTGCCCCTCATCCATATGCTGCCCAAAGAATACTTTTACCGATACTTGGAAAGTAAGGGTAAGATAGGTGGCCAACACAAATTTCCAAAAGTATTAACCGAACTGCATCGCCGGCAATGGATTGATTATCTACACACTTGCGGACTTTATTGAAGATATTTACGGTTGCAGAAAACTAAATGTGCGATTTTGGTAATATGGACGGGAAAGGAGTTTTTCCATGCCCGAAAAAGATTGGTAGGGGCCGACAGCAATCAGTGTATTGACCAGCCAAATGGGTAATTCTCCGCCAGGGTCAACGCTGAAAAGATATTCAACACGCAGTTTATTGTTGGCAATTTCGTGGATGGTCCATAGAGAGTGCCAATGAGGGATTCTGACAACTCCCTTTTTTTCGGGCATCATTCCCGGAACATTAGTGCCGCGAATGTGAAGCGTTCGGGTCGTGTGGTCCATCTGAAATACCATGTGCATGACCAAATCACGATTGGATACGGGCCATGACATAGCCGTCTCGTTATAGAAATAAAATTCGCGGTCATTGACTCGTTTTACAACGTAGGCATCGGCAACCCGATAGACCGCATCTTTGTAGTGGTCTATGTCTGACACAAAAGCCGCCAATTGCGATAAGGTTGCGTTGAGGTCGCAGTTTACCTTTACTTCTTTGAACTTTGAGTCCTCAAGGTGACGGGAATATACGCGAATTCCGTTTTTGTCTTTTTCTAATTTCCAGGTATCGTGTTGGTTACCGGATTGAGGTTGCTGCCCCAAAACGATAAGTGAGGAAAGTAAAATAAATGTAAAGGGGAAAAAACAGACACTCTTCCAAGATTTTGGCATGTGTAATCAATAGTTGACCGACTATAACCGCCGGGTTATCAGAACGAAATTACTTTATTTTAGGGTCAGTCCAGAAGAGCTTTTAACAAGTTCATAGACTTTTTGAATATCCAAATCCTGATTTTTTCGCACAGCATCAAAAGTATATTCTATGGGATAATCGGGCATTACTCCGTGCCCTTCATCGCGACCGGGAATTCGCAAAACAATCTTATACATCGGAATTCGTACTTTGACCATCGTATGAGGGAGTGTGAGGTAAGGGGAAATAAAGGCATTGCAGCCATGCTTTCCGCCGCCTGTTTCGCGTCCAATCACCACCGCACGGGGATTGTATTGTTGAATCATGGAGGGGAAAATAGTAGCAGCTGAGAAAGAGCCTCCGTTGGTCAACAGGTATACATTGCCTTTAAAACCGTATTTGCGTTTGGGTTTGTGAACTTTACCCGTAGCTCTATTCCTTATTTTTCCCGAAGGGAGTTTTTTTGACCAAAAGTTTCGGGCGGCAAAACGGATGAGTTTTGAGCCATAGTATTTGTTAAACGAAGGTCGGCCGCCAATGGCCTCTACGCTATCATAAACTACATAAGGAGAATCCAATAGGTAGGACATCAGATTGACGCTTGCATCGGATCGGCCTCCTCCGTTAGCGCGTAAGTCTATTACTAAATGCTTGATATTCTTCTCTTTGATCTTTCGGAAAGATTTTCTGTAAAAGCGGGTGTGGCCATTGTCACGAAAGGTATTGATGTCTAAAATAGCCACGCTGCTGTCTTTTTCCGAAATCGTTAGATTACGACGTTTGTCGGGCTTGGGCGTTTTGGGGCGAGGTTTGGGAGGCGTACTTGGAACGGTATTGGGCTGAGGTGTGCTGACGGGTTTGGGAGGGGATTTTTTGGAAGGCTTGGGAGGCTTGCTAAACGTCATTGTCAGCGCTCTTTGTTTGCCCGTTGAATCTTTTACGATTACATTGAAGGTATCGTTGTTTCCGTATAGGTATCGGTAAAACGAACCAAAATTGCCGTTAATGACCGTATTTTTAAATGTCTGATTATAGCCGTCGGAAGGAATTAAGCTACGCATTTCTTCCAAAACCTGAGGAATGGTCCGTCCGTCTAAACTGACGATTTCGGTTCCGACAGTGAGCGTAGAATCATCCGTACGATTTTGGGTAACGCGCAGTTGATTGTTTACCCAAAAAACCGACAGTGGAAATTCTTTGGGTTTGTTTTTCTTTACGTATTTGGTGTATTGTTGGGAAGGGTAAATGTCGGTATGCCCGCAACGGATATAGGAGAAAACGGGATTGACCGTACGACGAAACTCCCGTTCGGTCATGGAATGGTCTAATTTTTGTTCGGTTTTGTCAAAAATCCATTTGATACTGTCCGGGGAAGTATAGCGATAAATACCGGGGTGAGCTTCTTCCAACGAGTGTCGCATGAGACCATAGTCTTGGCGGATTTGTTCGACAGAGTAAAGCTTTTTGGGGTCAAATTGACTACTGCACGCAGTGAAAAGCAGACAATAGGCAGTAAACAGTAGGCAGCGGCCCGTCGTACGGTAAGCAGTGGACAGTAGGCGATTCACAAGTGGCAGTTTTTTTACAATAACGGTAAATATCTACAAAAAAATACATAAATTTCCTGAAAACAAAAACGATTCATTCTCTGTTCTACAGTCAAACAATTAAAACAAATACAGGTTATGGCACGCCCGAATCTTGATCTTATTTCAGCGCTTCGGCGCACTGCTCGTAAAATTGAACAAGGTTCTCCGTATCAGTGGGGACACATGGGAAGTTGCAATTGCGGGAATTTGGCGCAGGAAATTACAAAATGGACCAAAGCCGAAATCCATGCACACGCCCTTGCCAATGGTCGCGGCGACTGGAATGAGCAACTCAATGATTATTGTCCTACCAGCGGTTTGCCGATGGATGTGCTCATTAATGAGATGATGGACGCGGGCTTGGATTCCGACGATTTAAAGCATTTGGAGCGCCTATCGGATGTACGGATTTTGTATCGCTTACCCGAAAACAAACGTTATCTGCGGCATAATTTCCGAGATGATGTGGTACTTTATATCAATGAATGGGCTAACCTTCTCGAAGAGCAATTGCTTGCACCGATTCAATTGCCCCGTTTTGAGTGGACAGAGGAGTTCGTACATGCTTAGTTAGTTCAGGAATTCAATCCTTTATTTTGATTAATTCATTCAGAGCGCTTGCCTTTCGGTGAGCGCTTGTTTTTTGTGGGGTTGAAGCAAACGCCGGCATGGTTTTTTAGTCTTTACTAAAACCACATCAGTAATAACTTCAATCTAAACATGAGGAACAAATGGATTAAATGGGGATTAATCGCCGGAGGGATTGTTCTATTTCTTGTAGCAGTAGTAATAGTGGCGGAACGCTATTATTTACAGCCCCTGCTTGCCAAAACGCTCAAAAAATCGGTTTCGGAAACATCGGATGGTATGTACCAAATTGAGTTTGAGAAGCTGCGGTATGAGCCGTTTTCAGGCGATGCGCAACTTACCCATATCAAGTTAATTCCCGATACCCTTTTGTACCAAAAACGGATAGATAACAGCAAGACGTCCAATTTTATTTATGCTACTTATATTGACGAAATTCGATTCAGCAATATTCGGTTGTTTAAGCTCGTGGCAGAACGAAAACTGGACATTGACCTTGTCAGAATCAATAAGCCTACGGTCGAAATTACGCAGCGTAAACAAGATGAAAAGCCTAAAAAATCTCCTGCATCGCCTTACAAAGTGATATCAAAATTTGTAAAATCGTTTCGAGTCAGAAAGGTAGAGTTTGACCAAATGAAATTTGTGTTTTTTGACAAAACCAAGCCTGCTACAGAGAAGATTGTCTTGGATAAACTAAATATAGACATTGCCGATTTTTTGATTGATTCGCTTTCGGTTTTAGACACTACCCGGTTTTATTATTCTAAAAATACCGCCTTCCAACTGTCCAATCTAAACTTTCCTTCGGTCAGTCCGTTGCACGATTTTCGTTTGGATACCATCTCTTTTTCATCCGAACAGCGACAAATTCAGGTCAAGGGAATTCATTATACGCCCAAATTCAAAGGACGTCAATACACTACCCGAGCCGACGGCGATGACCGGATATCGTTTGTATTTGAAGATATTTTGGTGAAAGAGGTGGATTTGAACGCTTTGATTTTTGACAAAAAGTTAGTGGCACACCAGGCTCATATTCAACGCGGCAACATTGATATTTTTGGGGATGGCACTTATCGGGCCGCTCATTCCAAAATGGGAAAATATCCTCAGCAGTTGTTCAGAAAATTGAATTTCAAGATGAAATTGGACACCGTTCGAGTCGAAAATTTCCTGATTTCTTATTCAGAATACAACCCAAGTACGGAAGGAAGCGGGGGAGTTAATTTTAAGTTGGTCAGAGGTGATTTAGTCAACGTGACCAATGATACGTTGCCGCTGGCTAAAAATCCCATCTGCGAGGCGCGGATTGAGAGCCTTTTTATGGGAGTGGCTCCGCTGAGTACGCATTTTAGGTTCAACATTGCTTCTAAAAGAGGAGATTTTACCTGTGAAGGAGTTTTGGGGGGGATTGATTTAAAAGTAATTAATCCTGTTTTGACGTCATTAGCACTCATCAAAATCGAATCGGGTAAAGTCAGGAGTTTTAAGTTTTTAATGAAAGGGGATGAATACGGGGTTGGCGGGAAAGGCACTTTGATTTACCACGACCTGAAAATCATTTTTGAAAAGCAAGACGATGATGGAAATACCAAAAAACGAAAATTGGTAACGGGTTTGGCAGACAAGATTTTTATTCAGGACAATAATCCCTCTCCGGATGAACCTATAAGAACGGGTGAAATTAAGTACACTCGTGACCCTAAAAAATCGTATTTTGCCACCCTTTGGCGTAGCCTTCGACAGGCCATAGCAGGGTGCGTTTTGAAACGAAAAGGACTCAAAAAGCTAAAAAAAATGGGTCGACATTGATCGGCCCATTTTTTTTAGCTCAGAAATCATTTTCTGACTCCTCACTTCTGTCTCCTGATCACAGCGGTGGGCCGCTCCTGATTTATTATTTCTTGCCTAACGAAATCAAGTTCGCAAACAAACGGTACGCTCCCGGAACCCCTCCTGGAAGTTCACGGAAAAATACTAAGCCTGTATATACAAAATGTCCTTTGCCGTAGGGAGCATAAATAAGGCTTCCCTCTTTAGCGGCTTCGTCGACGTCGTTGGCTGAGAAAATAGCCGTATAATTTTTATCCCATTCCACGGCAAAATAAATACCTCTTTCTTGAATCCAACCCTTGAAATCGTCCGAAGTGATTTTATTAGGAGTGTTCAAAATAGGATGATTGGGTTGTAAAATTCGCATTTCGGCGTCCTCTTCCGTTACACGGTCTCGGCCTACTTTAAAGGGGTACGGGCCCATTTCTTTTACTTTGAGCGTGCTTCCAAAACCTCCGGCAGTCACGTACTGCACCACCATTGTTCCGCCGTTTTTGACGTACTCCATCAGTTTATCCTGAAAATATTTGATGCGGTCTTCGGTATTATACGCCCGAACTCCCACCACAATCGCATCATACACAGAAAGATTTTTGCTCAGCGCTCCTTCGTCGAGTAGGGTTACGTTGCATCCCATTTGCTGCAATGCTGCGGGAACTTCATCGCCGGCACCGGCAATGTATCCAATGGTTTTTGCTTTGTTTTTGATGTCCAGTTTCACCAAAGCCGTGGTAGCTGTCGGGAAAATGGTCTGCGTTGGAATGTGCTTGTATTCAACCGAACGAATGCTGTAGGAATTTTCACCGTTTTCGGTTTTGGTAATCACTTTTAGCTTCGCTTCGCTTTGTTGAGCCGATGGAAACACCTTCACACTCACGGTTGTTTCCTGGTATTTTTCGAGCAATTCAAACGGAATTTCGGCCGGTTCTACCCGCCATCCTGCGGGAACTTCAAATGCCACGGTTCCTTTCACGTTTGCCCGATGGGCTTTTACTAAAATATCCACCATTTTGGGTTGATTGTCGGCAAAAACGTACACTTTTTCGTTCACATTCGCAGTTACTTCCGGGCGCACTTCGTAAGGACGATATACTTCGCCATCCACAGGGTCGGTCGATTTGTATACCCACGGTTTGGTAAACGTAAACGATTGGTCATCAATTAAAAACGTAAATGACGTTTGAAGCGAGGGAATGTTTTCGGGAGTACTGAGTTTGGATTGGTCATCAATTTGGAAGGCCCCGTTTTTAATGGGTTTTTCCAACCAATACGGCTGACTTATCTTAGTTGTTTTAGGAACAACGGTACTGAATGTAAAATTGGAAAGTTCGTTGTTCTTGAGGTCAAGTGTTAACGTCGTGTCTTTTTCAGCGCCCCAAAATTGCATACGGGTAAGTTTCATGGGGTAATTGGCGCGTTTAACCAAGTTGACGCGTACCGTAGCGCGGTCGCCCTGTGCCACAGCATAATCAACGGGATTGGTTTCAAACCATAGTCCCAAACAGTTTTGCAGCAATACCTCTACTTCGGCTTTCTTTTGTTGGACGTACTTATTTTGGGCATCCAGTTTTCCGAGTTCCTGATAAATTTTTACCAACACAGGCACCGACGAGGCAGGATAATTAACGTTGTAGTTGCGAATCGCTTGGTCAACTAATTGAGCTACCTGTTCGCTGCCTTTAACGCGGCTCCACGTCATATCAATGCCGTCAAACAGGTCTTTTTCGGCAGGGTCACCGTCTTTGTGCATCATAAAATCAATGCGCGCATTGCGGTTAGCACCCGAACCAAATCCCTGGCTTTTGTGCGAACTGCGGCTTTCAGCGGCGATTTCAGCGTACGATTTTCCAATGTAAGAATTATAACCGCCTATATCGACAGTGATAAAACTTCCTTTGTCGGTTGGTTTTTGATTGGTAAATCCGGGCGAAAAAGAGTTCCAAACAATGCGTTTTGGTTGCCAAATCTGTACTTCTTTGAGTTGTTCGGGAAATTTAGTAGCATCTCCCGCCATTTTAAAAGCTAATTCCGCCAAAAATGCTGACGAATTATGGTGGCCGTGGCCCGCACGCGCATCAGGTGGAAAGCGCGTAATGAGCACATCAGGTCGGTTTTTACGAATATGATATACTACATCGGATAGAATATTGTTTTCGCCCCAAAATTTGAGCGTTTCTTCGCGGGTTTTAGAAAAACCAAAATCGTAGGCTCTCGAAAAAAGTTGTTCGGCACCGTCAATACGACGAGCGGCCAAAAGCTCCTGAGTTCTGATAACCCCGATGTATTCACCCTGTTCCGGACCGATGAGGTTTTGCCCTCCATCGCCGCGGGTAAGAGCAAGGTACTGGGTTTTGACGAGCCTTTCTTTCGATAAATACGTCAGCATCAGGGTATTTTCATCGTCGGGGTGAGCTGCAATATGCATGGCACTGCCTACTACATTCAACTTTTTTAGGTTAAGAAGAATTTCGCTGGAACTGAGAGGTTTGACTTGTGCGTGGGTAAAAAGGGTAAAAAGTGTAAGGGTAAAAAGTAAGCAGGACTTAAATTTTCTCATGGTTTGGTCTTTTTGCGGGTGATTTGACAAAACTACAAAAACTAAAGAAAATTTTGTGAAAATGTATTATCGTATACTAACCAAATTACCTACCTGAGAGGGCTTTTACAGTAACCTTGTGACTATATGACGCAAGAATTCAATAAATATGAGATTGATAAGAATTGTCTTTACATCTACTTTAAATGGTTCTAAAAATTTTTTTCTCGCTATATTCTTAACAATTTGCGCCCTAGAGAGAACACTCGTGATTTCGTCAATGAGTCATTAGTTCATGGGAAGCAGTGTATTGTTGCAGTTTTATCACTTCAAGAATATTACTTCTTTTTTCTTTTTTTAATTTAACCGGGTCGAATGGAATTGAAATAGATTCCTTCTGAATGACAAAAAAATATGATTCTAATAGCAGATAGCGGCGCTACCAAAACCGATTGGCGTATTATAGATTCTCAGGGGGGAATTCAACAGGCGAAAACCATTGGATTGAGTCCCTATTACCAAACTTCCGATTCCATTGCCGCCGAATTAACCCAAAATTTGCTTCCTTTTGTCAAAGAAGAAGTGTCTGAAATTCATTTTTATGGAACAGGCTGCGCCGGAGAAGAACCCTGTGCGATTGTGCGGCGGGGATTGCAGGCGGTTTTTCCTTCTGCCCAAACCATCGAAGTGGACAGCGATATGTTAGGAGCTGCGCGGGGCTTGTGCGGACACGAAGCAGGCATTGCCTGTATTTTGGGAACGGGTTCCAACAATTGCCTCTATGACGGTCGCGACATTGCCGATAAAATCCCTTCACTCGGTTTTTGGCTTGGTGATGAAGGAAGTGGCGGTTATTTGGGAAAAACGCTTGCCGTGGCCTTTTTACAAAAAGAAATGCCCGAAGATTTAGCGGTAAAATTCGCCAAACGCTACGGCCTGAATCGCGACATCGTATTGGAAAATGCCTATAAACAACCGTTTCCCAATCGCTATTTTGCCGGCTTTTCTAAGTTTCTGTTCGACAATCGCAGCCATCCTTTTGCTTACACATTGGTCTACGATGCCTTTGGTGATTTTTTAGCTAAATACGTTTGTAAACTTCCTGATTATCAAAAATATAAAACGCATTTTGTCGGTTCCGTAGCTTTTTATTACAGCGATATTTTGCGCCGTGCCGCTGCCGAAAAAGGCATTGTTGTAGGGTATATTATGGAAACTCCCATTGCGGGATTGTCATTGTATCACAGACAGTAAATCTATGCGTCTTTTTCAATTTTATTTTTCTTTTGGGTTATTGTTTACTATTCGGTTAACTGCTTTAGGCCAAGAGAAATGTGTTCTTTTTTTAGATAAAGATACTCGTCAACCCGTTGCCTATACTGCTGTGCAGTCCATCAAAAAGGGAGTGAGCGGTTTTGCGAACGATAAAGGAAGATTTTGCTATCCGGATCAATCTCTCGGAGACAGTATTTGGGTCTCTGCATTAGGGTATAAAAAATTACTTTTAAGCCATCTGGAACTTGAACAAAACAATGAAATTTTACTTGTGAACGAGCCATTTGCGTTACCGGTGGTGACGATAAAGCCTTCGATCAATGAAGTGATCTCATTGGGATGGTTTAATAAGAAATTTCGTTTAGGTTTTTATTCTTATGTGCCTAATTCCAATTTTTGTGTGATGGCTTTTATTGCTAACGAGCTACACCGATTGACTGTTATCCAGCAACTTCAATTTCGATTTACAAAATGGAATTCGGGTATTGCCAAAAGTTTTCGACTTCGTATAAGAATCATGTCACCTGCGCCTAATGGCCGAAAATTTCCATATCAAGACTTGCTTCGACAAAATGTGACAGTGGACGTAAAGCCAAAGCAAGAATTTCTCGAACATGATGTGAGTCAATATGCAATCCCATTTGATCTAGAAGGAGTTTGGATAGGTTTTGAAACCGTGGGCTATATTGATTTGAACGACCAATTTATTCCAATTTTAGATGGAGAGTTTGGTAAAACCACTAAAAAAGTCAGAAAAATGAAAGATGCTGATTACCATTTAAGCCCGCACATTGAAATGGCGAAAACCGAGCACGGAATTAAGACTGCTGAATACATTCCGCAAATAAGGCGCTGGACTGGTTTGATGAAAGAGAGGGTTCCTATGTTTGGAATTCGCGTTTTTTCAGACAATTGAAGCCTTTGTAAGTAGGTTTTTCAATTGAGCGTATTGCAGCAGCATAATCGTTTTTCCGTCTTTGATTTCACCCGTTCCTATCATTTTCAGGGCTTCCTCAAAAGACATTTCCAGCACTTCAATGTTTTCCTGCTCGTGTTCGGCACCCCCTCCGTCGTTGACTTTCATGTCTTTATGATATTCGGCAACGAAAAAATACAGAATTTCAGTCACGGAACCGGGCGACATGTAGGATTCAAAAACTTTTTTGACATCAGTAATTCGGTAACCTGTTTCTTCTTCGGTTTCTCTTCGAATGCAATCTTCGGCGTTATCTTTATCGAGTAAGCCCGCGCAGGTTTCAATCAACATACCCGTGCTGTTGCCGTTGACATACGTCGGCATTCTGAATTGTTGGGTTAAAACTACCGTTTGGTTTTCTCGGTTGTAAAGTAGAATAGTGGCTCCGTTGCCTCGGTCGTACGATTCACGCGATTGTTGTGCCCAATTCCCAGAAGGATTTCGGTAGTCGAAGGTGATTTTTTTGAGTGTGTACCAATTATCAGAAAGCAATTTTTCTTCAATGATTTTAACATTCGGATTATTCATAGCTCTTAAATGATTGTTTTTGATTGAATTTGTTTATTTTTGAGCAAAATAAACAAATTGAGATGGGTTATCAAAGCAGAAAGCAAATCATTTTAAAAATAGTTGAGGAAAAAGAAGAGGTTGATGTCAAGGAATTAGCGCAATTGCTTGATACATCGGAGATTACTGTCAGACGGGACTTGACCTTAATGGCCTCGGATGGATTGATTTATCGGACGCACGGTGGTGCAATGAAATTGAGTTTGGCCAATCAACCCGTCAGTTTTGCACAAAAATCGGGGGTAAATGCGGATAAAAAAGACTATATCTGTCGTTTGGCTGCGGCCGAAATTCGGGAGGGCGACGTAATTTTTATGGACTGCGGCAGTACGGTTTTTCGACTGTGTCCATTGATCAAAAACAAAAGAATTAAAGTAATCACCAATTCTTTACCCGTTGTTTATGAATTGATGAATACGGAAGTATCCATTAATTTGGTGGGTGGAGAAGTAGACAACGAACGGCAGGCTGTACACGGAACGATGGCGATTGAACACATTCAGCGGTATCGAGTCGATAAGGCATTTGTAGGAGTAGGCGGGATTTCACCCGAAAATGGACTAAGTGCCGTGAGTGAAAGAGAAGCGGAAATGACAAAAGCAATGTCTGGAAATGCTGAAAAAACGTACCTTTTATGTGATTCTACTAAGTTGGGAACAGACAAATACCTGGCTTTTGCTCCTCTCACTATCATTGATATATTGATAACAAATGAACAGGCGGAAGAAGTTATAAATAGGTACAAAAAAGCGGGAATAAAAGTAGTAAATCAATAAAAAAAGTCGGGGACAGCAATTGCCATCCTCGACTTCCGCGTGTGCGTTCCTCAAATAGTAAGGCAGGTTATGCCTTAAAAGATTTTGAGAGAATTAACTTCCCTCTAATCCTGTAACCTATGTACGCAAAAAAACGGCTTAGGGTTGCGCGAATAGCTTAAATTTCTGTAAAAAATCCTTGAATAGTTTGTTAACAATCAGAAAATTAGTTTTTATATTTGCCACGCTATTGGTAGTTTCTCTGTTTCTCTCGACCGCATTGCTGCGTATTTGTCATCTGTCGGACGGAGTTTAGATCGAAGGCCGTCTGTAGCACACCAAACGTTTTACTGATCAAAGCACAATGAACATTTATGTAGCAAACGTCCCGTTCAAGGCGAACGACGACGAATTACGCGAGTTATTCGAGGAATTTGGCGAGGTAGCTTCTGCCCGCATCATCATGGACAAGTTTACGGGTAAGAGCCGGGGTTTCGCGTTTGTCGAAATGCCTAATGACGACGAAGCCAAACAGGCTATTTCACAATTGAATGATTTTGATTTCATGGGTAAAGTGCTCGTAGTAAACGAAGCTCGTCCTCGCGAAGATCGTCCACGCACCGGTGGTGGCGGCGGTTTTGGTGGTGGTGGAGGCGGCGGCCGTGACGGAAACCGTGGCGGTGGCGGCGGCGGCGGAAGCCGTGGCGGTTACGGTGGCGGTGGCGGCGGTGGCCGTGACAACGATTACAAAAAGCGCTGGTAATCATAGCTTTTTAGGACCTTTAAAAGAGCCGATTCGAAAGAGTCGGCTCTTTTTGTTTGATATTGCGGTTGGAATTAAGTAAAAATAAACCAACTCATCCTTGTACAGGAAATGGTGTGCAAGCTGTCCAAACTACTTCATTTCAATGGCTCATTCTTATCGAAAAATTCAATTAAATGAGACATGCAAAGTCTATTCCAATTGGTTAGTAGGTGCAGGTTTCGTAAGCCTGTTAGGTTTCATGATTCTTTCGGGAGCAAAGCCAAACGATGGCCCTTCGCCTGCCCGTACCCCTGCTCAGGAATTGGCTACTTTTCAGGTGGAGCCAGGGATGAAAGTTCAATTGGTTGCCTCGGAACCGATGGTTCAGGACCCCGTTATTATTAATTTTGACGAAGATGGCCGCCTTTGGGTCGTGGAAATGCGTGGATTTATGCCCACCATTGATGGCGATGGCGAAACCGAACGGGTAGGGCGGTTATCGGTGTTGGAAGACAAAAACGGGGACGGAAAAATGGACATCAGCACCGTTTTTCTGGATAAATTGGTCATGCCCCGTGCCATGGCATTGGTTCCCGGGGGAGTTTTGATTGCGGAAAATGGGGCCCTTTGGTTTGCAAAAGATGCGGATGGTAATCTGAAAGCCGATTCTAAAATTCTGATTGACTCTACTTATTCTCGGAATGGGCTTCCTGAACATACGGACAATGGCCTTTGGCGCGGCATGGACAATTGGTATTACAATGCTAAATCCCGTTTGCGGTATCGGTTGGAAGAGGGAAAATGGCTGCGCGACAGTACCGAATTTCGCGGGCAATGGGGCATGAGCCACGATGATGAAGGCCGCCTGCATTACAATTATAACTGGTCACAATTGCACGCCGATTTGATTCCGCCTAATTATCTTTCTAAAAATAAAAATCATACGCCCACTTCCGGTATCGACCACGGGCTCACGATTGACCGCCGAGTGTACCCGATTCGCCCCAATCCGGCAGTTAATCGAGGCTATATTCCCGGTACATTGGACTCGACAGGGCGTTTGTTGGAATTTACTGCCGCCTGCTCACCGCTGGTGTATAGGGGAACGGTTTTTTCGAAAGCGTATCAGGGAAATGTCTTTGTGTGTGAGCCTTCCGGAAATCTCGTCAAGCGCAATGTGGTGGAGAAAAAAGGTTTTCTGGTCTCTGCTTACGACCCGCATCCCGGTAAAGAGTTTTTGGCTTCCACAGATGAGCGTTTTCGGCCGGTACATTTAACAGCCGGACCTGATGGGGGGCTGTACATAGCCGATATGTACCGTGGGCTGATTCAGCACGGGGCATACGTAACACCCTATCTGAGAGAACAAACCATCAGTCGTAAACTCACTCAGCCCATTCACCGAGGTCGTATTTGGCGAGTGGTTCCGATCGATTGGAAACCTTCAAAACCGAAAAAACTTTCGAAGGCTACTTCGGAAGAATTGGTAGTCAATTTGTCGCATTCCGACGGTTGGCAACGTGATATGGCGCAACGGCTGTTGGTGGAGCGAAATGACAAAAAGGCGATTGCTTCTTTGGAAGAAGTAGCCCTGAACGGTCAAAATAATTTAGGAAGACTTCATGCTTTGTGGACGCTGCAGGGCTTGAAATGGACAAATGCCGACCTT
Organism: Runella sp.; assembly: GCF_027484545.1. Lineage (GTDB taxonomy): Bacteria > Bacteroidota > Bacteroidia > Cytophagales > Spirosomataceae > Runella. The sequence goes on along the minus strand of NZ_JAIXST010000225.1, from coordinate 6,996 downwards.
CTTTTTAAACTTCTGTTTGATAGAAATGCACTCGTGGGCAGTACGGCGTTGCGATTGTTGGAGCCGATTGCCCAAAAGGAGAAAACGATTCGTGAGAAATTGGGAGATGTTTTACTAAAAGGATGGGAACAAACACCCATTGAACAAACCCTTCAAATTGCACTTTCGGCACGAGTACTTGAACCGCAGATGGCTCAGCCGTTATTGATGGGTATTATTGAACGATATGGTACCTATCCTTTGATGCGGGATGCGGTCATGAGCAGCCTTCCTAATCAGGAATTTGCCTTTTTAGAACGTTTATTAAAATCTCCCCATTGGCAAACTGCTCAGCCCGAAAGAGAGATTTTTCTGGAAATGCTTACGACCTCCATTGTTCGTAAAAGAGAAGCGAAAGAGATGTTGGCACTTTTGGAGAAATTAGACGTGGATAAAGCTTCGTTTGGGTGGCAACCAAAAACCATGTTGACGGCCATGTCGATTCAGGGCAAAAATCGAAAATTGAAACCGATTCAGCTGGCTACCGCGCCGGTACTTTTTGCTCGTGCTGATTTTGAACCCGCTCAAAAAAATCGTCTTCAAACCCTCGAATCCTTGTTTGAGTGGCCCGGACATATCGCACAGGCGAATGTTTCACAAAAAAATCCTTTGAACGAGGAGCAGCAACAACTGTTTACGTTGGGCAGGCAGCATTATCTTACTACCTGTGCTGGTTGCCACGGCAGCGACGGAGCCGGTTTAAACCGCTTTGGGCCGCCCTTGATTGAGTCGGCTTGGGTGTTGGGAGATGAAAAACGCCTGTCACTCATTGTGTTACACGGAATGGAAGGGCCGTTGGACGTAGCCGGAAAACTCTATGACGTCCCCGACATACTGCCCGCGATGCCGTCACACTCTGTCATGGATGATGGGGCTATTATGGCGGTTTTGACCTATATCCGTAACGAATGGGGCAATAATGCCGGGCCGGTAAGCAAAGGAATTGTGAGTAAAACGAGGCATACTTCGCAGGGACGAGTAGTGCCCTGGACGGCCAAAGAATTGAATCAGTACCTGATTGATACTAAACCAAGTACCGGAAAATGAAAAGACGCAAATTTTTACAAAACGCTACGTTGGGTTTTACGGCACTTTCTCTGCCCAAATTCCCGCCATTTTTAGCGGAAACCCGCATGGGCGTGGTGGTACATTCCTATGCCTTTCGTGGGAATCCGAAAGTGGAAAGTAAAAAATACCCGGGATTTCAAAACGCCATTGACTTGATGGAACATTGTCATCAAATCGGAGCCGGAGGAATTCAAGTGGTGGTAAAAGACTGGTCGAGCGATTTTGCTAAAAAAGTGCGTGAACGAAGAGAAAAACTGGGAATGTATCTCGAAGGATCTATCGGTTTGCCCAAAACAGCCGCCGACGTGGCAACCTTCGAAACAGAAGTAAAAAACGCCAAAGAAGCTGGGGCTCATATTTTAAGAACCGTGAGCTTGGGCGGACGCCGCTACGAAACATTGCATAGTCCCGAAGCTTTTCAGGAATTTAAGAAAAATGCGACGTTGGCCATTCAATTGGCCGAGCCTATCGTTCGTAAATACCAAGTCAAATTAGGAATAGAAAATCACAAAGATTGGCTGGCGAGTGAGTTGGCCGCTACTTTAAAGCAACTCAGCAGCGAGTGGGTAGGAGCCACGTTAGATTTTGGTAATAACATTGCCTTGTTGGAAGACCCGATAACTACAGCGCAAACCTTGGCTCCCTATTTGATGAGTACGCACATCAAAGACATGGCCGTCGAAGAATATGCGTCGGGTTTTCTATTGTCGGAAGTGCCGATGGGAAAGGGAATTTTGGATTTGCCCAAACTGATTTCAATTTGTAAACAGCACAATCCTAACGTCACATTCAATCTGGAAATGATTACCCGCGACCCTTTGGAAATCCCCTGCTTGAATAACGATTATTGGGCTACGTTCAGCGGAGTTTCAGGAAGTGAATTGGCCCGTATGTTACAAATGGTTAGAAAAAATAAACCCAAATCAGCCCTGCCGAGAGTCGCACAGTTAAGTCTGGATGAAAAGTTGGCGGCAGAGGAGGATAACATCGTTCAATCGTTTGATTACTGGAAACAGCATTAGTGATATTTGTGTCCTCATAAACAAAGGCAAGAAAATAATCACCGCACAGGCGTCGCAGTGGTGCCTTGGCCACATTATTCACCATTCACTAAATCACAATTCACAATTAGTTAAAATATGAGCAAAGAAACACTTCCTGGCATCAAACAATTTGATTTAAGCGGAAAAGCCGCCATCATTACAGGAGGCTCCAAAGGATTAGGACTGGCCATGGCAGCCGGGCTGGCGTCGGCGGGAGCCAATGTCATGTTGGTGAATAGAAATGCCGAAGAAGGAGCAAGTGCCGCCCGGGAATTGAGTGAAGAATATGGCACCAAAATCATTTCTTTCAGTGCTGATATTACGGATTTGGCCCAAACCGAAGCCATGGCCAAAGAAGCCATGAGCGTTTTTGGCCGAATAGATATTCTTATCAACAGCGCTGGTATCAACATCCGAGGGGCGATTGATGAACTTACGCCCGACGATTTCAAAAAAGTAATGGATGTGAATGTGAACGGCACTTGGCTTTGTTCTCGGGCAGTCATTCCCTACATGAAACAAAATAACCGAGGCAGCATTATCAACATGGCGAGTACGCTCGGTTTAGTCGGTTTGGCCAATCGCACGCCTTATACGGCGAGTAAAGGCGCAGTGGTTCAGATGACCCGAGCGCTTGCGTTGGAAATGGCTCCCTTCAATATCAATGTCAATGCCATTTGTCCAGGACCATTCCTGACCGAAATGAACATCCCCATTGCCCATACCGAAGAGGCTATAAAATTTGTTGTGGGTGCTACGGCCGTAGGTCGTTGGGGACAGTTGCGGGAAATTCAGGGAGCCGCCATTTTTCTGGCAAGCGATGCCGCTACGTACATGGTTGGTTCCATACTTACGGTAGACGGCGGTTGGACTGCCCGATAGAGCAGGGCTTAGGATTGTTTGTGAGGACACAAATAACGGCCTTAGACTGGCCGATAGATTGCAGTTGATTTATTGAATGATTATCGTCTAATTTTATCAGGAATTATTTATAATTTTGGGTAACTAAACCAACCCTTTTAAAATTATGAGAGCAATAGATGCCTGGCTAAACGAATATGGCGAAAGCCATCAAAATCCCACCAACAAACTGGTACACTGGATTTGTGTCCCTTCCATTTTTTTTAGTGTAGTGGGATTATTGTACAGTGTAAAATTTCCCGTTTTTATTGCCGAAAATCTCCAACTGAATCTGGCGATGGTGATATTGGCACTGGTTTCACTTTATTACATTCGATTGTCGGTTACCTTGGCCGTTGGGCTTTTGTTTTTTGCGGGCTTATGTCTCTATTTGGCCCAACAAATTGAAAACCAAGGGCTAACCTTATGGCAGGTTTCGGTGGGTATTTTTGTGGTTGCTTGGATAGGACAATTTTGGGGACACAAAGTGGAAGGCAAAAAACCGTCGTTTTTTAAAGATTTACAATTTCTGATGATTGGGCCTGCCTGGCTAATGCACTTTATTTATAAAAAAATAGGGATTCCGTATTAAAAATAAGTTTGCTGTTGTGAGGTAACCGGTCCATATCGGTTACCTTTTTTATTATATTCCATCCTAAACTGAAATTCGTTGATTGTATGAATGCTTTTGAACGCCAAAAGAAAATATACCTGGAAGGAGCTTCAGGAATCGTTTCACCCATTCCGGTTGATTATCATTTATTGGAAGCAAAGGCAATGAAAGCGACATCGCCCGAAGCAGCCGCTTACATTATCGGTGGGGCAGGTCACGGTGATACGATGGCTCAAAACAGAAGGGCATTTGAGCGTTGGCGGATTTTACCGCGCATGTTACGTGATGTTTCCGTTCGAGATACAAGCATTGAATTGTTTGGTCAAAAACTCCCTTATCCGCTGTTGTTAGCGCCCATTGGTGTGTTGGAAATGGTGCATCCGGAAGCAGATTTGGCGGTAGCGAAAGCCGCTTCAGCGATGGGAATTCCCTATATTTTTTCAAATCAGGCTTCTGTTCCGATGGAAGTGTGTGCCGAAGCCATGGGCAATCAGCCGCATTGGCTTCAATTGTATTGGAGCAAGTCGGACGAATTAGTGGCCAGTTTTGTACAGCGGGCCGAAAAATCTGGTTGTCAGGCCATTGTGGTTACGTTGGATACGACGCTTTTGGGGTGGCGCACCAAAGATTTAGAGTTGGCCTATTTGCCGTTTTTGCGCGGTATGGGCATTGCTCAATATACTTCAGATCCTGTTTTCAGGCGTTTATTGGATGAACCCGATGAAACCCCTGCTCCCAAACCGAAAGTCACGTATGATGCAATTCGTACGTTATTGAAAGGAATCAGCCGTTATCCGGGCAGTTTTTGGGAAAATGCCAAGTCAGGGTATCCTCGTAAAGCCGTCAAAAAATTCATTGATATTTATACACGACCTTCTTTGACGTGGGAAAATTTGGCGTATCTGCGACAAATTACCAAACTTCCGATTTTGTTAAAAGGAATACTGCACCCCGACGATGCACTTAAAGCATTGGACCATGGCATCAACGGTTTGGTGATTTCCAATCATGGTGGACGTCAGGTCGATGGGGCCGTGGGAACGATGGATATGTTGCCCCTGATCGCGAATGCAATTCAGGGGCGTATTCCATTGCTGTTGGATAGTGGGGTACGCGGTGGTGCCGATATTTTTAAAGCACTGGCCTTGGGCGCTACGGCAGTCTGTTTGGGGCGTCCTTACGTCTATGGCCTTGCTTTGGGCGGAAGCGAAGGTGTTCAACAGGTTTTAGCCAATTATTTGGCTGATTTTGACCTGACCATGGCACTTGCCGGCTGTCGCTCTATTAAGGAAATCGGAACAGAAAATGTGTTGAAAGTTTAGTGGTCGGATGAACGGAAAATGTAGTAACGGAACACGGATAGAGTATTAAGAATCCTAACTCATCTCTTCTTTAAAACCAACGCCGATACTGTGGTCATCAATAAGCCGACGGGAAAAGGCTCCATGAACGTCACGGCAAAATTGTAGAAAGGGTTTTGATAAAGTTCTTTGGTACGATTCATTTCGGCGGTTTGCTTCGCTATTTCGGCGGCACTTTCACCGCTTTCTTTTAGTTTTTGGAGTTGATAGGCTCCAAAATCGTCCATAAAATTTGGGAAAAAGTTGAAGTAACAAACGACCCACGTAAGCGAATAACAAATGCAGGAAATGACAGTGACTAAAATGCCGATTTGAAACGCTCTCCCGAACGTGATTTGACCGCCGCCCTGCTCATCGCGGTACGTTTTAATTCCGAAAAAGACCAGTACGAGCGAAAGAATAATGCAGGTAAATCCAACCCAAACGCCGTATTCAGCAAATTTTTGGAAGCCGATTACTTTCATAATCGAGGAAACAATCAGCATTAAGATAGAAGAAATAACTCCCGAAATAAGCCCGTAGCGGATAATTGTCTGTCTCATTTTTAAAATTTATTTTTAGTGAACAATCGAAAAATTTGATCAAAAACGTCGGCGAGGGCTGGGCCGCAACGGCACGGCCCGCCGCTGCGGTACCGTGCCCCCGTTCAAACCTCGTCGACGTTCACAAAAGTAGGACACAGGCACGGCTACCTCTGTCATACTTTCGGGTGATTTTCAATTTTGAGGCCTAAATCATTCTTTAGTTTACCCGTATCAGTCCCAATTCCTTAGCCTTGTGGACGGCTTTGGTGCGGCTGTTGACTTCCAATTTCTCAAACAAACGCGCAGAATGAGTTTTGACCGTGTTCAGAGAAACGAACAATTTATCTGCAATTTCCTGATTGCTTAATCCTTGGGAAATCAACTCAAGTACTTCATGTTCCCGTTTGCTGATGCCCCACTCTTTGATTTTGTTTTCGTCAAATTGAAGGGGTGTTTGAATAACGACTGGGGCTGATTTCCTTTTTGTTAGTTTGAGTCCCGCCCAAATGCCTAAACCCATGAAAATTAGGGCGATAAGCCCTCCATAAATTTCAAACACGTAGGCACGAACCAAGAATTGATATTCAATAAGTCGAAGTACGACCAACAGTATTCCTAATCCTATGCCGTAATAAATATAGATTCTTTTCATTCAGTTGGGTTGGCAGTATGACTTTTTCCCAAAATTGCTTAAAATTGATAAACAACTCAATTTCTACACAATTATTCGCATGAAACTAATCAATCAAACCGCCATTGTGACGGGTTCCAGTTCGGGCATTGGGCGTGCCATCGCTGTGGCGTTCGGGCAGGAAGGAGCCAATGTAGTCGTCAATTATAATAGCAGTCGGGAAAAAGCGCTGGAAGTAGTCAAACAAATCAAAGCCGTTGGCGGAAAAGCCATTGCGGTCAAAGCACACGTCGGAAAGGAAGCCGATGTCATTCAAATGTTTGAAAAAACCGTGGCTACTTTTGGACGGGTGGATATTTTGGTGGCTAACAGCGGTGTTCAAAATGATTCTTCTTTCCTGAAAATGACCCTGGAACAATGGGAAAATGTCATCAATATCAATCTGACGGGACAGTTTTTGAGTGCCCGAGAGGCTGCCAAACATTTTGTAGCACAAGCCGAAGGAGAGACGGTTGATCGTGCCATTGGCAAAATTATTTGCATGAGTTCGGTACACGACATGATTCCGTGGGCGGGCCATATCAACTACGCGGCTTCCAAAGGAGGCGTTTTGATGTTTATGAAATCCATTGCGCAGGAATTGGGCCCGCTCAAAATTCGGGTCAACGCCATCAGCCCGGGCGCGATTCAAACGCCTATTAATAAAAGTGTTTGGTCGTCGGAGCAGAACATGAAAGAGTTGATGAACCTAATTCCCTATCGCCGCATTGGCCAACCCGAAGATGTAGCTAAAGTGGCCGTTTGGCTGGCCTCCGAC
>NZ_JAIXST010000292.1 GCF_027484545.1 Runella sp. | reverse complement strand
CCTTCACAAAGGCATCAAAGTCCCTGTCTTTTGCCAGAAAATGGATTGACGATTTTTGGAATCCCATTTTTTGGAATTCTACAATTATTTGTTCCAATTAGTTATGTCCCTATCTATATTGCTAATCACTATTTCTTTTGCAACTACAATTCCACGGGGAAGCCGTGGAAATTTGGGGAAACAAACGCTGAAAATGCAGGGTTAATTGTAGATATTTTTGCCCATTCATTGGTACTAAAACAAAAAGGGGCAAAGGATTGACGAATCCCTTGCCCCTTTTATTAGGGTATAATCAGGCACAACAAACTAATGATTATAGTTACTTTTCAGCCATGGCTTCTTCATTGACGAACGACATCGCTACTTTGGTCAATTCGACGTCGGCATCATGTTCTTCGTCTAAAGTAGCCTGCAAAAATTTCTGAACTTCGGGGTGCCCCATGATGGCAGCCCAAGCGCGTAAAGTGCCATAGGTAGCAATTTCATAGTGTTCTACTTTTTGGGCTGCCATAATCAGCCCACAATCCCTCACCATCGTGTCGCTTTCAGTATCATCAATAATTCCCTGAGCTTCTTTGACCAATCCTTTCAGGGCTTCACACGTTTTGCCTTGTGGTTTTTCATCCAATGCTTCAAAAACCTTTTCTAAGCGTTCAACGTGCACCTGTGTAATATCTAAATGGTTTTCAAAGGCCGTCCGAAGTTCCTTAGAAGTGGATGCTTTTGCCATTTTAGGCAGAGCTTCCAGCAAATGTTTTTCTGCCCAATAAATGTCTTGAATCTCTTCTAAAAACAATTGATGAAGGGGAGATTCTTTCATTTCATCGCTGATTTTTTGCGTTTTCATAATTCGCTCTGTTTAGATAATAAATTACATTACTCTTACCAATACAGCAAAAAAACCGTACTAACTTCAGAAAGGGAAAGCTTGGGAAATTAAAGCCTCAAATTGTGAACAGACAAGAACCTAACCTTGCTCAAAAAAGTACATTGCCCCGAAGATAAAGTAGAATATAAAAAGTAAATTATCCCTCTCTATTGCTTAATTTTAGAGACTCTCTACTTACGAATTGATTTTATAATTTTTTTTAAAATATATTTGTACTTAGTATAAACTGTTTCTACTCTTAACGTGAAAATATTTCCTCAGGCAAAGTCTTATTTGCTCAAAAACAGGCTTTTAATAGGCGTTGGAATTGCCCTGTCTTGTGTCACAACGGCTTGCTTCCTCAATCGAGGTAATGCGTCAGCAGCGCCTATTCCCGACGAGGTGGATTACAATTACCACATTCGTCCTATTCTTTCGGACCGCTGTTTTAAATGCCACGGCCCCGACGCTAATAAACGTGAAGCCAATCTGCGACTCGATACGGAAGCCGCTGCGTATGCCGCTTTAAAAGACAATCCAAAACAGCACGCCATTGTCCCCGGTGATTTGGACAATTCGGCCGTTTGGCTCCGAATCACCACCAAAGACACGGCAGAACTGATGCCGCCGGTAGAGTCTAATCTCAAACTCTCCGAACATGAAATTGCCCTTATTGAAAAGTGGATCAAACAAGGAGCCAAATACAAACCGCACTGGGCGTTTATTGCACCAACGACGCCCAAACTCCCCGAAGTAAGCAATGACGCTTGGCCGAAAAATGAGATTGACCGATTCACACTGTCCAAAATGGATGAAAACGGCCTCACCCCTAACGAAGAAGCCGATAAAGAACGCCTGCTCAAACGCGTCGCCCTTGATATTACAGGATTGCCTCCAACGCTTGATTTACAGGAACGTTTTCTGAAAGACAAATCCGAAAATGCGTACGAAAAAGTAGTGGACGAGTTGCTGAAAAGTAAGCATTACGGCGAAAAAATGGCGCTCCCGTGGCTCGACGCGGCCCGCTACGCTGATTCACATGGCTATCAGGACGATGGTCTGCGTACCATGTGGCCGTGGCGCGATTGGGTGATCCATGCATTCAACCTAAACTACGGATACGATAAATTCGTTACCTGGCAATTAGCGGGAGATTTATTGGCCAAACAACAGGGCAAAAAAGCGGAAGACCCCACGGCTAAAGAAATGATGTTGGCCACAGGCTTTAACCGCAATCACAAAATTACGCAGGAAGGCGGGGTCATTGACGAAGAATACCGCGTCGAATACGTGACCGACCGGACCAATACGTACGGAAAAACGTTTTTGGCGATGACCTACGAATGTGCCAAATGCCACGACCATAAGTACGACCCCATCTTGCAGAAAGATTATTACAGCGCTTTTGCGTTTTTCAATCAAGTACCCGAAAAAGGGCTTTTTGGAACGATAGACGCCAATTTTGCTGACCCGCCGAATATGAAAATCACTACGCAGGACGTCAAAGACATCCTGAAATTTGTGAATAAAACCGACACGGCGGCCGTTTTGGTGATGGTGATGCAGGACAAAGACACCCTACGGCCAACACATGTATTGAATCGAGGGAATTATGACCAATTGGGCGATGTCGTCGCGGCTAATATGCCTAATTTTATTCTTCCCTTTAATCCTAAAAAATACCCTCAAAACCGCTTGGGCTTGGCGCAGTGGATGCTGGATGCCAAAAATCCATTGACGGCCCGGGTGTTTGTAAATCGCGTTTGGCAAGAATTCTTTGGACGGGGAATCGTGAAAACCGTCGGCGATTTTGGAATGCAGGGGGAATTGCCGTCGCATCCGCAGTTATTGGATTGGCTATCGGTTGATTTTCGAACGCACGGCTGGGATATTAAGCGACTCGTAAAACAAATCGTGTTATCGGCCACTTATCGACAGTCGTCCGTTATCACCAAAGAGCATTTATCGAAAGATCCTGAAAATGTCTTTTTGGCCCGCGCTCCCAGAATGCGTATTTCAGCAGAGTTTGTACGTGACATGGTATTGGCGAGCAGTGGATTATTGAATCACGAAATCGGCGGTCCCAGCGTAAAACCTTATCAACCTAAAGGTTTATGGGAATCGGCTACTTCTGGGCGCGGAATCCTGAAGACCTACATTCAGGACCACGGCGACAGCCTTTACCGACGCGGCATGTATGTTTTCATCAAACGCACTGTTCCGCCGCCGAATATGCTGATTTTTGACGCCAGCAACCGCGACCAATGCGAAGTAAAACGCTCCCGCACCAATACGCCGCTTCAAGCCCTTCTGATGCTCAACGACATCGTTGTTTTAGAATCAGCACGGGTATTAGCAGAAAAATTGACGCAGGAAAAATCCTCGGTTGACGATAAAATCAATAAAGCTTTCCGCCAAATTGTCTGCCGACAGGCCAAGACTAAAGAGTTGGATGTTATTCGAACGTATTTTGACGAAGAAAAAACGGAACTAACGAAAGAGCCTCAAAAAGCAGCAAAATTGTTGAATGTAGGAGAATCTTCCCAAGCGCGCATCCCTGACCGACCGTCAGTGGCCGCCTTGATGCAGACAATATTGATGGTGTATAATTTGGAAGAAGTACTCATGAAATAAAGGTTACTTCGAAAAACCTATGTTTCCTATCCCCCTATGTGGTTACAATGAACAACGAATTCTTAGAAAACCGCTTTAACATAAATCGTCGGCATTTTTTGGGTAAAATGACCGCAGGTATCGGCAGTGTAGCCCTTGGTTCACTACTTGTCCCTAATTTGTTCAAAGGCTCGGGCGAAGACTCTGATGCCTTGCCGTTGGGTATCCCGCACTTTGCGCCCAAAGCCAAACGCGTGATTTATCTGTTCCAAAACGGCGCGCCTTCCCAATACGAAAGCTTTGAGTACAAACCCATGCTCAACAAAATGGCGGGGGAAGAGCTTCCTGCTTCTATACGTATGGGCCAACGCCTCACGGGCATGACTGCCAATCAGGCCAAATTCCCGTTGGTAGGTTCGCACTTTCAGTTTGCGCAACACGGACAGTCGGGTATGTGGATGAGCGAGTTATTTCCCAATATCGCCAACCTCGCCGACGACCTATGCATGATTAAAACCATGAATACGGAGGCCATCAACCACGACCCTGCCCTTACCTTCATGCAAACAGGTGCCCAACAAGGCAATCGCCCAAGCATGGGGGCATGGGCAAGCTACGGACTGGGCAGTGAAAATAAAAACCTTCCTGCGTTTTCGGTGCTGCTTTCGCGTGGCAAAGGCAACGGGCAGGGGGTATATTCCAAATTGTGGTCCAACGGATTTTTAGATTCCACCCATCAAGGGGTGGTATTCAGCAGCGGTGAAGACCCGATCCTGTACCTCAATGACCCCGACGGCACCGACCGTTCGGCACGCCGTAAGATGCTGGATAATCTATCAGAGCTTAATAACATGGCCTACGAAGATTTTGGTGACCCCGAAATCAAGGCCAAAGTACAGCAATACGAAATGGCGTATCGAATGCAAACGGCGGTGCCCGAATTGACCGATCTCACCAAAGAACCTGACCATATCGTCAAAATGTACGGGCCTGAGTGCTTGGTGCCCGGAACGTTTGCGGCCAATTGTCTTTTGGCCCGAAAACTGTCGGAGGCAGGCGTTCGATTTGTGCAGTTATATCACCAAGGTTGGGACCAACACGGTAACATGGTCGGCGAAATGCCACTCCAGGCCAAAGATACCGACCGCGCTTCGGCAGCGTTGATCACGGATTTGAAACAACGCGGACTGCTCGACGAAACGTTAGTGATTTGGGGGGGAGAATTCGGCCGTACCAATTACAGCCAAGGCACCGCCACCAAAGATAATTACGGTCGTGACCACCACCCGCGTGCTTATTGTACGTTCATGGCGGGAGGCGGAGTAAAATCGGGCACAGTCTATGGAGAAACCGATGATTTTGGGTACAACATCGTTCGCGACCCCGTACACATCAACGACTTCCACGCCACGGTCATGCACCTCATGGGCCTCAATCACGAAAAACTGACCTTTAAACACTTAGGCCGCCGCTACCGGCTGACAGATTTAGCCGGAAAAGTAATTCCTGGATTGATTGCATAGCGCCGCCGTCACTCACGTCTCGCGACGGGGCGAGCGACGGCTAAAATGAACCTACTACATAGTTATGTCTGAACTGCGTAAAGCAAACGTACCGGAAGCTACTTATTTTGTGACACTTACCGTTGTTGGCTGGATAGACATTTTTACGAGAAAAGAATACTCTGATGAAATCATTAAAAACCTGGCTTTCTGTCAAGAGAAGAAGAATCTGGAAATATTTGAATATGTAATCATGCCAAGCCATATTCACTTGATTTGTCGTCGTAATCAAGGGGTATTGAATGAGTTGCTTCGCGATTTTAAAAGTTATACAGCTAAACAGATCCTGCAACTTATTCGAGATAACCCTCAGGAAAGCCGCAAAGAATGGTTAGTATATATGTTTCAATTTTTCGCTAATCGACACGCTCAAAATTCAGAAAATATGTTTTGGCAAAAGACCAATCACCCGATTGAACTTTATTCAAATAAGGTCATTGATCAAAAAATTGACTATATACACCAAAATCCTGTTACGGCAGGTATCGTTACGGAGCCTTGTTATTATTTGTATAGTAGTGCCTGTGCAGATTCACCGTTAAAAGTCAGTGAGATGTAATAATCGTCGCTCGCGTCCCGCGAGTGACGATTATTACAAGGCCTCCGGCCTAAATTTACATAGGCCAGAGGCCTGCCGATAGTCATCACTCGCGAGACGCGAGCGACTGCTTAAACCCGACAATTTTCCAAAAATGCCTCGTTTCCAAAACCTAACCTCTTACCTACTTTTAGCCATTCACGCCTTATTGGTGTTTTTATTGGTATTTCAGGACAAAGTCATCCTTCCGGCGTGGCTGCAACCCGTGGGACGAATGCACCCCATGTTGCTGCACTTGCCCATTGGTTTATTGATTTTGGCGGGTATGCTGTGGGTATTCAGAAAAGAATTTGAAGGAGTCAATTTTAACAAACTGTTTGGTTTTATTCTTTCTTTTACGGCGTTGACGGCCGCCTTGACGGCATTGATGGGGTTCTTCCTATCGCGTGAAGAAGGCTACACGGCCGACTTGCTGAACTGGCACAAATACACGGGAATCGGGCTGAGTTTTCTGACGTATGGGTTGGTTTTAGTACACCAACAGGCCGTTGAACGCAACCTGATTTTCAATACGTTTTTAGCGTTTAGCGGAGTGATTTTAGCGGTCACGGGACATTTCGGGGCCAGCCTCACCCACGGGGAAAATTATTTGTTTCCTGTCAAGGAAAGAGAAAACGCGCCGCTTATCATCACTGAAGACACACCCGTATTTGAGGCCGCGGTGCAGCCTATTTTGAAAGCTAAATGCTTCCAATGCCACAATGAGCAAAAGACCAAAGGAGAGCTGCTCATGACTACCGTTGCCGGCTTGCTAAAAGGCGGAAAGAACGGCCCGATATGGGTTGCCGGTAATGCCCTCAACAGTCACATCATTCAACGCGCTAACCTTCCGCTTGATGATAAAAAGCACATGCCTCCCAAAGGTAAAGCCCAGTTGACGCCACAGGAAATCAGTTTGCTGACGGCTTGGGTGCAGAGTGGGGCTGATGTAAAGAAACCGCTCAAAGCGTTGGCGGCAAACGATCCGCTCAAAGCATTTTTGGAAAAAGGAGAAAGAAAAACGGAAAATGCAGCGGTTTACAACTTTGCTCCGGCTTCTGAGTCGACTCTTGAAAAGTTAAACAATCCATTCCGTGTTGTTTTTCCAATTGCTCACAATTCTCCTGCGTTGCAGGCTGATTTCTTCGTACGTCAGATGTATAAATCAGAGCAACTGGGTGAATTATCGGATATTAAAAAGCAGTTAGTCGTGCTGAATCTGTCAAACATGCCTATCAAAGATGAAGATTTAGCTACGATTGCGCAGTTTGAAAATTTGGAGAAATTAAATTTGAATAATTCGGAAATTACAGGGGCAACTTTGTCAAAGTTTCAAACTTTGACAAAGTTACAATCGCTCTCATTATCAGGCACAAAGGTAACGGCAACCTCCTTGCAAAGTTTAGGCACAATGCCCAATCTTACCGAAGTGTTCGTTTGGAATACGCCGATTCTGGAGAAAGAGTTGGCTGAATTAAAAAAACGGCATCCGAAAACTGTATTTGAATTAGGATATGTTCCCAAAGACTCCGAGCGGCTGAAACTCAATCCGCCGATGTTGGTCAACGAAAAATTTGTATTGACTGAACAAACGCCCGTTACTTTCAAACACCCTCTCAAAGGTGTTACGATTCGATATACGCTTGATGGCTCTGTTCCCGATTCTACCTCTTCGACCGTGTATCAAAAACCGATTACTCTTTCGGGCTACACGGTCGTGAAGGCCCGTGCCACCAAAGAAAATTGGTATGTCAGCGACGTGGTAGAATACACTTTTTTCAAAGGTACGTATCGCCCTTCCCTTGTTGAATTGCTGAACGAACCTAACCCTCAATACCAAGGCGAAGGCAGCAATACACTCATCAATCAGAAAAAAGGCGAAGCAAGCGATTTTAAGAACCCCGCTTGGTTAGGCTATCGCGAGAAACCCTTTGAAGCGCTGTTTACGTTTGCGCAACCCACGCCCGTTAAATCGCTGACCCTAAGCATTGGTAAAAACATCGGAGGCTTCATTTTCCCGCCGGCTTCGGTCGAAGTTTGGGGAGGGCCAGATAAAATGCACTTGACATTATTGCAAAAGATTCAGCCCGAACAACCTACAAAAGACCAATCCGCTCGTGTAGAAGCCATTCAAAGTCAATTGAAAGAAGGAAATTATTCAGTTATTAAACTCATCGCTCGTCCAGTAGCAAAGCTACCCGCTTGGCACGCGGGCAAAGGACAGCCTGCTTGGGTGTTTGTCGATGAAGTATTTTTTAACTGAGAAAATGCGGTTTTTATGTAGCTTTACAAAACTTAATTCCTAACCTCACTTCCAATGAAAAAGATTTTAAAATGGACCGGCATTGTAGTCGGGGTATTGGCTGTTGTTCTCTTCGTGGCCTTCAAATTCTTACAAGCCAATACTAAAAAAGCCAGCCCCTAAGCTACGTCAGAGTACAAGAAAGATGGTACCGAAATTTCCGTTTTTTATTGTCGCCCATCTAAAAAAGGGCGCGTTATTTTTGGTGGCTTGGAGCCTTACGGAAAAGTATGGCGGACAGGGGCTAACGAAGCCACGACTTTTACCACCAACAAAGACCTGACCATTGGTGGGAAAAACCTTCCTGCGGGAAAATACACGCTCTGGACCATTCCAAACAAAGAGAAATGGACGGTTATTTTCAACAGCAAAATGTATAGTTGGGGAGTAAGTTTTGGCGGAGCCAGCCGCGAAGCTGCTGCTGATGTGCTTCAGGTAGAAGTGCCCGTGGAAACCTTACCTGCCGTGCAGGAACAATTTCTGATTTCATTCGATGAAGCAGTGCCCGCTATGGTGCTCGCTTGGGATATGACCAAGATTACTGTTCCATTGAAATAGCCTAATTCAGGAGCTTTATTTTAAGGTACGAAGTCCCGCTTTCTTTTACTTCAAAGGCGCAATCCTCAAATTTAGGCCCTGAAAATACAGGGCGATAGTTATTGCTGAAACCATAAGGCTCTTTGGGATAGCCCACGAAATTTTTATCTAACTTCCAATTATCGTTCATATCGTGATAAAGTGCTAACGCGTATCGACCCGGTGGCAAGCTCATTACGGTACGCTCTATTCCTTTGCCCGTTACTGCGACCATTTGTCCAAAATCAGGTTTAGAATACGTACTTCCAAAGGTATTGCCCGCTCGGAAAACCCCCAGTCGTAGTGTTCCCTTAGGATGTTTAATATTCGTTATTTCTATCGTGAGCGTTGGTTCGGATGAGATGAAGAAAAAGGAGGACAAAACACCCAATAATAAGAATTTCATGCGGAATGTGTCTGGGATTCTGGTTAATCAATGTTCTTTGGTTCTTAAAGAAGTAAGACAACTCAAGTAGTGCTGTCCCTTACTTAAACTTTCAATAGCGAGTGTTTATTACTTTCATCCAAATCTTTATAACTTAAATGTAAGCCAGATGGTTTGCAATTAATGACGAAATGCCTATAATTGCGCAACTACTTTCTATTAAACTTAACCTATGTAATGAACGAAAAACCCAAATTAACCTTTTGGCAAATCTGGAACATGAGTTTCGGATTTCTCGGGATTCAGTACGGCTTTGGATTACAGCAAGCAAATATGAGTCCAATTTTCCGTTATCTCGGTGCCGATGAAGCTTCCATTCCTGGTCTTTGGCTTGCCGGTCCGCTAACGGGATTATTGCTTCAACCTATCATTGGTGCAATCTCTGATCGCAGTTGGTCACCTACCTGGGGCCGCCGCCGACCGTTTATCCTTATCGGAGCGCTTTTGGGAAGTATTGCGATGATTTTGATGCCCAATTCGTCAGCAGTTTGGATGGCAGCTGGTTTAATGTGGATGCTGGATGCTGGACTCAATTCGGCTATGGAGCCTTTCCGAGCTTTTGTGGGCGATATGCTCAACGAAAAACAACGGCCCGTGGGCTTTGCCGTACAGTCATTTATGGTGGGCTTCGGGCAAACCCTCGCTAATCTGATGCCCTATATTTTACCTCTTTTAGGTGTTTCCATGGTGTTGTCAGATTCTCAATTGACCAATGGGATTCCTAATTCAGTTCGGTATCCTTTTTATATAGGAGCGGCTTCTATTGTAATCGCAGTTCTTTGGACAATGCGCACCACCAAAGAATACCCGCCGGAAAACGATGACTATAAAAAAGTACACGTTTTTTCGGAAGAAGAAAAGAAATCTATTTCATTCTGGCATTTAGCATTGGCGGTTGGAGCAGCTATTCTGGCTTTTGGCTTTGCTTATTTTTCAGGAGGTTTTGTCAATGGTATCAAATGGGGATTAGGAATTTTAATTGGGGGCTACTTAGTTTTAATGCTACCCGTTTTTAAAGAAATTCTGGCTCCTCTTTCTTCAATGCCTACCGTGATGCGTCAGTTGTGGTGGGTGAAGTTCTTTACGTGGTACGGATTACCGTTGATGTGGCAATACCTTTCATTGGCCGCGGCCAAATACGCTTTCAATGCTCCGGATGCAGTTTCAAATCCAACAGGTTTTGAAGAAGGCACTAAATGGGGCGGACTTTGTTTTGCTATGTTCAGCATCTCCTGCGCTCTTATCTCCTTTTTTATTCCCCGCATCGCCCGAGCCATCGGCAGCAATCGCGGCACCCACGCCTTATTTTTGTGCATTGGCGCCTGCGGCTTTTTTATGACGCTGCTTTCCAACGATAAAATGGTTTATCTGGCCGGCATGACCATCATCGGTCTTATGTGGGGCTCTATTATGTCAATGCCCTATTTGATGTTGGCCTCTGCGGTACCCAAAGAACGTATGGGTGTCTATATGGGTATTTTCAATGGTTTTATCTGTGTGCCGCAATTTATTGGTATGCTCACCGTGCCGCTTTTTTACAAATCCTTGTTAGGAGATGACCCACGTAATGCGCTTGTTTTGGCAGGTGTCTGTATGTTGTTGGCAGCAGCTTCCTGCTTTTTGGTGAAAGAAGCAAAATAGTCGTTTGCCGTTTGTAGTAAAAAAGTTTACGGTTTAGAGTAAAAAAAGTTTACAGTTTGCAGTTAAAACAGCATAAATTTAACTGCAAACTGCAAACTGCTCGGGCGGCCCCGCTACTGCCTATGATTTCTTTCCGAAATTATATCCTAAAGTCACAAAGAAAATCTTTGACTCAGTGCCTGCGTAGGGCTTTGTGCCGCCTTCGGAGAAATTAGGATTCAAAAAGTCATTCAGATAATACTGCACCTTCAACCCAAATCCGTTTTTGGTCTGAAATCCCGCGAAAAGGGCCGGCATAAATGGGTTAGAACGGTTGCTGAACCATTCGTTGAACTTGTCTACTTTTTCGCCGTTGATAAAAGTTTTTTGTTTGAAATTTATGGCAAAAGCGGCTTCTGCACCTCCGTACACATAAAATTTCCGTAAATCACCGATTTTAATACCAATGGGAACTCCTACCGCGTAAATACGTTGTTTCAATATTCGGCAGTATAACAAAAAAATAGACAACTGGGGCAAATGCCTAACTTTGGAGTGACTAAACTCAAAGATTATGTACCTATTTTGCCCAAGTTGTCACAGCACAAAGCTAAAAAAGAATGGCCCTACTCACTACGGTAATCGCAGCGG
>NZ_JAIXST010000124.1 GCF_027484545.1 Runella sp. | reverse complement strand
TCGCCTTCCACTAAAACAGTTTCGCCTATATCAGTTGTGATTTCAATTTTTACTTTTGCCATAATTGTGATTTTGAAAACAAAAATAACAGGACAAAAGGGTTAACACACAAAATATTGCAGCGGGAACTATTTCTTAATAATTTGCACAAAAAATTAACATTTCAACTCCTTTTCTTATGCCAATTCTCTCCCTTAAAAAGCTATTTGTCGTCTTTTTGTCTGTTATTTATCTGTTTCCAACGTGGAGCCAGAAGAAAAAAGACGCAAAAACCATTATTGCTGCCAAAGAAGAGTCGAAAAGTGACCCATTCAATTCGGGTACTTTCAGTGGCTTAAAACTGCGCAGCATCGGTCCCGCCGTAACCTCCGGCCGTGTGGTTGATTTGGCCGTCAATCCTCGTAATCACAGCGAATATTATGTTGCAGTGGCGGCGGGCGGTGTTTGGAAAACTACCAATCACGGAGTCACTTACGAGCCTGTGTTTGATGGAGAAGGTTCTTATTCTATCGGTTGCGTGACCATTGACCCTTCCAACACTAATGCTGTTTGGGTAGGCTCGGGTGAAAATAATAACCAACGGGCTGCTAACTACGGCGACGGGGTCTATAAATCGGAAGACGGCGGCAAATCCTGGAAAAATATGGGACTTAAAACCTCCGAACATATTGGCCGTATTGTGATAGATCCCACCAATTCGGACGTCGTTTATGTGGCTGCTTATGGTCCGCTCTGGTCGTCGGGTGGAGAGCGGGGAATCTACAAAACGACTGATGGTGGCAAAACCTGGAAAGCTGTTTTAACGGTGAGTGAACACACCGGTTTCAACGAAATTCACATGGACCCGCGCAATTCCAACGTGCTGTATGCCACGGCGCACCAACGTCAACGTAAGGTATTTACCTACATCAGCGGTGGCCCAGAATCAGCTATTTATAAAAGCACTGACAGCGGAGCAACGTGGAATAAACTTACTCGCGGCCTGCCAAGCGGCGATGTAGGTCGTATCGGAATGGCAATATCTCCCGTCAATCCAGATATAGTGTATGCGGTCATTGAAGCAACCGAGCAAAACGGTGGCGTGTTTCGCTCTACCGACCGTGGTGCGAGTTGGAATAAAATGGGTAGCTATTCCACTTCGGGAAATTATTACCAGGAACTATTCTGCGACCCCAAAAATGCCGACAAA
The DNA here is from genome assembly GCF_027484545.1 of Runella sp. Classification (GTDB taxonomy): domain Bacteria; phylum Bacteroidota; class Bacteroidia; order Cytophagales; family Spirosomataceae; genus Runella. The sequence continues at coordinate 21,618 of NZ_JAIXST010000124.1, read as the reverse complement.
ATCTACATTACCGATACTTATTTTATGATGTCGGAAGATGGAGGTAAGACCATGAAACGATTGGGTGAAATGCATAAACACGTTGACAATCATGTGATTTGGCTTAACCCCAATAATACTGACCAATTACTGGTAGGTTGCGACGGAGGGTTGTATGAGAGCTATGATGGAGGTAAATTATGGCACTTTAAAGAAAACCTTCCCGTAACTCAATTTTACAAAGTTACTACTGACAATGCGTTTCCATTTTACAATGTATTGGGCGGAACGCAGGATAATTTCAGTCTGGCAGGGCCTTCACGTACCACAAGTGCCAATGGTATTGTCAATGAAAACTGGATAGTTACGCAGGGAGGCGATGGGTTTGAATCGCAGGTGGACCCGCAAGACCCCCAAATTATCTATGCCCAATCACAGTACGGAGGCTTGGGGCGTTTTGATAAAAAAACGGGGGAGAGTGTAGATATTCGCCCTGTTGAATTGGAAGGAGAGCCTGCATATCGTTGGAACTGGGATGCTCCCTTGGCAATTTCCCAACACAAACCCACTCGATTGTATTTTGCTGCCAATAAAGTATTCAGAACGGACGACCGCGGCAATACCTGGAAAGTCATAAGTCCCGATTTGAGTCGGCAGATTGACCGTAACAAACTCCCCGTCATGGGAAAAGTATGGAGTATGGATGCGATTTCCAAAAACAGTTCAACCGACATTTACGGAAACATTACGACTGTTTCAGAATCGAAATTGGATGAAACTCTCCTGTACGCAGGCACTGATGACGGTCTTATTCACATTACCGCCGACGGAGGTCAAAACTGGACAAAAATTGATGTCAACGGCATTGCAGGCGCCCCGGAACGTACCTACGTAAACCAAATTTTGGCTTCTCAACATGATAAAAATGTGGTATACGCCACTTTCAATCATCACCGCTATGGTGATTTCAAGCCTTATTTTTATAAAAGTACAGATCAGGGAAAAACGTGGACCGCACTGCAAAATAACCTTCCTGAGCGCGGCACGGTTTATACTGTGGCAGAAGACCATCTAAATGCCAACTTAATTTTTGTCGGAACGGAGTTTGGCTTATTTTTCAGTATTGACGGCGGCCAAAAATGGATACAATTAAAAGCTGGACTCCCCACGATTGCAGTGCGTGATTTGGACATCCAAAAACGCGAAAATGACCTTGTTTTAGCCACTTTCGGACGTGGTTTTTACATTTTAGATGACTATACTCCTCTTCAAAACCTTAAAAAAGAAGATTTGTCCAAAGACGCGTTCATCACTGCCATAAAAGATGCTTGGCAGTTTTTGCCTTCACAGCCGTTGGGGTTGAGGGGGAAAGGATTTCAGGGGGAAAGCTACTTTTCAACGCCTAATCCGACCGTTGGTTCTGTGTTTACTTATTATCTCAAAGACGACATTAAGACCCTAAAGGAAAAACGAAAAGAGCGTGAAAAAGCATTAATGGAAAAAAATCAATCCGTTTTCTATCCGTCGATTGATTCGCTCCGTTTGGAGGAAACTCAACCTGCTCCTTATTTACTTTTTACCATTACAGATGAAAGCGGCAATACGGTTCGTCGCCTTAAAGCTCCTGCAAAGAAAGGCTTACAGCGCATCACGTGGGATTTTCGCTACGATGCTCCTGATCCGGTCAATTTCAATGAGCCTGATCCAATGAATTTTTTCTCCGGTCCCGACCTCGGAGCCATGGCCTTTGCGGGAAATTATAAAGTGTCGCTTAGTAAATTTGAAGATGGTCTATTTACTGAACTTGTCACCGCACAGCCGTTTAAGGTAGTTTCTTTAAATACTGCTACCCTGCCTGTTACCGATAAAAAAGCGTTGGAAGCTTTCACTCAAAAAGCGGCATCGCTTGTTCGTGCTTTGGGAGGTGCCCAGGGAGTATATGGAGAATTGAATAATAAAATGCGCTTTTTGAAGGCCGCTTGGCAAAGTACGCCAAAAGCTTCGGCGGAGCTGCAAACCCAACTTCTCAGCATTGAAAAGCAATTAACGGCTCTCAGTAACGCTCTCTACGGTGACCGTACTTTGGAGCGACGTGAGTTTGAAACGTTGCCTTCCATCAGTGAGCGCGTAGGTCGTATTCAAGGAAACCTCGTCAGTACGTCGGCTGCTCCAACGCAAACCATGCTTACCTCTTACCAAACGGCAGCGAAACAGTTTACCGCACTTCTGACCGACCTTCGTAAAACCCAAAATGACATCATAGCGCTGGAAATGGCTCTTCAAAGTGCGGGAGCACCTTATACGCCGGGGCGTTTTCCTAACTGGAAAGAGAATTGATTTTTGAACTCACGTTTGACCTCCTGAAAGATTAACCTCAATATTTCAGGAGGTCAAGGCAACTACTAAGGGTTTCGTACTTCATAACGATTATCTATCTGAAAGTTATTACTTTTGCATAGATAGCATCGTCATTTTGCCCGTAGCAAGGCTCTAACTTTAATTCAATCGCTTCGTGAAAAAAAACCTCGCTTGGCTCTGTCTGCTGCTTTTTTTAGTGTTAGAAGGTTGCAAAACTTCCAAAAAACCACGAACCACTCCCCGCGATTTCGGCCCTATGGGTATGAAGCGTGAAATGCGTGCTGTTTGGATTGCAACCGTAGATAACATTGATTGGCCCAGTCGCAAAAACCTTCCTCCCGAACAACAACGGGAGGAGTTTGTGCGATTGTTGGAAGCGCATAAGCGTACGGGTATCAACGCTGTATTTGTGCAGGTCAGGGCTGCGGCTGATGCTTTTTACGCCAAAAGCGGCGAGCCTTGGTCAGAATGGCTGACGGGTAAACAGGGGAAAGCGCCGGAGCCGTTTTATGACCCTATGGAGTTTATGATTGAAGAATGTCATCATCGGGGAATGGAATTTCACGCGTGGCTCAACCTCAATCGCGTAGCTCACAAAGCGAGTAAGAGTATCAGCAATGAAAACATCAGTCGTAAACATCCGGAGTGGGTTTTTGAATACGATGGGTATAAGCTTTTTAATTTTGGCCTTCCCGAGGTGCGCGATTATATCACTGAAGTAACGGCCAACATTGTCAAGAACTACGACGTGGACGGGATTCACTTCGATGATTATTTTTACCCATACACAGCCACGGGGCAAACCCTTAAAGACCAAGCCGCTTTTCAGGAGTATGGAGGCCGATTCAGGGACAAAGACGATTGGCGTCGCGACAACGTAGACAAACTTATCAAACAAATCAGCGATGCCATCACCGCTGAAAAGTCGTACGTAAAGTTTGGAGTAAGCCCTTTTGGCGTGTGGCGAAACCGAAAAGAGGACCCGAGCGGCTCGGCCACCGAAGCCGGGCAAACTTCCTACGACAATCTCTATGCCGATACCAAAAAATGGATGAAGGCAGGATGGATAGATTACATGGTTCCGCAGATTTATTTCTCTACTAAATTTGATAAAATTCCCTTTAAAGTTCTCACTTCCTGGTGGTTGCAACACACCTATGGGCGTCATTTGTACATTGGACAAGGTGCCTATAAGGTAGGCTCCCAAGAGAGAGACAAAGCATGGGCCAATGCTTCCGAATTTTCAAACCAGATGCGATTCATTCGCCTGAATCCTGAAATTACGGGGAGTGTATTTTTTAGTTCTAAATCTTTAATTAATAACAAATTGGGACACGCAGACTCGCTCCGTACTAATTTTTACAAAGAGCCCGCTTTCCCGCCTACCATGCCTTGGAAAGACCGTGTGCCTCCTCGCTCTCCTCAAAACTTACAAGTGAATGACACCCGTGACGGGGTAGATTTGCGCTGGTCGATTCCCGAAACAGCTCGCGATGGCGACAAACCCCATTACTATGCGGTTTACCGTTACACAGATGGAGAAGAGCCGCGACTGCTCGCTGCCTGTTACGAAGGTCAAACCCGTGCCCTAGACCGTACAGCTGTCCGCAATCGACGTTATACGTATGCCATTACAGCGCTTGACCGGCTACACAACGAGAGCGAAGCTGTACTTGCTACTGTCATGGTGAGGTCATCTATTCGAGCTTCAAAAAAACAATGAATTTGGAAGGTTTTTAATTTTCAAATTCTCACTTTTCTACTTTAACTTTCCAACCTGGACCGCTTTTAACGCCATATTTCGTTGAAAAATCTCCCATATTGATGGCAAACGAGAAGTTCATCAGGCTATTCAGATAGCTCATAATTTGTCCTTCGGGAACTTCACCAAAGGTGTTGGCAAATGGCATTTCGCCCTGAAACACTTGTTTATCGTTTTCCCACACCGTTATTTTTACTTTTTGCCCGGCTGTGATGTTTAACTTTTTGAATAGATCGGCAGAAATGTTGGTCCATACATTGCCGTACTGCACATCCAAAATTGGGATGTTTCCCACAATTGCATTGCCTTCAAGCACCGCTTTTTGAAACGGAATTTTAATCACTTCATTAGGCAGATGTTTTCCGACTTGTGTCAACGTAATTACTCCCGCTGCTAATCGTGCGGCTGTATAAGCATACACATCGCGCCCGTGAAAAGTATAGGAAGACTGGGAGTTTTTGCGGCGATTGACAGCTTCGTCAATTTCGTGAATTTCCTGAATGCCCAACGACTCAGTAATCAGCGTAAAGCTGCCGTTGTCAGGCCCCACAAAGAAATGCCCGCTTTTGGTTTTGAGAACAACTGATTTGCGTTCGGTACCCACACCTGGGTCTACTACCGATACAAATACGGTGCCTTGAGGCCAATAGAGAGCGGTTTGCTCCAATCGATAAGCCGCTTCCCAAATGTTATAAGCAGGGATTTCGTGGGTCAAATCAAAAAGACGAAGTGCTGGATTGACACCCATAGCTACGCCTTTCATGGCCGATACGGCGCCGTCTTTCAACCCAAAATCAGTTTGAAAAACGACGATTTTATTTTGAGAAAGCAGATGAAACGGAAGCAGGGAAAGGAGGAAAAAAGAGGTGATTGTTTTAATTAGTTTCATAAGTCAAGTAGTTGAAAAGGCAAATAAAACGTAAATGAATATGGATTAAAGGTAATTTAAGGATGAAACTTGATTTGGGTGTAAATGTTTGATAATGAAATTGTTAATAGTTGTTTTGGGATTTTTTATACTTAGTTGAGTTCTAATAATTTTCATGTCATTTTAAGATTAAGTAAAGGGTTAGATAGCCTTACAAAAGGGCTGTTGGGTTCAAAAATAATCTACTTTCCTTAACAATGGCTATATTTGTTGGCGTATTAACCATTTAGGTTACAGTCCCTTTAAAATTGATACTCTTTTAATTTGAGGCTTCAGACGGGGAGATAGATATAGATTATTAACTATTGAATAATGTTACAATTAAATTTCATCCGCGAAAACCGCGAACTGACTATTGCAGGATTAGAACGCAAATATTTTAAAGGTGCTGCTGAAGCGGTAGACACATTATTGGGACTGGACAAGCAGCGCCGCGATACGCAAAGCGAATTGGACGCCACTTTGGCACAATCCAACACACTGGCTAAGCAAATCGGGCAGTTGATGAAAGAGGCAAGAAGCCGGGCCGCCGCTGCGGAAGAAGCCGAAGCGGCTAAAGCCCAAACTTCTACGCTGAAATTACGCTCTAAATCATTGGAAGAAAGCTTAAAAGAAGTAGAAGCACAACTTCAGTCAACATTGGTTTTACTCCCTAATTTACCTCATGAAAGCGTGCCCGAAGGCCGTACGCCCGAAGAAAATGTGGAAATATATGCGTGGGGTGAAAAACCAAGCCTTCCGGAAGGTTCTAAACCTCACTGGGAGTTGATTGAGCAATACGACATTATTGATTTTAAATTGGGTACTAAAATCACGGGAGCAGGATTTCCCGTTTATAAGGGCAAAGGAGCGCGTTTGCAGCGAGCCATGATTCAGTTTTTCTTAGACCAAGCCGTAGAAGCTGGGTATCTGGAAATTCAGCCACCTATTCTTATCAATGCCGAATCAGGTTTTGGAACGGGACAATTGCCAGATAAAGAAGGACAAATGTACCACGCTACTGCCGACGATTTGTACTTGATTCCAACGGCGGAGGTGCCCATTACAAACCTTTACCGGGATGTTATTGTCGCCGAGAATGATTTGCCCATTAAAAACGTGGGCTACACACCCTGTTTCCGTCGGGAAGCGGGGAGTTGGGGCGCGCACGTGCGTGGGTTAAACCGTTTACATCAGTTTGACAAAGTTGAAATCGTACAAGTGCGTAAGGCCGAAGAATCCTACGGGGCCCTCGATGAAATGGCTGAACACGTAAAAGGATTGCTCCAAAAACTGGAATTGCCGTTCCGAATTATTCGTCTTTGTGGCGGAGACATGGGCTTTACTTCTGCCTTGACGTTTGATTTTGAAGTATGGTCAGCAGCGCAGGCCCGTTGGTTGGAGTGCAGTTCTGTATCAAATTTTGAAGCTTATCAAGCCAATCGTCTGAAACTTCGTTATAAAACGGAAGGGAAAACACAATTACTCCATACGCTTAATGGTTCAGCGTTGGCATTGCCCCGTATTTTGGCAGCTTTGCTCGAAAATAACCAAACTCCCGAAGGAATTCACATTCCGAAGGCATTGGTGCCGTATTGCGGATTTGAAGTGATTAAATAAATAGCTGGAACGCTGATTTTTAAGATTGTTATGATTAACCTGTTTTATCATAATCATCATAAAAATCAGCGTTCTATTTGTTAAAGCTTTTTCAGCAATTCCACCACCGACGGTAAAACCTTAAACGCCGTTCCGTGTCGTATTCCTTCGGGAAACTTTACCCGGTCGGATACATCCTCCCACGTTTTGAGGTCTTTGGAGCGTACCGCTCCGTATTTGTGTTCGGTGTATTTGTCAAAATAAATGTATACATAATCGCCGACTTCCAAAGCGGTTGGCCCTTCAGCCCAATAATTTCCCGTGATAGGTGCTGAGACTTGGGTAGGATACGGGCCCAACGCGCTCTTGGCTTGGGTAACCCGAATATTTTTTTCTGCTGGCTTGGGATTTTCGTTTTTTACAAATAAGTAATAATCCGTTCCCTTCTCAAAAATCGTTGCATCAATTACGCTGAAATCAGGGTTGAAGAACATTTTTGTTTCGCTGAATGTCTTGAAATCGGGCGTAGTGACGTAATACATACGGTGATTTAATCCTTTTTCCCGCTCCGAATCAGCTACGTCGGAGTGCCTTCCCGGAATGGTGGTTGCCCAAAAAATCAGAAATAACTTAGTTTTTTGGTCGTAAGAGATTTCAGGTGCCCAACTGTTTTTAGCCGTGGGTTCGTGTTCCATGACGGGAATGGCCTTTTGTTCCGACCAATTTATCAGGTCTTTAGAAGAGGCATACCCAATGATTTTGTCTTTCCAACCGCTGGTCCATACCATGTGAAAGATGCCGTTTTTATCTTGATAGACACACGGGTCACGCATGAGTTTGTCTTTTCCTACGGCAGGTTGCAAAAACGATTTGCCTCCTTTGAGTGTCTGCCACGTCAGGCCGTCATTGCTGTAGGCAAAGTGCAATCCATCTTCGCCGTTACCGACAAAATAGGAGAAAAGATAGACTTCTTTCTGAGCTGTTGCTGAGAAAGCGAATAGAAGGAACAGACCCAAAAACCTGATTTTCATTGCTTATAACTTTAACTGAGATTTTATTCTACAAAAGGGTATCTATCATTTGCCTGAACTCTACTTTCTAATTTTTAAGCACCAATACAACGCCTCCAATGATAAGACTGATTCCCAAGACTCGCCAAATGTTGATTGTATGCACCGTAAAACCAACCCATCCGAAATGGTCAATCAAAACACCGGCAACTAACTGTCCCGCAATAATAAGGCACAGCAAATTGGCAGGCCCAATTTCTTTAACAATAAGAATAACCGTAAGGACATAAAATGCCCCGCAAGCTCCGCCTAACCATTTCCACCAACTGATGCTTTTGAATGTTTCGAGACTGGGAACAGACTCTTTATTAAAGAAAATGTAGCAGATTAACAGTAAACACAAACCTGTGGCAAACGAAATGATGGAAGATAAGATGGGGTTTTGCGTAGCAACTCGCAACTGAGAATTAACGCCCGATTGAAACGTATTGGTAACGCCAATCAAAAACGCCAAAAGTAGAAAAAAGTAATACATGGGAAGTCATTCAGGATGATGCCTACAAACTTCCCAAAAATTCAGCGGAATAAAAAACGACTTATTTGGATCGAATTGCTTCTACCGGATCTAACCTTGACGCTCCAAAAGCAGGGATAATACCCGCTACCACTCCGATGATACTGGATACGCTGAGTCCTAAGAGAATATTTTTTGTGGAAAGCACAATGTCGAGGCTTCCGAGTTGGATGAAAGATAATAAATAGACCAGCCCAATTCCTACTAGTCCGCCAATCAAACTTAAAAATATAGCTTCAAATAGAAATTGAAAAAGAATAAAATAGTTTTTAGCCCCGAGTGATTTTTGAATTCCGATCAGATTGGTGCGCTCTTTGACCGAAACAAACATGATATTGGCAATGCCGAAGCCGCCCACCAAAATAGAGAAACTCCCGATGACCCAACCTGCCAGAGTAATGATACCGAACAAGCCCGAAATCGCTTTGGTCGCGGCTTCGGGACGATTGATGGAAAAGTTGGTGTCTTGCGTAGGTTTCAAACCGCGTTTGGTACGGAGTAAGCCGGTAATTTCTGCTTCCAATTCTACCAAACCAGCATCTTCCGGTTGTCCTTTTGCTACAATGGTTACGGAGCTTCCGTAGCGATTTTGAAATGATTTGGCAAAAGTCAGAAACGGCATTATAACTTTGGTGTCAGGATTACCCGCAATGTCAAATAATCCTTTACCTTTCTTTTTTTGAATACCTACAATTGTGTAGTTTAAGCCTTTAACTTTAAAAGTTTTACCTATTGGGTCCTGGTCGGTCGGAAAAAGTGTTTCAGCAATATCTGCTCCAACAATAGCTACGCTTCGACCGGCGTCTATCTCTTGAGGCATAAAATACCTGCCTTTTTCTATTTCTATATCAGATACCTTATTATAATCGTAAGTGATTCCCTGAACTAGTGCGTCCATGCTATTATTGCCATTCTTGGCAGTCAAACCACCTTTAAAACCCTGCGCTACCACCGCTTCGGCTCCCTCCATTCGTTCGGCCAAAAATTTATAGTCACTGTAAGAAGTTTCCGGCCATTGAAAATACTTCCACCATTGAAAATCACCCCCAAAAACCCAGGGCCATTTTTGTACATAAACTACATCGGTACCAATGGAATCTAAACTCTGACGAATATTTTTCTCTAATGAATCTACAATCGTAAAAACGCCGATAATGGCAAAAATACCGACCGTAACTCCCAACAAAGAAAGTGTAGTACGCAAAATGTTGGAACGAAGTGCCTGCCATGCAAAACGCAGGCTTTCGAAGGTTTGGCGAAAAAAATTCATAGCCGTTAGTGATTAAGTAGTTACGCAATTTGTGTACTACCAACAAAATTCCACTTACAAATTCTAATTAGCAAACATTTTACACGAGTGGTAATCCCACAGTTTAATTGGTTTGTCATAAAATAGCCCCTGTTTTACAACCAATTCAGAAATTTAGATTTTCTTTGCATAAAACTACTCATAGTCAGCACTGTATTATTGTATGAAAATCAGTACCAACTCGCGCACAGACCTCATTGTTCATATTAGCCTCGTTGTTGCATTAGTTGTGGCATTATTTTTGGGATTCTTTTTTTTGTATTTACCTTTTACAACCAATCACGGACAAAGTATCACCGTACCGGACCTAAAAGGAATGAGTCTTGAGCAAATTGAAGATTATTTGGACGATCGTAACCTGCGTTACGAAATTGCAGATTGTACTTTTGTGGTAGGAGAAAAACCGTTGAGTGTCATTAGGCAGAGTCCTAAATCGGGGATGCGAGTAAAGGAAGGACGTAAAATCTATGTGTACATTACGTCAATGAATGCCCCGAATGTGAAGATGCCTCAATTGGTGGATCGGACTAAACGCAGTGCAGAAGCAGAACTGGCAAGACTGGGCTTACGATTGGGAACCATCAAATATGTTCCGGACCTAGCTCAGAATTCCGTCATGGAGCAATTCTTTAACGGACAAAAAATTCTGCCGGGAACACTCATTCCACAAGGCTCAAAGATTGATTTAGAAGTAGGTGACGGTATCGGAAATACGGAATTCGATGTTCCTGACGTTGTAGGTAAAACGCTTGATGAAGCTGAGTTTGTGCTGAGAGGCTCTAACCTTAAACGCGGACTCATTATGCCTGTAGATGACCCAAGTAAAGCCCCAGGAACAATTGTCAGACAAAACCCAGAAGCAGGGGCCGGCAATAAGATTCGCGTGGGCGATGTGGTAGATTTGTGGGTAGTCGGGCAGCCTGATACGCAACCGCAACAACAGAATGAATAATTTTAGAAGATTTAGTAGTAAAGTACCGGATGCTGTAATTCGGAAGTCAGAAGGGAGTGATTGGAGGTTACTATTTGCCTTTTTGCTTGTCTTTGCAGTTGTTTTTACCTTGCCTGTCTACGCGCAGTTTGTCGGTTTTCCCATTGGTCCCACACAGCCAACTTTACCGTCTGCCAATGCTCGTAACTCGGCGGTTACATTGCCTTTTTTTGATGATTTTTCACTTTCTTCCAGCGGAAGGCTTGACCCTTCGCTTTGGAAGGCAGGAGGTGGAGCGTACGTAAGCAATACGATTACCATTAATCACCCAACACTTAATGTAGTGACTTTTGACGGGTCAGATGTTGTTGGACGTCCTTATAACTTCGTTACGCAAAGTGCCCAGGGTCCTGCCGATACGCTCACTTCTCAACCAGTTGATCTGTCGGGACTTGCGGCGGTTGATTCGGTTTATTTTAGCTTTTATTGGCAATTACGCGGTTTGGGAGAGTTTCCGGATGCTGACGATTCATTGCGGGTACAGTTTCTGACCGATAAAGGCGTTTGGCAAACCGTTTGGAAACAGGCAGGAGGCAAACAGGACAACAACTTCAATTATGCGCAACTCATAGTGCGTGACCCTTCTTACTTTTATGCCAGTTTTCAGTTCCGCTTTCAGGGTTTCAGCCGCCTGTCGGGGCAATTTGATATGTGGCATGTTGATTATGTTTATCTCAATAAAGGACGTCGTACTGCTGACCGATTTGTACGGGATGTTGCCTTTAGGCTTCCCGTAAGTTCGTTTTTAAAGCGATATACCGCGATGCCTCTTAAACAGTATTTAGCCAACCCGACCGCCGAAACGGCTGATTCAGTAACAACGGATATTCGTAATCTTTTCAACGTTTTCAACTTTACCACTTTCTCTTATACCCTGCGTGATGAAATAAGTGGACGTACTTTTCAAAATTTTCAGCAAAGTTCATCGGAATTGATCTCTTCGCTGAGCCCGCAACTGAAAAGCCTCAAACCGACTGTAATTAGCGGAATAGATACCTCCAAAGTTAAGAAGTTGTCGTTGGTAAGTCATTTTCAAATTTTAACTACCGACAACGTTAACCCTTCGATTCCCGGCGTTGATTTACGCCGAAACGACAGTATTTCAGGAAAAACGGTTTTGGACGATTACTACGCTTACGATGACGGAACGGCAGAGACGGCAGTGTATTTTAATCGCTCTTTGAGTCGCACGGCTGTTCGATATTTCCTGAACGCGCCCGATTTTGTTTCGGGAGTACGGATGAATATTGTCTCTACTTTAAAGGATTTGACGGGGCAGTCTATGACACTACAGGTGTGGAGCAATGCAAATGGGAAGCCGCAATCGCTGCTTTATCAAAAAGCATTTAAAGTGCAGTATCCGGTCAATCGAAACGAATTTGTGGAATTTCCCTTTGACTTTGGCGTGGCCGTTCGTGATACTTTTTACATAGGTTGGCTGCAAATAGGGCAGGATGGTGTACCGGTAGGACTTGATCGCAACAATCAACACGAAAATCAGATTTTTATCAATGCGGGTCAAGAGTGGGTTCCATATACCAATTTCAAAAATGACCCCAATTTGGCGTATTTTCAGGGAAGTTTACTGGTTCGCCCTGTTATGGGTGCTAAACAAGGAACTCCGATCACCTCGGTGGAACCTGAGCAAGTACTTGATTGGGAGGTATATCCAAATCCTTCAAACGGACAGGTTCGTTGGCATACCGACGAAATTCGACAGGTGGAAGTATATCAACTCAATGGAGTTTTGCTAAAACAGCAATCGGTGCAACCTTCGGAAAATACGCTGGATTTGTCGGGTTTTGCCGACGGCTTGTATTTTTTAAGACTATCGAATGAAAAGAAAACGGTTACGAAGAAAATTTTGTTGAGAAAATAAACCCCAATTATACAATGGACATTACGGTAGAAGAATTAAAACAGCGCATTGAAAGCGGTGAGAAAATCAACCTCATCGACGTACGCGAGGACTACGAATACGACGCCGATAACATAGGCGGTCAGCTTATTCCCCTGGGAGATCTTCCTCATCGTTTGGGGGAAATTGAGCACCTGAAAGAGGAAGAAATTCTGGTGCATTGCCGTTCGGGAAAACGCAGCGAAACGGCTCAAAGATATATGCAAAGCCAAGGTTTTACCAATGTTCGTAACGTCATTGGCGGGCTTTTGGCCTATAATGAATTGGATTGATTTGGTATTGAGTAGAGAGTATTAAGTAGTTGGTACTGAGACAAAAAACCTTATTACTCAATACCTATTACTTAATACTCAATACCAAGGATTACACTGACATTATATCGTGCTCTTTGGCAGCAAAAATTTGGTCTACTTTGGTAATAAAACCGTGGGTTAATTTCTGAACGCGCTCTTCACCGATTTTTACTTCATCTTCCGAAACGCCTTCTTTGGTCAATTTACGAATATCGCTATTGGTGTTTTGACGGATATTCCGAATGTTTACCTTCGCAGTTTCGATTTCCTGCTTTACCCGTTTTACCAAATCCCGACGGCGTTCTTCGGTAAGCATTGGGATGCTCAAACGGATATTCTCACCATCGTTATTGGGTGATAATCCAATGTTACTATTACGAATCGCTTTTTCCACTTCCCCAATCATTTTTTTCTCAAACGGCTTAATCGTAATGGTTCTGGCATCGGGCGTTGTAATGGAAGCCACATTATTCAATGGAGAGAGGACTCCATAATATTCCACTTGAATTCCGTCCAACATAGACGGAGAGGCTTTTCCCGCGCGGATTTTTGCTAATTCGATGGTCAGGTGCTTTATTGCCCTATCCATCGTGTCTTTGGCGTCTTCGAGATAAAATTCGACTTCTTCCATTGTTAATTTGTTAATTATGAGATAGTTGGGTGTTATATCCCTTTTTTAGTTTGATATAGTCAAATGATTCTATCCGTTTGTTACTAAGGTTCCCACCGATTCGCCGTTGATGAGGCGCAGCAGGTTGCCCGGTTTGTTCATGTCAAAAACGATAATCGGCAAATTGTTTTCCTTACAAAGCGCAAAAGCCGTTAAGTCCATGATTTTCAGGTTTTTACTCAGGGCTTCATCGTACGAAATTTTCTCGTAACGGGTTGCGGTTGGGTCTTTTTCGGGGTCGGCAGTGTAGATTCCATCCACGCGGGTTCCTTTCAAAACGGCATCGGCATTGATTTCAATGGCCCGAAGTGCGCCGGCTGAATCGGTCGTAAAGTAGGGGTTTCCCGTACCTGCTCCGAAAATAACAATACGCCCTTTTTCCAAGTGCCGCACTGCCCGGCGACGAATCATCGGCTCGGCCACCTGTTCCATTTTGATGGCAGAAAGCAGACGGGTTACCATGCCGTATTTTTCTAATGAACTTTGGATGGCCATGCTGTTGATGACCGTAGCCAACATCCCCATGTGGTCCCCCTGTACTCGGTCAATGCCTGATTTCTCAACCGAGGCCCCACGAAATATATTGCCTCCACCAATGACAACTGCGACTTGTACACCCGCATCTACGATTGTTTTTACTTCTTTGGCAAACTGCTGAAGAATATCAAAATCAATCACTTGCTTTTTGTCAGGGCCACTCAGAGCTTCGCCGCTAAGTTTAAGAAGAATACGTTTATATTTAGGTTGAGACATTTGAAATTTAGGTTGATTAAAAAAAACTATTCAAATTCAATAAGTATCTGATTCTTATCGACGCTGTCTCCCTGGTTGACTTTGATGTTTTTTACAACCCCATCGCCCGGTGATTTAAGCGCATTTTCCATTTTCATAGCTACCAATACCAGTACTACATCCCCGGCTTTTACGACTTCGCCTGCCTGTACTTTTATGTCCCAAATCAATCCCGGCATGGGAGCTTTGATATTATTGACTTTATTTTTAGCAGTATTGGCCATTCCCATTTTTTCCAACAATAGGTCAAAACGATCTTTCGCTGCTAAATTGTAACTACTTTGGTTGATTTTTACTTTAAAACTCTTTTCGGCATAGTTGGCTTCAACGATTTCGGCATTGTACGAACGGTCGTTTTGTAAAATATGAAAGCGGCCATCGCCCAGAGCGACTAAATCCCACTGAAAAGGCTGGCCGTTCAGAAGCGTCTCGCCTTGGTTTGTGTCAATATCGAATGTTTGTTGTTCGTTGATGATTACTTTTAACATAACAGTACAATTTATTAATTAAAAGGAAAGGTAATGCGTATTAACTTTTGGCGATGCGAAGCCTTTCCCGGCGATTGACCAGATAAATGCCCGTCAAAATGATGCCCATGCCAAGGTACTGCTGAAAGCTGATGCGTTCTCCATCAAAAATTCCCCAACTGATAGCCACTATGGGAATCAAATAGGTCACTGAAGAAGCAAACAACCCCGATGCCAATTGGACAATCCGATTGAACATGACTGATGCTAAACCGGAGCCTATAACGCCCAAGGCTAACAAAAACAGGCTGGATTGCATATTCTCAGTCGAAGTGATTTTTGGAAAGAAATCGGTATTTAATAATAACACAAACGAAATGGGGCCAATAAAGGCAAACGTCCAAGCGGTCATAGCCAACGAGGGCAAATGACTCAAATGACGCGAAATGGTATTGATATTGATGCCGTACAATACAGTAGCACTCAAAATCAGAAAGGCGTAAGGATCAGCTACGTTCAAAGAACTTGCTCCTTTGGAAAAAATCAGGAAGGATGAACCCAACAGTCCTAAAAGAATTCCCGCAATTTGTAACGGACGACGCGGTTGCGCGAAAAACAGGACGCCAATAATCAGCGTACACAAAGGACTGAGGGAATTGAGCATTCCGGACAGAGAACTGTTAAGTTTTGTACCTGCCTTGGCAAACAAAAACGCAGGAATGACGTACCCTGTCAGAGCAGATACCAATAGATACCGAAAGCGGTCAAGGGGAATTTGACGGCGCGATGCAATCATAATGGGAACAAAAAACAACGAAGCCAAAAACAGTCGCCCCGCCGCAACTTCCGTCACATTGAATGTGAGGAGGCTTTTCTTAATTAAAATGAACGATGTTCCCCACGTAAGGGCTACCAGAAGCAATAAAATCCACGCTAATAAGGGACTTTTTGAAGAATCGTTCACGTCTGAAATGATTAGTGTTATCACCAACGGCAAAAATTGTATCGTCAGTTTACGAACTGTATTTTCTGACGGTAAATGTTTTTTTGCCGCTGCAAAAATAGTGGGTTTATTTGATTTCAAAGTGCTTATCGGCAAAGTTCATGTATTGTTCCCAATCGTACAGCAGAATATCATGTACCCCTTCTCGAAGGTGATACCCAATTGTTTGCCCGACAGGATGGTTAGCCATTGGCATGGTATCAGTCCCTAATCCTGTTTTTTTATACAATTGATAGACTTTTTCTGCTTCTACGGCGCTCAAAAATTCCCCTTTCGGGTCAGCCCACGTATCTTTGGTCGCACTGGCTATATACAGTGGGCGAGGCGCTATCAAGCCAAGCAATTCATGTTGGTCGACGGGCAAATCGGCTACGGCGTTGTTATATTTTTTATAATTGGCACAAAACCAGTGCGGAAATTGGGTATTGAGATGCTCAACCGTTTCGCCAATCCACCGCCGTGATAATGCCGCACCTCCTTCGCCTGAATCGTTGGAAATGACGATGGCAAAACGCGGGTCTTCGGCACCTGCCCACAACGTTGCTTTTCCGATGCGTGAGTGCCCTACGGCAATGAGTTTTTGCTTGTCAATTTGAGACTCATTTTGAAGTAAATAATCCGCCATGCGGCTCATGCTCCACGCCCACACACCGATGGCGCTCCATTTTTCGCGTTGTTCAGGCGTCAGGACTGAGCGCAGACCTGTTTTCCACCCTTCGGTATGGTCGGCTTCAAGGTCGCCGTAGTAGGCGGTAGCGACCGCGTAGCCACGCGCGATGATGGCTTCCATAGGCCATCTCCGTTCGGCAATACCGCGAGAAGCATCCGTTGCCCGATTGTTTACGAAGGTTTTATCGAAGCCGGAGTTTACCCAGTTTTCAGTGACAAATACGTCTTTTTCGTGCGTAGCGGTATGATTACCCATAAAATTAAGGCTGACAAAAACGGGCGCTTTCTGCTTGTTTTTAGGTAGATATAGCAAAATATTTAATGTCAATGTCGGTGAGATTTCAGGAAATCGAAGCGTAATCTGTTTGGAAACAGCCTTGCCGCCTAACGCATTTTCGTTAACAGACTTGACCTCAGAGGTAATTTTAATTGGTCCGGGAAATGGATTGATCCCGTAGACATTTTCCGCAAACAGTTTTACTACCGCAGGTCGCCCCGTTTTTTCCCACGCTTCTTTTGATTTGATAGGCTTGCCGTTGGGCAGCACCAGCGGGTCAGGCAATGTATACGACGGCATTTTTGATTCGTCATAATTGACGGGAATTTTTTGTGCTAACGCATTGAACGCAATCATCCCACCTAACATAGTGTGAATTACGACCTTACTTGTGGATAACTTGTGCATAAGTGTTTGCTTTTGGGTATAACATTTTGCTTCTTACTCTGAAAGCCCGGTTTTGCAGGATTCTATTGTTTTTAGGTAACTTTGGGAAAGTTTTAATACTTCATCAACCACTTTCTAATCCAAACCAGTATCGTGAAGAAAATTACTAAATTCCTGCTCTCTTTTTCACTCCTTTATTTATTTACGCACGCACTTAGTGCCCAAACTCCCCCTAAGTGGCTGCGCTACCCGAGCATTTCACCCGACGGAAAAACCATTGTCTTTACCTACAAAGGTGACCTTTGGAAAGTGCCTGCCTCCGGCGGAAGCGCTGTTCCGTTGACGTTGCACGAAGCGCACGATTTTATGCCCGTCTGGTCGCACGACAGCAAGACGATTGCTTTTGCTTCCGATCGTTTTGGCAACTTCGATATTTTCAGTATTCCGGTTGAAGGCGGAGAAGCCAAACGGCTTACTTTTTATTCCAACAACGAATACCCGTACGACTTTACGCCCGACAATCAACGCGTTATTTTTGGTGGGGTTCGCATGGATGTTGCCTCTAACCGACAGTATCCCACCGGTTCACAACCCGAATTGTACAGTATCGCCACCAAAGGCGGCCGTATACAGCAAGTATTCAGTACTCCTGCGGAAGATGTCAGGTACAATCGTGACGGCAGCAAACTGGTGTATCACGACAAAAAAGGAGGCGAAAATGCCTGGCGCAAACACCACACCTCTTCCATTACCCGCGATATTTGGGTATATGACACCAAAATCCAAAAACATACCAAACTAACCACCTTTGCCGGTGAAGACAGAAATCCCGTTTTTGCCGAAGGCGACAAAAGTCTTTATTACCTGAGTGAAGCCAACGGTTCTTTCAACATCCACAAACTTGCGTTGGACGCACCCGCCCAACCTCAAGCGGTAACGTCTTTCAAAAAGCACCCGGTTCGGTTCCTGAGCATGGCTACCGACGGTACGCTTTGCTTCAGTTATGACGGGGAAATTTACACGCTTAAAACGGGCGCGCAGCCTCAAAAAGTTATTATCAATATTGCTGCCGATTCTCGCGCCAACAATGAACGCGTAATGGCGGTCAGCGGTGGTGTACGCGACATGGCTGTATCGCCCAACGGCAAAGAAGTGGCGTATATTTTCCGAGGAGAAGTGTTTGTAAGTTCGGTAGAAGGCGGTCTTACCAAGCGCATTACTAATACGCCCGAGCAGGAACGCAACGTCAGTTTTTCCCCCGACGGCAAAGCACTGTTGTATTCCTCCGAGCGCGGTAATAGCTGGAAAATCTACGAAACACGCATCAACCGAAAAGAAGAACCTTATTTCTACGCTTCTACGGTATTGAAAGAAACGGCACTGATTACCAACGACAATGAAAATTACCAACCTTCATATTCTCCTGATGGCAAAGAAGTAGCGTTTATTGAAAATCGGGCAACGCTCAAAATTCTAAATATCGTCACGAAACAAACGCGTATTATTTTGACCGACAAAGAGTTATTTTCTTGGGGCGACAATGACCAATATTTCCAATGGAGTCCTGACGGAAAATGGTTTTTGTTTGATTACAACATTCCGAACGTACGCGAGGGCGAAATAGGCCTTATCTCAACGGACGGCAAAGGCAAGGTAACCAACCTAACCGAAAGCGGCTTTGAAGACGGGCGTGCTAAATGGGTCTTGGGCGGAAAAGCCATGCTGTGGTTCAGCAATCGTGAAGGGTTGAAAAGCCTGTCGCAAAGCGGGAATACGCAAATGGATGCCTATGCGTTGTTTCTGACCCAAGCCGCTTATGACAAGTTTAAACTGACCAAAGAAGAAGCGGCTCTCGCCAAAGAAATAGACGAGAAAAACGCCAAATCGGATACCACCAGAAAAAAAGACGCGAAGAAAGACACTACGGTCGTGATTGAAATGGAAGGCTTGGAGCTTCGTAAAGCCAAGTTGACGATTCACTCTTCCAACATTTCGGATGCGCTTATCAACAAAGACGGCGATATGCTGTACTATTTGACGCGTTTTGAAAAAGGCTATAATCTGTGGAGTACCAACCTCCGTACCAAAGAAACCAAACAGCTCACTACCCTCAACGCCAACGGCGGCGGCAATATGGTATGGGACAAAGAGCAGAAAAATATCTTCCTGAACGCTGACGGACGAATCTCTAAAATCGATGCAGCTTCGGGCAAGCAGGAAAGCATCAGCACGGGCGGAGATATGAATCTGGACGTAGCGGCCGAGCGCGCCTTTATGTTTGAGCACGTATGGCGGCGCACGAAAAAAACATTTTATACCGCCACTTTTCACGGGGTTGATTGGAACAGCTACAAGCCTGATTACCAAAGTTATTTGCCACACATTGGTAACAACTATGAGTTTGCCGAAATGATGGGTGAATTGTTGGGCGAATTGAACATCTCGCATACGGGTGCTACGTACAATGCACCTTCGGCCAACGGTGATGCCACGGCCTCATTGGGGGTATTTTACGATTGGAATTACACCGGCCCGGGCGTACGCGTGGAAGAGGTCATCAAAGACGGTCCAACCGATAAAGCAGGTTTGAACATTAAAACGGGTACTGTTATCGAAGCCATTGACGGCGAAATTCTCACGGCGGACCGTGATTTGGCCCAATACCTTAACCGCAAAACGGGTAAAAACGTATTGCTCACCTTATTGGAGGGAACAGCGCGTCGCGAAGTCGTCGTCAAACCTATTTCGACCGGGGAAGAAAATCAGTTATTGTACAAACGTTGGGTGCGTCGCAATCAGGAGGAAGTAGCAACCTTGAGCAAAGGCGCTTTGGGCTATATCCACATTCCGGGTATGGCCGATGGCCCTTTCCGCGTTACGTACGATGAGGTGATGGGGAAATACGCGACCAAAAAAGGAATCGTGATTGATACGCGTTTCAACAGCGGCGGCGATTTGGTTTCTGATTTGATGACCTTCTTTTCGGGAAAAACCTACATGTACAATTCGACCGATAATCGTGTCATTTACTCCGAGCCCAGTTATCGTTGGAGCCGCCCCAGTATTTCGCTTGCCAACGAAGCCAACTATTCCGACGGCCATTGCTACGCCTACATGACGCAGGCCACCAAACTTAACAAACTCGTAGGACAACCCGTACCGGGCACCTGTACATTTGCGGCTTGGGAAGTGCTGCAGGACCCAAGCATTCGTTGGGGTGTACCGCCCGTAGGTGTCAAAACCATGGCGGGAACGTATCTGGAAAACGCCCAAACCGAACCCGATATCAAGGTTTGGAACGACTATGAAGTTATCATCAAAGGCAAAGACCAGCAATTGGAACGTGCCGTGGAAGAGTTGATGAAAGAAGTAAAGTAAGATTTTTAAAGCTTTGAGAGATAGAAAAGTTATTGAGCAGAGGTACGTTCTTGTGCCTCTGCTTTTTTATTTTTTTCCAATGCTTCATACACCAAACTCAAATCAGCGTTTTTGAGATACGCATTCGCCGCCTGTACTTTTTCTTCAACAACTTGGTTGCCCGTTTTCCGAGGTGCAGAGGCTTGTTTAGTTTTCATTTGAAGTTAATCCTCCGAAGATTTTACTTGGTAAACCTGTCAAGCAACAAGGGAGATGTTAACAAAATAAACCATAATCAATTGGTGTAGATTTGATTATTGAGAAACCTCTGACACAGGAACCTGTTTTGGAAAATTGGCATTTTTGAGGGTTTCAATGGTAGTTTCCTGCGCTCTTATGGCACTTTCATAGGCTTTTATGGTTGTTTCCTGCATCTGAATAATGCTTTTAAGCTGATTTACTTCTTTTTTTAAGTCGTCTACTTCCTGTCCCTGCTTTTGTACTATGTTCCCTCGCTCTTGTTCTTCGGAAAGTAATGGTGATTTTTTATAGGTACCTTTTTTTAGTGCCTCACTTGAGTATAATTCAATGTTCAGATTCTCCTTTTTTTCTAAATCTAATTCACATATAATCTCTACTGTTATCTGAAAATATTTGACAATTTTCAATAAAACATCAATCTTAGGAGCAATTCCCCGTTCATAGGAAGTTATATTGTCCCTATTCAGATCGACTATTTTAGCTAATTCTTCTTGATTTAAGCCTGCTTTTAGCCGTAAGAATTTAAGATTCTTAGAAAGTAGATGTTTGTATGAATATTTTTCATAATTTATTTGCATATCTGAA
Source organism: Runella sp. (assembly GCF_027484545.1). GTDB lineage: Bacteria > Bacteroidota > Bacteroidia > Cytophagales > Spirosomataceae > Runella. The sequence goes on along the minus strand of NZ_JAIXST010000124.1, from coordinate 450 downwards.
TATATTTCACTTATTTTGTCCCGTGGTAAACAATTAACAGACAAAATAACCAAAAAACAAGTAAAAAAGTCTAACCTTAAAAATATTACAAAAATGACATTTGTAAAATTACCAGTAAGTGATACGATTATCAACCTTGACCGAATCGCATTTATCACGGATATTATGAACATTAATGCTCACAATAAACATCTTGAGCCTAAACTTCGCTATGAGGTAATTTTCTTCAATCATAACGCAATGGGAACAAAAAATATTTATATAAAGGAAGAAGATTATCAGTTGTTACGACTCAGGTTTTGAGTCAAATTAGATAAATTGCATAAAAAGGTTCCCGCTGTAATACTTTGTGTGTTAACCCTTTTGTCCTGTTATTTTTGTTTTCAAAATCACAATTATGGCAAAAGTAAAAATTGAAATCACAACTGATATAGGCGAAACTGTTTTAGT
>NZ_JAIXST010000303.1 GCF_027484545.1 Runella sp. | reverse complement strand
GAGACTTTTTTGCCGATATTGGCAGCTATAGAGATAAATTAAAATCTTTGATAAATACAAACTTTCAAATCATCAAAACTCCAAAATTGGTTTTGCAAACCTCTGTGAGTTAAGTATAAGCCATGAGAACGAAAAACGGATGCAAAATGTGTTTGGTCATATTCATGCCCATTTTAGGGATGAACTTACACTCCATAAAATAGCTGATATCGCCTGCATGAATGAAGCTTCTTTTTGTAGGTATTTTAAGAAAAACACAGGTCGAACCCTAACAGAGTACGTAAACGATTTGCGAATAAATCATGCTTGTCAATTGCTACTTGAAACAACCAATCCGATTGCTGAAATTGCCGAGGATGTAGGATTTAATAGTTTCACTAACTTCAACAGGTGTTTTACAACCCGTAAGAAAGTATCGCCTAGGACATTCAGAAAAGTAGTGATTTAACACCTAGCTTATTTTATATGGAACCCTCTTATCGACTTATTCAACCCCAAGCCAACCGTTCTTTTGTGTTTAAATTGGAGCCTTTTGGTCTGACTACCCGTTGGCACTATCATCCTGAAATAGAGTTAATTTATTTTATGGAAGGCAAAACAAGTGCGGTTATTGGAGAAGGTTTTCAGGAGTTCGAAGAAGGAGATTTGGTCCTGTTAGGGGCTAATTTTCCCCATGTTTTGCAGGAAAGTAAAGAATTTATCCGCCAGCATCCCGAAATAGCTCCTTTTGGGCTCATTGTTCAGTTTACGGATACTTTTCTGGGAAATGATTTCATTCTAAAACCCGAACTGAAACCTATCCAAACGCTGCTGTCAAAAGCCAAAAGAGGGTTGAAATTTCACAAAACCAGTATAGAAAAAGGTGAGTGAATCGCTGCATAAAATGCACTACCTGAATGATACCCGTAAATTGATCTCGCTGTTGGATGTGTTGACAGAACTGGCCGAAACTGCTGAATTTGACTACCTAACTCCCAAAGATTATTTCTACGACCACACCCAAGACGAAGACCGAATGGTGCGGGTCAATGAATACGTTTACAAACACTTTGCCGACACCATTACCATTGCCGACGTGGCCAAAGTAGCGAACATGACGGAGTCGTCGTTTTGCCGCTATTTCAAGAGCCGAACTTTAAAACACTTTACCCGATTCCTGAACGAAGTGCGTGTTTCTCACGCCTGTAAAGTACTGCGCAACGGCCAAAGCGTGACTGATGCCTTTTTTGAATCAGGTTTTAATAATCAATCGTATTTCAATCAACAGTTTAAGAAAATCCAGAAAATGACTCCCATGGATTATCAGAAATGGAAACTCAAAGGAGTGAATCCCGTCAAGCCCAAAGAAGCCCCTATTTCTTCGAATACACCATCGCTTTAGCGTTGTTTTTACCCACAATCAACTGATTACCAATCATCACCATTCCTCTCACTTCTCCTTTTACGTACAATCCCGATTGACTCTGCGGCAGATACCTAAACCCTCCTTTTTTGTCATTCAGGAAAACTTGACCGTAGTTGGCATCTATATTCCCCATCCTGACTCGACCGCGCGTTTGGTTGCCTGCCAGTATCAAATCTTTAAAACCATCCCCGTTCAAGTCCTCGGAGAGAATGGCATAAATCGGGGAAAATTGAGCTTCAATCGGTAAGGCTTTCGGTTCAAAAGTGCCGTTATTGTTGACAAAATAGGTCGTCGAAAGCGTATTGATTTCCTGTTTTTGAGGTTTTTTATCTTTAAAAATCGCTAACACATCCTCCGTAGTAGCTGAAGCATAACTTTCGTGGCTCGTGTAGGCTTTTTTCAACGGCACCAATTGGTCCGAAAGCTCGTCTTTACTATACGCCGGGTAACTTTTTCCCTGAATAAAATAAGAAAGAATGGGGTCTAAACGGCCATTTCCGTCAAAATCATCGGCATTCAAACTCATTGGCAACTCAGGAGACGCTTTCCATTGTGTATTCAATCCATAGTTTCCAGCTATCAAATCTTTATCACCATCGTTGTCAAAATCAGCGGCAGTAATGCTTTGCCAAAAACCCGTGGTTTTGTCCAATGCATCGCTCACTTTTCTGAAAACACCTTTCTCATTTTTCAATCGAATGATAGACGTCCATTCTCCCACGGCTACGATATCGTCGTAACCGTCTTTATCAAAGTCAATTACACAGGCATCGGTCAAAACCCCTACATTTTCAAACTCGGGATTAACTACTTTCGTAAACTTTCCACTGTCGTTGCGATACAAACGGCTTGGATTAAACCGCGGGTATTCCTGCGGAACGGCAGAGCCACACACAAACAAGTCTTGGTCTCCATCACGGTCAAAATCAATGAGTTCGACATTACTGTCCGCAAAATTTTCGGGCACAAGCCGTTCAAAATCTTTGGCAAAATTGCCTTTCCCGTCGTTGAGATACAGGCGATTTTGCAGCATCAAATCACTGGGAAGATACTCATAACCACCACTCGTGACGTACAAATCCAAATCCCCGTCTTTGTCCACATCAAAAAATACGGCGTCTGTATCAGTGCATAATTCGTCCTGTTTAAAAGCAGGTTGTTCTTTTTTTACAAATTGTAACGACGAACCATTCCTGCCTTTTTGTTGCAAAAATAACTCACCGGGCTGTCCTTTTCCCCCGCCAATATAGACATCTTCCAACCCGTCTTTATTCACATCTCCTTTGGTCATCCGAGGGCCTTGGTACGAATACATGTGCGGCAACAACAACTGACGACTGAAATCATTGACCGGCATTTGCTTATGTTCAAAAACAAGGCTGTTTGTTTCTTCAAATAGAGGCTTTGTCGTGGGTCGACTCCATGTGGTATTAGGTGCATACGTGAGTTTCAGAAGTTGATTTGAGGCTACGTTCGTCAACTTTTGCGCTTTGCCATCGGGCCAAATCACCACCAAACTATCCACTATTTTGTGGATTCCCAAGCCAAAATGGACAGGTATCATCATGCTGCTTTCGTACCCGTGCGTGGGCGTAAAGGCACGGTATTGCTGCAATTCTCCGCTGTAAGCGTAGATTTTTGTTCCCGTTATGGATTTTGAAGAAGGAAGTTGGATGTTGAGGTAATTGGTTTTCCCTGCTTCACTACTCAAATTTTTATGGATGTAAGCAGGTTCGTTGATGTTGTTGGTGACGATTTCCAAATCTCCGTCGTTATCCAAATCTGCATAAACAGCTCCGTTTGAAATCACGGGTGTATCAAATCCCCATTCGGTTTGTTTGTTGGAGAACGTCAGGTTTTGATTATTTCTAAAAATGTAATTGGGCGTTTTCGTCGAAGGCATTTTTTTGATGACTTCCAACACACTTTGGTTGTTGTTCTCCCCGATTTCGGCGTAATATTTGACAAAATCATTGTTGGTATAATCACGCAAATAGCCATTGGTGATAAACAAATCCTGAAAGCCATCATTGTCGTAATCGGCCAACAACGCCGACCACGACCAATCGGTATTGGAAATGCCCGCAAGCTGACCGATTTCGGAAAACCTCACCCTGCCCTCTCCTTTCAGGAGAGGGTTTAATTCCCCTTCTCCTGAAAGGAGAGGGGGCAAGGGGGTGAGGTTCAACTGCAACATATTCCGCATCGTCTGATTATGCAACCCATTGCGCAGCATCGACAAATAAGCTTCATATTTATCAGGCCCGAAGAGCAATTTCTGGCGTTTATTATCTTCCGGCAACATATCCATCGTGATGATGTCGGGCAATAAATCGTTGTTGACATCGCCAATGTCATTGCCCATGGAAAAATAACTGACGTGATTGGTCGCTTCGGCTATTTGGTCAGTAAAAGTACCGTCGCCGTTATTGATGTAGAGGTAATCGTTTTCAATGTAGTCGTTGGAAACGTAAATATCCATCCAACCGTCGCCATTGACGTCTGCCGTTGAAATCCCCAAACCAAAGCCAATGGGATTTCCTTTGATGCCTGCCTGAACACTCACATCCGCAAACTTCCCGTTATCATTGCGCATCAATCGATGCCCAGCCAGTGAATCGCGCATGAAATGAACTGCACCCACATCAAACCGTTTAAAGTCTTTGACGTTGTGATTGAGCACATAGGCGTCCAAATCGCCGTCGTTATCGTAATCAAAAAAAGCGGTTTGAGTTGTGTACGTGTTTAAATCAAGGCCATATTCAGCCGCTTTTTCAATAAACTTTACCCCCCCATTGGGGGTCGGGGGGCTATTGATGTACAATTTATTTCGGCGCAGTTCCGGATGATCGATATTTCCCGAAACAGAGACGTAAATATCTTGCCAACCGTCGTTGTTGATATCCACTACGGTTACGCCTGTTTTCCATTCGCCGTTCCACGTAATCCCCGCCATTTTGGTAATATCTTCAAATTTGAGATCTCCTTTGTTAAGGTATAATTTATCTTCTCCCTGATTGGCAGTAAAATACAAATCCGTCAAACCATCGTTATTAAAATCAGCGGCAGCTACCCCGCCGCCGTTATAGAAATATTCGTAATTGAGCACATTGTCTTTCTCCGTTTCTTCAATTTTGTTGACGAACGTAATGTTGGTATCACTCGAATTTAATTTTTTAAAGACGGAGTCTTCATGAGAGCAGGCTCCTAAAATGAAAAGAAAGCAGAGATAAGGCAGGCAGTTATTTTTCAACATAATAAACTTGTATCATCATTTCTTTTTAAACACACCATCATACTCACTTCCCATATACGCTCCCCATTGGTGTTTGGGAGTCATGGGGATTTTGGTACCGATATAATTGACCCTAAGCCCGTCAAAAGTATACGTTTTGAACTGATTCGTTCCAACGCTATAGACAATATCCAGAAATCCGTCGTTGTCCAAATCTCCCGCCCAAGGCGTAGAAGCCACGTTATGACCCGGAATCCCTTCGACAAGGGTTACCACTTCTTTGGTCTCAAAGCTAATGACAAGCAACGTATTATAAAACGATTTGAGACCAATGGAATCCAAAACCTGATAATCGACATTCAACAACACTTCATCTACGCCATCTTCATTAAAATCTACGGCAATCGGACTGCTGGTTTGGTAATATCCCAAAGAATCTGAAAATTCTATTTTTCCCGTAGCACCGTCAATCATAGCCTGTTTGGTCCAGGAAAGGTCCGGCCAGGTCCCCTGCGCAAAGGAAACAAAAAAATCAGGCGTCTTATCTTTGTTAAAGTATCCGATTCCCATGGAACTATACGCTTCGGTGTTCGGCAGTTTTCGTTCCCAAAGGGGCAAAAAAGACGCCCCATCAAAAGCCATGATTCGACCGTCTACCGAATTGACAACCGCGTCGGCAATGCCGTCATTCGTAATATCCACCCACGCAGGAGGCGCAATAAAACCCTTTTGTTCACACGTAGAAAGTAACTTTGCCTTTGATAAGTCTCCTTTCAATACCATTTCAACCGTTCCAACGTACAAATGCCCTCCTACGGTTTCTCCTCCCGTGCCGAAAATAAATTTAGACAGTTTGGGATGAACTGCATCAGGCCGTATGGCTACCGACATGTAGATTTCTTTGTTGTCAGGCATAGTCGCATCAGCCAGAATTTTCCCGGTACGGGCACTCAAAATAACTAATCGCCCAGCCGCTCGATTTGGGTTAAAAGCAGGCACTTTTATATCTCCGCCGTTTGAAATCAGAATATCCTTGAAACCATCCTGATCAACGTCATGAATCCATTGGGGATTGTAAAAATTAAACCACCGTTTTTTTCCTCTTTCTGAATAAGCCAAGGTATCAAAGTGCCAAATCACTTTCCCATTGGCGCCGTTGATGGCATACAATTCCGAGGAACGTCCGTTGATAAATACATCGTCAATGCCATCTTTGGTAATGTCCTGCAACGCCGCAGAACCAAACATTTGGTCAATGGCAGAATTTTTCCAGAGCAACTCCCCTGTTTTTCCGTCAAGGACGATAATAGCCGAATCAGAATGTTCAAACTCCAACCTTCCTGCGCCTAAAATAATATCTTTTACCCCATCTTTATTCAAATCCGAAACTCTTGGGGATGAAAAAGTGCCAATGTTTTCTAATTTTTTAGACCACGAATTCTGAGCATAGCCGCTTATCACAATCAGGAGATTTAACAATCCAAACAGCAGTTGTTTTTTAAACATCAGGGGTAGGTTATTAACTGCGTAAAGCCTCTAAATACAAAAAAGGACACCTCCCAAAGAGAGAGAGATGCCCTTTTTCAGCGGTAAGCAGTGAGCTTTTTCTCATTACCCACTACTTACTGCTTATCACTGTTTTTACTTATCCCACCACATACGGGTCGTAAACAAATCAGCTCCTTGACGGCCAACGGCTACGTCAATGCCAGGGTTTACGCCGTATTCTCCTTGTGAATAACGCAAGCGGCGTGGAATTTGGCCGTTGGTTTCATTGCCAGGATAATTTACGGGTGTCAATTTTGGATACCCTGTTCTGCGCCAGTTAGACCAAGCTTCAATGTGCTGGAGCAATGAACCCGTTGTCATCCAGAACTCTGTATGAATGGCTTCCATTTTGGCTTCAAGTGTACCGGTAGCAGGATACGGGTTAGCCGCCAAATAGGCCATTGCCTGCGCATCGGTAAGCTTGCCGCCATAGGAGTTGGATTGTTTGATACCAGCTACTACAGCGTTGTCGTAGGCCGTTTTGGCCGTTCCGGTCGCCCAAGTCCTTTCGATGGCTTCTGCCTTCAACAATTCAGATTCGGCATACGTCATTACAAATTGCGTATTGTCCAAGGCATACATATTAGGCGCAGGGCGTGAGTAATTGGCCCGGGCATTGAGAGGCGCAGGAAGTGCTGCTAACATAGTAGCATCTGTGCCGATAGGAAGACCCACTTGTTTAGTCGGGTCTATATCTCCAGATTTAAGTGCCGAAACCACTGACAAACGAGGGTCTTTGCGGGTTTTCATGGCTTCGATGTAGGTTTTGCTCCACTGAATGTTATCAGCTGTTACAATCCCGCGTCCACCGGGAAACATGTTCCATGAGTTTGGATTGGAGTTGTTTCCTGCGCCGGTACTCGCAAATTTAACGCCAAAGCTGTCATCAGTGCTCGTCATTAAGCCACGATCAACCGCTTTTTTAGCCCAAGCCTGTGCGGATGTTGCATCTACTTTTTGCAAACGCATCGCAAAACGAAGCATGAGTGAATTGGCAGCGCGTTTCCATTTGGCTATATCACCACCAAATACTAAATCAGCCGTTTTAGGAACGTAAGCAGTAGCATTCAGCGCAGTTCCGGCCTCTTCCAATTCTTTCAGCATATCGGCATAGATGTCTTTTTGGGCGTCATATTTCGGCGAAAATACCCCTGTAAGTGCTCCATAACCTGCTTCTGAATACGGAACATCACCATATACATCGGTCAGAACACCGATTTCAATCACGCGTAAAATACGCGCCATAGAAAGAATGTTTACTTGTTTAGGGTCTTTTTTAGCAAGTTCAATCAGGTTGACCAAGTTTTTGATGGAGTTGGGATAGGCTCTTTCAAACCAAGCCGCGCTCAAATCTCCTTGGAAAGTATAAACAGTTCCGCGATAAAAACCTACTTCAACGGATGACATGTGCTGCATCATCATCGCGGCATAAATGATGTTGGTACGCCATGAGCGATAGCCTGGGTCACCGCCTTCGCCCGTTATAAACAGCGTTGATTGGGCCAAAAGATAGTCAAGGGGTACGGCTGACGGTGCGTTAGGGTTGACGTTTATGGTTTCAAAATCTTTCGTACACGACCCCAATGTGCCAATGAGGCAAAGAATTACTGCTATTTTACGTATCATGATCTGAATTTCTTTTTAATGTTAAAACTTCAAATTAACGTTCACCCCAACGGTTCTTGTCACAGGTACACCTGCCAACTCAAGTCCTTGCGCATTTGAGTTATTATAGGTCGATTCGGGATCAATGTTAGGGGTGTTCTTCATCAAAATCAACAGGTTACGGCCTACAATAGAAACCGAAGCACTCTTGAACGGTGAACGTCCCAATACTTTTGAAGGAATGCTGTAATCAATAATAATCTGACGAAGTTTCAGGAAGTCGGAGCTATATACAAAAGGAGTGGCGATGTTATTCGCCACGCGTGACGCATAATCCTGGGCCGAAACTTTTACCGTATTGGCTTCTCCTTTTTCATTGACTCCTTTTCCGATGAGCCCACCTTCACGGCCTTCCAAAGTCTCTTCTGTTAAACCTCTACGAAAGGCGTAAGAATTTGTTCCCGAGAATATATGACCGCCAAATTTACCGTCAATCAGGAAACTCACCCCCACGCCTTTGTAACGAAACGAGTTGTTTAGGCCAAAAGTCAACGGGGCAACTCCCGTACCAAAGTTGGTTAACGCTCCCTGAATTGGGAATCCTTGGGCATCGTGTACTACGTTGCCGGCAGCATCTCTTTTAAAATCAAAGCCTTGCACTTGGCTATAAGGCAGCCCCACTACGTGGTTGATATAAGCCGTTCTGGTCCGGTTTTCATCTACCCGAATCGTTTTCAAGTCTTTGTATAGGCTCACTACCTGGCTTTTGTTGTAACCCATATTGAACGAAGCATCCCACGTAAAATCTTTAGCGTTCAAGACTTTGTAGTTAATCAACAACTCTATCCCTTTGTTTTCGATCTCCCCTACGTTAAACAAAGCATTGCCGTAGCCTGAGGTGGCCGAAATCGTAGCTCCTACAATGTCATTGGTGGTTTTACGGGTATAATACGCAAAGTCAATTCCGACTCTGTTATTAAATAAACGTGTGTCAAAACCTGCTTCAAAGGTAGTTGACGTAAGTGGCTGAAGGGCAGCATTAGGGACCTGCCCACCATTGATTTGGGCCAAAGGTGCCCCTAAGTGAGCGCCCGAAAGGCCATAATACAACGATAAATTATACGGATCTGTATCTCCACCTGCCTGAGCCCATGACGAACGCAATTTCAGATAATTGATGGCTGAAGGCAATTTTACTGCTTCCGACAATACAAAACTTGCCCCTACCGAAGGATACAAAATACTGTTGTTACCTGGCGCTAAAGTTGAAAACCAATCATTACGAGCGGTAGCCGTTACGTACAAATAGCCGTTGTAGGAAAACTCCGCCGAACCATACACCGAATTGATACGCTTCCGAACCAACTGCTCGCCAATGCCGCGCCCCGAAGGATCTCCGTTTGAAATATCGTAGAAGAACGGAATGTTCAATGCTCCGCTACCATAATTTGAATTTAGGTACGTTTGTCTCATTTGGTTTCCACCTAACAATACGTTTATGCCAATTTTTTCGGCAATTTTTTTGTCAAAACCCAACATCAAATCGGCATTGGTTTCGGTAAAATTACGATTAGTCACGTTGTAATTTCCGCGCGTTGAGAAAGGGGTACCGTAAGGCGTTATGTCCTGATAACGGTAGTTGAAATTATCAAATCCTAAGCGACCTTTCACGTACAGCCAATCTGTCAGGTTAAAGCGAGGTTCAAAAGCACCGATAAGCCGGTTCTTTTTATCCGAATTTTTCCACTCAGCAGCGGCATAGTAAGGATTTTGAATGTAGATATTGTCCGACCACGTGAGTTCGTAGTTTTGATCCGTCACCTGACTTTCTTTTAATGCCGCCACCCCCAGAGAAGTTGGCATAGCATTGATGGCATAGGTAGCACTACCAGGAGAATCCGACAAACGGGGACGGTTGGTAGCTTTCTCAATAACATACTTCACATTGGAAACAAACGAAAGTTTTTTACCCAAATTTCCGTTTACGTTCAAGGCAAAATTATTTCTTTTAAGACCTGCCCCTGGAATAACACTCTTGTTGTTAAGGTCATTCATCGAGAAACGGTACGTAACACTTTCGGTGGCCCCAGTAAGAGCCACGGAATTTGTAAAGGTGCTTCCCGTCTGGTAAAAATTAGTCATGTTGTCTTTCACGGCCGAATAGGGACGCGATTTGCCGTCAAATTGAATCACACTTGTGCCATCCAATTTGCCTCCCCAGCTATTGGAAGTCAACGCTTCCTGTACAGTAGTTGGCTTCACACCGTTATTACCAGCACCGTATACATACTGGTAGTTTTCAAACTTTCTGATCAGCAAATCTTCCGCTACGAAGTTGCTGTTTACTTCCACACCGATACCTTTACCGGCCTTGCCGCCTTTGGTAGTGACCAAAATAGCTCCGTTGGAAGCACGCGAACCGTAAAGAGCGGCTGCAGTAGCCCCTTTCAGCACGCTGATATTTTCGATTTCATCAGGATTAAGGCTCGAAATACCGTCGCCGCGGTCACCACCGCCCCACATACCTGCGTTACCGAGGTTATCGTTATTAACCGGAATACCATCCACTACAATCAATGGTTGGTTATTGCCTGAAATAGAACCGTTTCCACGAATAATAATCCGGGTTGAACCCGCAGGGCCCGAAGCAGGTGCTGAGATATTCAGACCCGCCACTTTACCCTGAAGCGAGTTAGCCATGTTGTTGGTACGAGCTTGGGTAAGGTCTTCTCCCTTAATTTCAGAAACTGAATACCCCAGCGCTTTTTTCTCCTTTTTGATACCAAGCGCCGTTACTACGACTTCGTTCAACACATTGTCCTGTGGGGTCAGCGATACATTAATAACCGAACTGTTACCTACTACTACTTCTTTAGCAGCAAAGCCAATGTAACTGAACGTCAGCGTTGCACCTTTCTTTACACTAATACTATAATCCCCTTTATCATTGGTAACCGTTCCTTGATTGGAACCTTTTACCACAATATTGACCCCATAAATGGCGTCACCTTTACCGTCTGCGACTCGTCCTTTCACATCAACGTTTTGTGCAAAACTCAGCGTTGAAATCAGCGAAAGAATAAGCACCTTGTAATAGAGTAGCTTTCTTTTCATTGGTGATGGTTGTTTAAATTTAAGTGTGAAAAAAATTGAAAATACTTTATTGCAAAGTAAATATTTTTTTGGACAAATCAAATAGTACGATTTTGACCATTTATAACACAATACCCTCAAAACAGCCATAAATAGCGTTATTTTAGAAATTCCATGTACCATCTTCTCCAAATGAAACACTTTATTCAGTAACTTTAGAATATGCCTGATTGTGCTGTGTTTCCTATAAACTAACTCTACTTAAATTTCTTCAAAAACTTCCAATTCCCCGCGTTCAAAACCTTTATCCAATCCACAGGTATTTCAGCCTCGTTTAAGCGTTCAGCATAATGGCGCTCCATCATTGTTGGATTTACAAAAAACACTTGTGGAGGTGTGCTTCCAACCCGCTCAAAACCCAACCGTTCATAACTGCGCCCATCGGACCAATCACGATCGGCATACGTCATAATATCATCGGGAAACACTTCTTTGGTAAATGCTTTCAATAATTTATCCAAGCCTCCTACGACAGTACAATCCAACAGATTGGCAAAACGAATCAATTCAAACGAGCGGTACGTTTGTCCCTCGCGCAGTATCTTTTTCCCTCCGCTAAAAGAAGCCACTGCCACGAGAACTTCCTCTGAATGAGTGAATTCATGAATGAGTAAATGAGTGGATTGTGAATGAGTGCCACAGTGGATGCTGAATGGAAGACTTGTCCTGATAATTCTTTCGTATTGTTTTGGCAAAAAAAGACCGTACTTATATTTCGCCATAGTAGTAACCTGCAAGTGATTCTTTTGGATAAAAGCATCTAACGTTGGCTTATCAATACGTTTTACTTTCGTCAGACGAGCGGGAATGCGCTGCGTTTCGCCAAACGCAGCCCGCAAACGCGATTGCACTCCTTCCTTGTGGGTATACCACACATCCTCCCATAAGTGAATGATTTTAATGCCTCGTGCTTCCATTTTTTCTGACAATTCTGCAAAAAACGAAACGGGCATATCCACGCTCAATGCATCAAGCGAAATACAGTGAACGATGAGTTTTCGGTCATCGAAGTAAAAAAAGGGAAAGGGTATACTCAAGGGCTCAACCGTCAAAGGAATCTCTGACCGCCACTGCAACAAAAATGCCTCTACTTCTTCTAAAAAATACGTTGCCTGAGTCACGAATATAAACTATTTTTTGAACGATTTAGGTAAGATAAAAGCCTGTTCAACTTTTTATAATAAGTTGGTATTTATTTCTCAAAAATGGGCGTTTTTGCCGCCAAAACAGCCAAATTCTAAAAACAAAATTAAGTATGCTTTCCGAAAAATGGCTCGAAGATAAAACAATTGTTATCATGGGCGGCACAACGGGGCTTGGGCTTTCAGCCGCGAAGGCTTTTGTGAGTCAAGGAGCACGCGTGGCGGTGGTGGGTCGTAATCCAGACAGTTGCGACGAAGCCCAAAAACAATTGGGTAGCCACGTTGCCGTAGCTATTCAAGGCGATGCTTCTCAACCCGCCACTGCCGAGAAAGCAATTCATCGAGCAATTACTGAATTTGGGAGCTTCGATGGTTTATACCACGTAGCCGGAGGAAGCGGACGCAAGTATGGGGACGGACCGTTGCACGAACTTACCCTCGAAGGTTGGAACAAAACCTTTGAACTCAATCTTACCTCGCTCATGCTTTCCAACCAAGCGGCCATTCAACAATTTTTAAAGCAAAAATCGGGTGGCACCATTCTAAATGTAGGCTCCGTTTTGGGATATTCGCCCTCGCCCAAGTATTTTACCACCCACGCTTACGCCACTACCAAATCAGCCATCATCGGTTTTACCAAATCCATTGCCGCTTATTATGCCAAAGACAACATCCGAGTAAACATCTTAGCCCCCGCACTCGTCGAGACGCCCATGAGTCAACGTGCCTCTCAAGACGATGTCATTATGAATTTTGTCAAATCCAAGCAACCCTTAGACGGCGGCCGTAACGGCCAACCTACTGATTTAGACGGAGCTGCTGTCTATTTTATGTCTGATTACTCAAAATTTACAACGGGCCAAGTACTGGCCGTGGATGGAGGTTGGGGAGTGACGGAGGGGCAGTATTGAGTGTCGAGATAGAGTGTCGAGGGAAGAATGCAGAGTGTCGAGGTTGAGAAAAATAATACAAAATATTGATTATCAAAAAATTACAATCTGAGAATGAAGCCGAAACAAGATTTGAAACAGCGGACAAAGTTATTTTCTCTTCGAGTGATTAAATTGGTACAGGCATTACCTAATGATAAAGTAAGTGCAGTCATAGCAAAGCAGTTGCTTCGTTCGGGAACATCCGTTGGAGCCAATTATCGCGCTGCCTGTCGAGCTAAATCTCAAGCTGATTTTATTAATAAAATCCATATCAGTGAAGAAGAGGCTGATGAGTCGTTGTTTTGGATGGAACTTTTGACTGAAGCAGAAATTATGGAAGAAAAACGTTTGGAAGAACTGATGAAAGAAGCCAATGAACTATTAGCCATTTTCTCAGCCTCAGTCCTAACCGCCAAGAAAAATCGGATAAAACCCTAATTGGAATGTCAAGTTCAGAGTACAGAATGCCGAGTTTTAAATTCTTCATTCGACATTCTGCACTCTGAACTTGACACTTAAAAAAATATGAAAACAGCAATCGGCATCGACCTTGGCGGAACCAACGTAAAAGGCATTATTGTCAATGAAACGGGAGAAATAGTAAAGCAGCATTACGTAGCTACCCACGACGATGACGAGGGGAAATGGCGCGAAAATGTACTGGAAATGGTCACCTATTTGCGAAACTATTGGCAAGAACCCATCGATACCATCGGTATGTCTTCCCCGGGATTGCCTGACCCCGACAATAACTACATTTCTTTTCTGCCCAACCGCTTGAATGGCCTCGAAAATTTTGATTGGAGTTCGTATTTCGGACAACGGACCTATATCCTCAATGATGCGCATTCGGCACTCATGGCCGAAGCTCGTTTCGGGGCGGCCAAAGGCTACAAAAATGTCGTTTTGCTCACCCTCGGTACGGGCGTAGGGGGCGGTTTGCTCATCAATGGCCAACTCTATCAGGGACTTAGTCAAATGGCAGGACATTTGGGACATTTATCGCTCAACGCCACCGACGACGAAACCAGTATTGTAGGTATGCCGGGAAGTTTGGAATATGCCATCGGCAATTATTCAGTGGCCAAACGCTCAAAAAATAAGTTCGAATCGACTTGGCAACTGGTCGAAGCTTACCGAAAAGGCGATTCGTGGGCCACGCTTGTTTGGCTTACTTCCGTTCAGAAACTCGCCGTAGCTCTGAGTTCAGTTGTTAATGTATTCTCTCCCGAATTAATCGTTCTTGCCGGAGGTATCACCTTTGCCGACGACGCACTTTTTGGTCCGTTAAACCAATTTATGGAGTTTTATGAATGGCGTCCGGGCGGTAAACAAACCCCTATCGTCCAGGCAAATTTCGGCGATATGGCGGGAGCTATTGGCGCTGCGGGTTTTGCGCTGTCGAAAATAAAATAGAACGCGGATTAAACAGATTTAACGGATAAACAATTATGTTACATTCAGAGATAACTGATGTTATTATTAAAGCTTATTACTTGGTTTATAATGAATTGGGATATGGGTTTTTAGAAAAAGTTTATGAGCGAGCATTGTTATTTGAATTACGAAGCAGAGGATTGATGTGTGAAAGTCAAATACCTATCAAAGTTTATTATAAAGGATTCGAAATGGGGGATTACTACGCTGATTTAATCGTCGAAAACGCAGTAATTCTCGAATTAAAAGCATCTGAAGTGCTGGCATTAGAACATGAAGCCCAATTAACGAACTACCTTAGAGCAACGGATAAAGAAGTAGGTTTGCTCCTTAATTTCGGCAAAAAGCCTGAGTTTAAACGAAAGATTTTCGAAAATTGCTTCAAACCAAATTTCAAAAATTAATCCGTTTTAATCTGTACAATCCATTCAATCCGCGTTCTATAAAAAACCCTACACATGAGTATTATTTTAGAGTACTTAGAAAAATGTAAAAACATTTTACAAACCATTGAAAATCAGCAACCCCAAATCCAAACAGCAGCCCAATGGTTTACGGACACCATTTTGGCGGGACGCATGGTGCACGTATTTGGCAGCGGTCACAGCCGCATCATGGTGGAAGAAATGTGGCCTCGCTACGGGTCATTTGCCGGATTCAACCCCATCGTTGAACTGTCGCTTACCTTCCATAACTTGGTCGTGGGCGCCAATGGACAACGGCAGGCCATGTTTCTGGAAAATGTAGCAGGTTTTGCCGAGCGAATCCTGCGAAATTTCGACTTATCCGACCAAGATACCGCTTTGGTCATTTCCTCTTCGGGTACCAATATCGTGCCCGTAGAAATGGCTGAAATTTTCCAACAACGAGGCATCAAAGTCGTAGCATTGGTGACGAGTCAACATTCAGCGGCCAGTTCGTCCAAACGGGCGGATGGCAAAAAACTGACCGATTTTGCGGATTTGGTACTCGATACCGGCGCTCCCGTTGGCGATGCCATGGTGTATGTCCCTAACCTTGATACTCCCGTAGCACCGGGCTCTACCGTGGGAGGTGCCACCCTTATCAACTGCCTGAAAGCTGAAACGGCACGGCTGCTGACCGAAGCAGGCCAACCTCCGAAAGTGCTGAGTGCCGCGGCTGTGGTAGGCTCCCATCGCGCCGTAGAATTGTTTGAGGCCGCCTACGACGAACATGCGCACCGCATCGCTAAAATGTACGAGAAAGTAGGAATACCAAGTTACGTATCCGCTCAAAACACCCTTTAATTATGAAAGAGTTATCAGTGTATCTGTTCTGTTTTCTACTGGCAAAAGGGGTGTTTGCCCAAAATAAGTCAGTAATCAACCCGAAGGAATTGCCTCCTGTTTCCAACTATTCTCAGGTCGTTATCATCAATGAGGGAAAAACGGCTTTCATTTCGGGGCAAGTTTCCGTGAATGCAAAAGGGGAAATAGTAGGAAAGGGGGATTTAAAAGCACAAACCAAGCAGGTTTTTGAAAACATAAAAACAGTTTCGGCAGCGAGTGGAGCAGATTTCAATAATCTTGTAAAGTTGACTTTTTACGTTAAGTCAAAGCAGGAAGGGGCTCTGGGCATTATTCGGGAAGTTCGGAACGAATACATCCCAGCCAATCGCCCGCCAGCCAGTACGCTTTTGTTTGTTGAAGGGTTGTATGACCCTGCTATTCTAATCGAAATCGAAGCAATCGCTGTTTTAAAATAAGTTATGTCTATTCAAATCAGTCCTGCACTTCCTTCCGACCAAGAGGCCGTTTGGAAAATTATTGAACCTGTCATACGGGCCGGAGACACCTATATGTACGCTCCCAATTCGCCAAAAGATAAAATGCTGACCCTCTGGTTCAATGCTGACAAATACACGTATGTCGCTGAAATGGAGGGGAAAATAGTCGGCACTTTTTTCCTGAAAGCCAATCAACCTGATTTGGGAAGCCACGTTGTCAACGCAGGGTATATGGTTCATCCTGATTTTCGCGGACGTGGTATTGCCGAACAGATGTGTCGTTTTTCATTGACGGAAGCCAAACGATTAGGCTTCAAAGCCATGCAGTTCAATTGCGTCATTGCTACCAATGAAGTAGCCGTGCGACTTTGGCAAAAATGCGGCTTTAGCATTATCGGCACGCTTCCTAAAGCGTACCAACACCAAAAACTGGACTTAGTAGACGCCCACGTTATGTATCAATGGCTGTAATAAACAGAAGGCTGTTTCACTCATTCACTCATTCACTCATTCACTCATTCACTCATTTGATATGCAACCTCTTCCTATAAAAACCACCGTAGTAGGCTCAATGCCGTTTCCAGGCTGGCTCGAATTTGCTGGCATGAACTTAGATAAATTCGGTCCCGCCGACATTGCCGAGATGATTGATGACGCCGTCATTGCCGCCGTTCACGACCAAGTGACTGCCGGTCTCGATGTCATTACGGATGGCGAGCAAACTCGGCTGGATTTCAATCTTTCATTTTACGGGTTCATCAAAGGGATTCAAAATGATAGTTCCGAAACCCGAAAATACGGCCCGCCCGCCCACGACCAGCGTGGCAAAAACAGCATTGTGGAGCCGCTTACTGCCCCCAAAGGCTTAGGAGTAGTGGAAGAATACAAACGCCTCAAACGCCTTGCTCCCGAAGGGCAAATGATTAAAATGTCCATTCCTGGACCCTATACGCTTGCAGGACGACTCAATCCGGGCAGTTTTTACAAAGACCGTTGGGAAGTGACGGAAGCGATTTTGCCGTTGGTACGCAAAGAAATTGAAGATTTGGTAGCACTAAGTGTCCCCGAAATATGCGTGGACGAGCCTTCCATGAGTTGCTACGCCTACCGCGAGGATACTAAGCGTTTTGTGGATATTTTTAACCGTACTGTAGCACCGGGAGTGGGAAAAACGCGACTATCTATGCACCTCTGCTTTGGTAATTATAAAGGTCGTTCGGTAGGGAAAAAGACCATTGCGCCCATGTTACCCGATTTTATGGACATGACCGTAGATGAACTGCATTCCGAAATGACGGTTTTGAACTTCACCGATGTGCATTTATTAGAGCGATTTGCCGAAAAAATGGACGTAGCAGTAGGGGTTATTGACGTAAAAAGCTATTACATCGAAACGGCCGAAGACGTAGCCGAACGTATTCGCAAGATTTTACCCTACGTCCCGGCCGAAAAACTCGCCATAGCACCCGACTGCGGCATGAGCCAAACCGCCCGATGGGCCACCAAACAAAAACTAAAAGCCATGTGCGACGGGGCGAAGTTGGTGAGGAATGAATTATAATTATTTTTCAATAAAAGCTGCCTGAGGAAACAAAAGACAGCTTTTATTTCCTACTCACAAACGCATTTCCCTTGATATAAAACCGATACGGCAAATCTGCACCCTGAGTAATGCCGATACGAGTGGTGGTCACTATTTCAAAATCGTTGGTTATACTTGGAAGAATGTACAATGAGCCGTCAATGAGTGAGCTTCCGTTCTGTTTCGGTATCGAAATCCCCATAGCCTGCACTAATTTGGCGGGGCCATTGCATAAGTTCGAACGGTACGCCGCTGCGGGGTCAAATGCAGATTGTCGAATTATTTTATCCCCCATTTTCAATTTTCTTCGGGCTTCCATTAAATTAACCCCCTCTGTAGGCTCTAACGCCCGAATCAGGACGGCTTCTCCCCGCCCCTCTTCCGCACTGACGATATTGACGCAATAATGCATTCCATAAATCTGATAGACATAAACAGAACCCGCCCTTCCAAACATAGCAGCGTTTCGGTTGGTTTTCTTACGGTACGCATGACAGGCGGGGTCGTCGGTAAGATAAGCCTCGGTTTCAACAATGATTCCTGCGGTTCGGCCTTCAGGACTGTCATGTACCAACGTGCAGCCAAGCAACTTCTGAGCAAGAATCAACGTATCGTATTGGTGATAGAAATCTATAGAGAGGCGTTGCATGGAATCATTCGGATTAGAGCGTCCTACAAAAATAACAAAGAGGGTAGAATTTTGGCTAATTTTGATTTTCAGTAAAACTCATTGTAACAAATGCGTACAAACGTAGGGCTTCTTTTTCTGTTTCTTTGCTGCCTTACTACAGCACAAGCCCAGCGTATTTATGGTGGACAAATAGACCGTCGCATTATTGATAATCAGCCTTATTCATACGGCGTAGGTTGTACTTTCTTTGCCGACAAGGCCGGGTATGACGTTCTTCCGTCTAAACTTCGTTTTGGCATTTACCGAAAAAAAGACAATCAATTTATTCGAGAATTTATCGCGGACAAAAGCAATGACATTAGTGGAAGCGATTCTACTGTTTCCTGCGATAAAAGCAGTAAAACGGAGTACTTATTTGTACGCTACAACTACAATCTAACGCTTAAACCTCAGGATTTTTCGGATGCTGACGGTTACTATATCATTAATGACCCTGTTGGTCCGCGCAATGCTACTGACAATGTAGCTTCTTCAACTATAGTTCTTTATCACTGGTTTTCTCCTCAATACCTGTGGGAGTATTTTGATACGTCCGAGCCCGGCAAAACCACTCCGCAATGGGTGCCCAATTCCTTCAATTATTTTTGTGCCAATTCCGAAACCAATTTCAGTTTACAGGTCCGATCTGTTCCTCTGAAAACCAACCTTAACCGAACTACTTTTAATCTGACGATTACAAATACTTCCCCTCTGACAGGAAATACTGGAGGGGTATCTTATCGGAAAGTCGATTGGAAAGCAGGTTTTTCTGAAAATCAGATGATGCCAGGGGGCAATTTTTCACTGCCGCCTCTTCCTCCCAATATTTTCAGCGGGCAGGGGGCAACTAATGTAGTTATTTCGGCCAAACCCACTCGTACGGGCGTATATACCGTTGGTTTTTTACTGGAACACAGGCGTTCGGGAGTAAAATTGAGTGAAACCTACCGCGAATATCAAATCCAAGTCGAAGATTGTTTGACACCGCCGCCTGCTGTCATACGTGTAAGCGAGGTAAACCGCCCTACAGTAGCAGCCTCTCCAACCTTTTGTGAAGGAAAAAACGTTCAACTGAATGCAGGTGCCAATCAGCCCAATATTACCTACGAATGGTTTAAAGAAGGCGTCTTAATAACGGGTAGTAAAGATTCGATTTTGGTTGTAAAAGAAGCCGCAAGCTACTCCGTGGTTTTAAAGAAAAAAGGAGCCTGCAATACCTCCGAATCTTCCCCCGTTCCAATCAAAGTGGTTCCAAATCCTACAGTAACGACCATTTCGTCCGTTCCAGGTGGATTATTTTGCGTAGGTAATCCCTTGCAACTGACAGCCTTGCCTTCCGAAAAAGAGGTTAAATACCAATGGTTGCTTGACAGTGTACCCCTTCCCAATGCGCCATTCGCTCAATACGATGTAAAACAAATTGGTAAGTATACAGTGAAGGTCACTAACCCCAACGGCTGCGTAGGTACCTCACCCCCATTTGAAGTAAAACCATTTGCTCAATCTTCGATTACAATGCAGGCAATCCCTGACCGGTGCAGCAATGATACCGCCTCGGTCCTGTTGACAGGAACCCCGATGGGAGGGACTTTTACGGGAAAAGGTGTATCGGGAAATAAATTTAATCCAAAAACAGCAGGTGCCGGAAAACACGACATTACGTACACAATCAATGATGCCAAATCCTGCGTAAATGGAAGCACCAAGCAAACTGCGGAAGTTGTCACGGCGCCGGTTGTCAATTTAGGACCCGATCAGGATATATCCAGCAAAAGCAGTGTGCAACTTAACAAAAACGGAAATTTAGGAGCTGCCTACACTTACCAATGGACTCCGCCCCTTGGGCTCGATTTGTCTACCAGTGCTTCGCCTTTTGCTTCACCCGACAAAACCACGACGTATTCTCTAAAAGTTACGGATGCCAACGGTTGTTCAAACAAGGACGACATTACCATCGGTATCAGTCAGGGTGTACATATCCCCGACGTTTTTACGCCCAACGGCGACGGACTCAACGATACGTGGGAAATTAAAGGGCTGGAAGAATTTCCCGAAACCGAAGTTTTGATTTACGACCGCTGGGGCCACGCCATTTTTGAATCTACCAAAGAACGCAAAGCTATTTTCGACGGTACTTACAATGGCACCTCTCTTCCCACAGGCAGTTACGCCTACGTCATTCGCACCAATCCGCAGGGGCATACCTACCGAGGTCGTTTGTTGATTTTAAGATAAGATGTTGTTCATTGATTTTCCCGAACAAATGTTGCCTGTGAGGACACCGGCAAGGTCGGCCCTGCCTTTACTATCGATTTAAACTCCCAACTGTAAACTGTGAACTGCCTACTGTAAACTATTTGTTGATTTTAAGATAAGATGTTGTTCATTGATTTTCCCGAACAAATGTTGCCTGTGAGGACACCGGCAAGGTCGGCCTTGCCTTTACTATCGATTTAAACTCCCAACTGTAAACTGTGAACTGCCTACTGTAAACTATTTTAAGCCAACAATTCCAAAATATCTTCTTTGGTCAACGATTTCACAAAGCTTTCTTCGGTCGTAATCAGGTTATTAAACAGTTTTTGCTTACTGCGCTGTAAATCCAAAATCTTTTCTTCCACCGAATTTTTGGTAATAAACTTATAGGTAAACACCGTTTTTTGCTGCCCGATGCGGTGAGCGCGGTCAACCGCCTGAGCCTCAATGGCAGGATTCCACCACGGGTCGAGAATAAAAACATAATCGGCGGCGGTAAGATTGAGGCCAAGCCCCCCTGCTTTGAGCGAAATAAGAAATATTTTTATCGTTTCGTCCTGTTGAAAAAGCTCCACCTGCGCCTGTCGGTCGGTCGTGGAGCCATCCAAATAAGCATAACGAATTCCTTTTTCATCCAAGTAGCGCCGAATTATAGTAAGGTGTCGAATAAATTGACTGAAAATCAAAACTTTATGGTTTTCACTCATCAATTCTTCCAGTTTCGACTGAATTTCTTCCAGTTTTCCCGACTCCCCTTCGTAGCTTTCATCAATCATCCTCGGATGATTAGCCAATTGACGAAGTTTGGTCAAGCCCTGCAACACTACAATTTGCGATTTGGAAATCCCCTCTTCCTCAATGTGTTCCAAAATAAAATTACGATAGTACGACTTGGTTTCTTCATAGCGTTGCTCCTGCTCTTCGGCCATTTCGCAATAATGCACGCTTTCTACTTTAGGTGGCAAATCCAGCGCTACCTGCGATTTGTGACGACGCAACATAAATGGCTTAATCAGCGCATACAGTTTCCGCATTCGCTGCTCATCATTCTGTTTTTCAATCGGAACCTGAAAATAAGAGCGAAAATACGATTGACTTCCCAACAGTCCGGGGTTGGCAAACGTCATTTGGGTCCACAAGTCCATCGTGGTATTTTCGAGCGGCGTACCCGTCAAAATCAAACGATGACCGGCCTCCAATTCCATAACGGCTTTTGTAATGTGCGACGAAGGGTTTTTAATCGCCTGCGACTCATCCAAAATAATGTAATTGAACCGATACATCTTCAACAAATCTACGTCAATCCGTACAATGCCGTAAGAGGTAAGTATCAGATCATAATCGTCAAAATAGCGGAAATTTTTATCCCGGTTGGTCCCAGTATATACCAATACCCGCAGTTGAGGGGTAAATTTCTTCGCTTCCAATTCCCAGTTGTACAACAGTGACGTAGGCATCACCAGTAATGAGGGACGTTCTGAACCCTTTTCTTTTTGGTATTGCAACATTGCCAAAGTGGTAACGGTTTTCCCCAACCCCATGTCATCAGCTAAACAACCGCCAAAACGATACGTTCCCAGAAAATTAATCCAATCATAGCCTGCTTTTTGGTAAGGTCGCAATGTACCTACAAATCCCGCAGGCAAAGCTTGCTCTTCTATTTCGCTGAAATCAAGCAGTTTCTCCAATTTTCGGTTCATGACCACCGTTGCCAAACTATCCTCCGCAAATTCCTGCACGAGCGCGAGGTGATGTTTCCGCAGCAATAATTGCTGACTGTCAGGGTCATACTCAGCAAAAGCGAACAGTTCAGAATATTTGGTCAACCATGTTTCGGGGATGACGGCCACTTCACCATTGGGCAAAACAAACTCCTTTTTCCTCGCCAAAATCAGGTTTCGGAGTTTGATAAACGGGATTTCAAACGTCCCGAATCTGACTGTAGCATAGATATCAAACCAGTCGCGGGTTTCCTGAAACGAAATGTCGATGGACGAATAACCCAAGAAATACCGTTTACTGTTTTCCGTATTTTGATGAAGCAAAACACCGGCTTCATGTAATTGAAAATGCATTGATTGTATCCATTCAAACGCATCATTTTTAGGCAATACGCATCGTCCCTGACCTATGTTTAACCCGAGTTCTTTCAAAAAAAGAATCTTATCTTTTTCTATTTTCAGGTTACGACGTACTTTATGAAACAAATAACTGTCTCCCTTTTTTTCTAAGCTGACGTTGGCATGGGCCGCAAAACTATCAAATTTAAAATTAAAGTTTCCGTAGCGAAAAGACAACTCAAAAATGACCTGTGTCTGGTCGTTTTCAGGTGCTTCGGTAATGGAATTTTGAGTATTAAAAAGTGCAGGAATTGCATTTGAGGACAAACTGTTTTCTGAGATATTCAACACCGGAATAAGTTCGGCCGTCTCGTATTTAATCTCAAAACCCTGGGCAAAAACCTCATAGGTAGACACCAACGGCGCCACAAACCGCTGATAATACTGTTCTTCTACATTCCTCGGAATGATGATGTGGTTTTTGGTCAAAAAAGGCCGAATCTTCTTTCCTTCAACGTATTTATCAAAATGGTATAGTTTATTTTCAATGATAAGCCAGGCTGGTTCATCGCATACTAAAAAGGCATTATTATTTCGAATCTGAAGTCGCTCATTATTGTACTTTAAAATCGGGAAATAATGGGTATTTTCTTCGTTTCGTACAAAGTGAAAATACACCTTAGCACGGTCAGGCATTCGTTGTGTGGGCATCCACGCAGGATTATTGTCATTGCCCATGATGTATATACGTTTATCGTGTAATTTTTGTAAAATCTCGGCTTTTACATTCTCAATATAACCCGTGATTGCCTCCTGTAGCAACTTATCTCCTTTTTGAACATCATACACTTTCAGGAAAAAATCGAAGGCCGACAATTTTTTAGGGTTAAACTTTTTGAGAATAGTGTCCTGCTGAATCGCTTCAATAGCTTTTACCAATTCAAAGTCTTCTTTGTCTAAGCCTGCGGCAAATTCTTTCACGTTTTTCGTTGAAACAATTTGATTCAGCAACGTCAATTCCCCTCTGCTATTAATTTGCACCATGTACGAGCCGAACAAATAGCCCAAATATTCGTGCTGAAAAAGGGAATAAACAATCGTAAAAGGTTGACTGGTAGATACTTTCATAAATAAAAAAAACAAGGTAAAACGGGTCGAAAAGGCACAATTTCTACCTTTTGAAGTAGATACACTTTTCGAATACTTACAAAGATACCATCCATGATGAAAATAGCAAATGCTACAGAAGGCCCACAAAAAAAGCGGCTAAAGCCGCTTTCGATATCATCATAGGTTTTTAGCGAGAAAAGTCTCCTGTCGTCGACACTAAATTATAACGCAAATATCGGCAAATAATTTACCAATTAATTATCCCCTTTTTTCCATCATTTGTTCTACTTTAACATTTTGGCAATATTTACAGTGATTTTTACGACAACCAGGCATGAAAACTGAGTACGAAAACATTACCCCCGACCGAGGAAGCTCCTTTAGAGTATTACGATGGCGCTCGCACGAAGATCGGTTTTTCTGGCATCAACACCCTGAATACGAGATTGTCTATATTCACAAAGGCTCAGGCAAACGGCACATCGGCCAACATCTGTCCCACTTTGAGGAAGGCGAACTGATGTTTATCGGTCCCAACGTGCCGCACCTTAACTTTGGGTATGGCGCTGACAACGAACACGAGGAAATTGTGATTCAGCTAAGGGATGATTTTCTAGGGGAGGCCTTTCTTCAAAGCCCCGAGCTCCATGACGTAAAACGACTGTTTGAACTTTCCAAACAGGGACTTAATTTCTACGGCAAAACCCGTCAGCAAGTGGCTGCCCAAATGCTCAAATTGCCCCATTTGAGCCATTTTGACCGACTGATTCAACTCCTACTCATTTTGCAAACGCTGGCTACTACCAAAGAATACAACCTGCTCAAAATAAACGGATTGAGTTACGAACACAGTCATCGGGAAGAAGCTCGAATCCGTCAAATTTATGCGTATGTTGAAAAAAACTACCAACAGGAGATTGATTTACAAACCGTGGCTGATTTAGCCAATCTTACCGTCCCTTCTTTTTGTCGGTATTTTAAGAAAATCATGCAGATGACTTTTACCGATTTTGTCAACGAATACCGCGTAAAACAAGCCTGCAAGATGTTTATGCAAAATCAAACCGTTACTGATGTATGTTACAGCAACGGTTTCAACAATCTTTCGCATTTCACTAAGACCTTCAAATCGGTGACGGGTAAAACGCCCCGAGAATTCAAAAAAGCAAACGATTCTTTGTAGTTCTATCGCTTACTGCTTAGAAGGAATCTTAGCTTTTGCGTTTTCAAATGCCTTTTTCTTAGCTTCCAGATCGGTTTGGGACGTAGCTACATCTTTTTGATTGATTTCTAAATCTTTCTTCAAATTGGCCAATTCCTTCTCCGTTTTTTCAATGTCTTTTTTGAGGCTCTCGCCTTTACGAGTTAATTTAGAAAAATCCTTTTCAGTATCTTTCATGGCTTCTTCGGCTACGCGTGCTTCATCGTAAAGGATGGCATCTTCGGCAAATTTTTTCAAAAATAATTCAGCTTCAACATACCCTTTGGTGCCTTGAGTCACGTACGAACCGTTGCCCAAATCCAAATAGATAAATACCTGCGAAAGGCTTTTCTTAGAGCTCACTTGGCTTGCCAAGTTGATGGAAGAGGAAGATATGCTCGGAATACTTACCGTTGCGGCGCGATATACTCCGCCACGCGAACTGCTTACCTTACCGTATTGCTTCAAATATTCTTCCCAGTATTTGCCCAGGTATTTTTCGTCAATTTTGGTAGTCACATACAACCCCTCAAAACTGGCTTTGTCGATTTCCTGCTTGCCGGGCAAAACTGTCTGTGCCTCAGAAATATAGCTAAGCAAAAAACAAAGTGTGACAATAAATATTTTTTTCATGCTTTTTTCGTTTTTAATTGTGACGTAAAATAAACGGTTTCCGTCACAATTTCATAGAATTTAAGGATTTACAATTTCTGGAAGGCTATTTGCAATTCTCCCAAAAGTTAGATGTTGTGGTCGTAAGTTTTTATCTTTACAAGATTTTTTTATTTTTATTCAATCCTAACTGTATGACCAAGTGAAAGCCAAAAGCTCCGTACGATTTGTTTCTAAAGACAAAACTTTATTCTTCCCTACCCTAAAAAAACGAGTAGACGCTTATTTTAAAGACCAAAACCTCTCTAAAAACTCCAATTCCGTTTTAATTCTTAAATCAATTGTTCTAACGGCCGTCTATTTGGTTCCTTTTGGCGTTCTGTTATGGTTGCAGCCTCCTTTGGGCATCAGTATTGCACTTTGGTTTATTATGGGCGTTGGCATGGCGGGCTTGGGCATGAGCGTGATGCACGATGCCTGTCACGGTGCTTATTCTGAAAACGAAAAAGTCAACTATTGGGTAGGCAGCATCTATTTAAATATGTTGGGCGGCTCCACATTTAACTGGAATCTGCAACATAATGTAATGCACCACATGTACACCAACGTAGTGCATCTGGATGAAGACGTCAATGATAAGCTGGTGTTGAAATTCTCTCCGCATACACCCATCAAAATGTTTCATCAGTTCCAATGGCTCTATGCGTTCCTGTTTTACGGAATTCTCACTCTGTATTGGGTTACATTAAAGGATTTTGTCAATTTCATTACGTTTACCAGTAATGGAGTCAACACAAACACCAAAGTTCAGAACGTGGTTACTCTGGCCAAAATCATCATTGCCAAAATAGCTTATTACGCTTTTTTCTTCGGTATCCCTATCCTTCTTTTCGGAATTCCTTTCTATCAAGTAATGCTTGGATTCTTAATGATGCACTTTGTGGGCGGTATTATTCTTACGACAGTTTTCCAGTTGGCGCACTCCGTGGAAGGCACAAGTCATCCACTGCCCAACGAAAAAGGAATCATTGAGAATGATTGGGCGATTCACCAAATGAATACGACGGTCAATTTTTCGCGCCAAAACAAATTGCTGTCGTGGTACGTAGGCGGTCTTAATTTTCAAGTGGAACATCACCTTTTTCCAAAGATCTCGCACGTACATTACCCGCAATTATCCAATATTGTGAAAGAAACAGCGGAAGAATTTGGCGTACCTTATCTTGACAACCCAACTTTTGGGCAGGCTTTACGCTCACACATCACTAATTTACATTATTTAGGCCGCTTGCCTGATTTTAACGAGGCTTTTGGATAAAATTTATCTGTCTTATGAAAAAAAACCTGCAAAGTATCGCCTTTTCAAGGCATCATTTTGCAGGTTTTTTTTCATATAGTAGGGAAACTTAACCTTTTTAAATGGGAAATACTATTTAAAGTACTCCATTATCTGATTCGCAATCAAAGCATGCCCCTTTTCATTGGGATGATTTACCTGCGACATATACTCTGAAACCGGTTCCCCGGCGTTGAATTTCTGTTTGAATTTCTCATAACTATCCACCAACCCGACGCCGTACTTCTGAGATAAGGCGATGATTTGAAGGCGGTGTTTCTCCAAGTCACTTTTGTCGTCTGACAGCTTCACGTTTTGATCGGGTGAAGGTGTCAGAAGTATCACTTTAATCTTTTTTTCCAACGCCTTTTCTATCATTTTGCTCCAAGCTTCCGACGCCTTCGCCGGGCCGACGGAACGGTCATTCAAGGCATAGTCAATAAAAAGTACATCCGCCCGATGAATTAGCACCTCCGACTCAAACCGTTTCTCTCCACCGACCGAGTTTTCCCCTCCGATGGAGGTATTAATCACGTTAATGACAGCGTAAGGATACAACGTTTTCAGTTCTTTCAACACCAAAAAAGGATAGGCTTGTAATGTATTCACGACCGGAGTTTTAAAAAAACCTGCTGGCACCGAATGCCCGTGAAAGACCAAATTGATGGTTCTGTTTTTAGGCCAGGTCTTTTGCAGTTCCGTTTTTACGTCATTTAGATAATCGGAATTGTTTTTATCAGGGGAGTTGAAGGAAATGAATGTAGCAAGAAGAATAAGGGAGTAGATGAGTTTCATTGATTTATTCATGTAATAAGTAGCATTAAGTACAGCATTCACTTTAGCCTTGTTCTCAAAAAATCGCATAATTGAGGATTATCCCTTTCGTAAAACTGCTACTTTTTGTATTTGTAAATATTGTTTAATAGAAAAGTAAATTGACATCGAATAAAGTAATACAAAAATTACCATCGGAATAATGAAAGCTAAATAATTGAATTTTTCAATTGGAACAAGAGTGAGTCGCCTAACAATTGGAGCAGCCAAAAGTAAAAAACAAACAATGTCTATAAGCACTATTTGTAAAGTTCGTGTAGAGTTCAATTTCATAAAGATAATTGTCAATCCAATAACAGACAAAAAAGCAAATAATTGGTCTGTGTTACCAAAGTCAACCAAAGTAAATAATAGCCAAATGAAAAAAGGAAGTCCAATCATGTCACCCATTAAAATGATAAGGAGATATGAAATAACGGCAATTATTTTAAACGTCTTTTCTTGTTTCACTTTTTTGGGGAGGAAGTCTTACTGATAAAACAATAGCTTAAACCTGCTAAAACGGCTGGCAACTCATACATACACAAGCTTTTCAAATCCACTAAACTATTTTACAAAAAGGCTCTTTTCTGAAACTCAAAAAGCCTTCTGCCGATAAATCCTCGTCCAGTTCTTCCCAATGGATCCAAGCTCCATTATTCCAAAGTTCATAATTTACTCTTTGTAAATCTGTGGCGTTATCCAAACGCGGAAACCAAATCAGCGGCATTCCTATTATTCGCCCATCATTAAATTCAGCAAAGATACGCGAATCATCAAACCATATCTTCTTTGCAACAATTTCCATCCTTAATTCACCGAAAACTTCACTCCACCCATGCTTTCAATCAATTTAAAAAACTCATTGGTGGGTGCTACGCGGTGCGTGCGGGATTGGAGTTTTACCTCAGTGCGGGTAAGGTTATCCAACACAGAAACCGTCAGGGCGCAATTACCCGGAAAGGCTTGTACCGCTACGTTGAGTTTGGAGACCAAGACTCCGTCCAATAAATCCAAATCCAGTTGCAAACGAATCTCTTTCGTTAACTTCTCTCTCACTTCACTCAGCAATTGCATTGAAGTGATTTTGAACTCAAATTGGTCTTCTGATTTCCAGCGATTTTGAATTTTTCCTTTGATAAACAGAAAGTGCCCCGTTTGAATATAGGCCGAAAACTTCACAAAATCTTCGCCAAAAAGCGCCATTTCCATCGAACCGGCGTAGTCTTCCATTTTGAAAATGCAGAAAGAGTTGCCATTTTTAGTAGTACGAATCTGAAAACTGCTCACAATTCCTCCCACGGTAACGTCCTTTCCAAACAGCAACGGCTTTCCTCCAATTTCTACGTTGACAGGTGCTGCTTCGGCCTCTTCATCGTCATTGGGTTCAATCAATTCTGAAGTAGCCATCACCCGGTCAAGGGTACAGGTGCAGAAGTTATCCAATTCGAGACGGAACATATCCAACGGATGACCAGAGATGTAGAAACCCACCACATCTTTCTCATTCCGAAGACGTTCGATATCGCCCCAATGCTCCACAATCGGTGCTTTTGGTTTAGCAATGTCAGCGCCACCGCCCCCAAAACCACCAAAAAGCGATGCCTGTGCGTTGGACTTATCAGCTTGCACTGCGTTGGCATATTTGGTCAATTTTTCAATCAAATTTTGTTGTTCCCCGTCAATCGTTGCAAAATACTGCGCTCGGTGAAATTCTTCAAACAGATCAAACGCCCCAGCATACGCCAAGGATTCAATGGTTTTCTTGTTGACCGTCCGCAGGTTAACGCGAGTCATGAAATCAAAAATATCTTTATACGGACCGTTTTTATCGCGCTCTTCAATGATACTTTCCACGGCAGCATCACCTGTACCTTTGATTCCACCGAGCCCGAAACGAATTTCACCGCGCTTATTTACCCCAAAACGTCGCTCCGATTCGTTGACATCCGGACCAAGTACAGGCAAACCGATGGCTTTACATTCTTCCAAAAAGAAAGTCAGTTTCTCAATATTCCCCAACGAACTCGTCATCACCGCCGCCATGTATTCTGACGGATAATGAGCTTTAAGATAGGCCGTTTGATAAGCTACAAAAGCATAGCAAGTGGAGTGCGATTTGTTAAAAGCATAGGATGCAAATGCCTCCCAGTCGGTCCAAACTTTGTCGAGCTTCTTTTCATCTAAGCCGTTTTTCTTTCCGCCTTCAATGAATTTACTCTTCATTTTGTTCAAGACTTCAATTTGTTTTTTACCCATGGCCTTCCGCAACACGTCAGCATCGCCTTTGGTAAAGCCGGCCAATTTCTGCGAAAGAAGCATGATTTGCTCCTGATAGGTTGAAATTCCGTAGGTATCCGCAAGATATTCTTCCATTTCGGGAAGGTCGTACTCTACTTTTTCACGGCCGTGTTTACGATTGATGTAATTTGGAATATAAGCAATCGGACCCGGGCGATACAGGGCGTTCATGGCAATCAAGTCCCCGAAACGGTCGGGTTTCAGCTCGCGCATGTACTTTTTCATACCGTCGGATTCAAACTGAAAAATCGCGTTGGTATCTCCCCGTTGAAAGAGTTCATACACTTTCGGGTCGTCAAGCGGTATGTAATCAATTTCAATTTTAACTCCGTGGTTGGCCTCAATCATCCGCATGGCTTCTTTGATAATGGTCAAGTTTTTCAACCCCAAAAAGTCCATTTTGATAACCCCTGCATCCTCAATGATTTTACCCTCGTATTGGGTAATCAACAACTCCGATTCTTTGGACGTACTGACCGGAATCAGGTTGGTCAAATCCTCGGGCGCAATGATGATACCCGCCGCGTGGATACCTACGTTACGGACGGTGCCTTCCAATTTCACCGCTTCTTTCAATACTCGGGCGGTCAGGTCGCTGCCTTTGAGCATTTCACGCAATTTTTTCAGGTTCTCGACCTCATCAGGCGAGATGATCTCCGCCATTTTTTCGATGGGCACGTTGAACACCTTGTTCAGGTTCATGTTGTAGGTCGGCTTATCCGGTACCAACTTCACCACGGCATTGGCTTCCGACAACGGCAAGTCCATTACCCGCGCCACGTCTTTGATGGACGATTTAGCTGCCATCGTACCGTAGGTAATGATTTGAGCTACTTGGTTTTTGCCGTATTTCTGCACCACATAATCAATCACTTTCTGGCGGCCTTCGTCGTCAAAGTCCGTATCAATATCGGGCATGGAGATACGGTCAGGATTCAGAAAACGCTCAAAAAGTAAATCGTATTTAATGGGGTCAATGTTGGTAATTCCTACCGCATACGCTACGGCACTTCCCGCCGCCGAGCCCCGCCCCGGACCAATGAGTACGCCCATGTCGCGCCCGGCCTGAATGAAATCGGCTACGATAAGGAAGTAACCAGGAAAACCCATGTTTTTGATGGTATTCAGCTCAAAGTTGAGGCGTTCTTCTACTTCTTGCGTAATTTCAACGTATTTTTTTCGTGCACCTTCAAAGGTCCAGTGCTTGAGGTATTCCCATTGATTGAGCACGTCGGCGGTGAGTTCTTTCATCCGTCCGTTAAAATCAATCATTTGTGAAATTGTGTGCTTTTTAAACTCTTCTGGAATAGGAAAGTTGGGCAGCAAAATATCCCGATTGAGCTTTAGAAGCTCTACTTTATCAACAATTTCCTGCGTATTGTCCAGCGATTCGGGAAGGTCGCTGAACGTTTTGAGCATTTCCGATTTGGTTTTAAAATAAAACTCATCGTTGAAAAACGCAAAGCGCGTGCCTTTGGGCATCGGATTGGCGTCGTCAAAATCCTTATTGGTGGGTGTCGCCTGTTTGTCACCGGTGTTTACACACAGTAAAATATCGTGCGCGTTGGCATCGTCCTGTTCTACGTAGTGGCTGTCATTGGAACATATTACCTTGACATTAAACTCTTTGGCGTATTTGAGCAGGGATTCGTTGGCAACGATCTGATCGCGAATACCGTGACGCTGGATTTCGACGTAATAGTCATCACCAAACAGATCCAACCACCATTTGAACTCCTGCCGCCCTGCTTCTTCGCCTTTTTTGATGATGGCCTGTGGCACACTTGCTCCAATGCAGCAGGTGGTAGCGATAAGCCCTTTGTGGTACTTTACCAACAGTTCTTTGTCGATACGCGGGTACTTGCCATACATCCCTTCAATGAAACCCAACGAGCAAAGTTTGGCCAAGTTGCGGTAACCTTCAGCGTTTTTGGCCAACAGCAGTTGGTGGCGGCGTACGTCTTTTTGTTCTTTGGTAAACTGTTTTTTGTGGCGGTCTTCCACCAAATAAAACTCACATCCCACAATGGGTTTGATGCCCGTTTTATGGCCTTCGGCTACGAATTCAAACACACCGAACATATTGCCATGATCGGTGATGGCAATGGCAGGCATCTCGTCGGCTTTGGCTTTTTTAAACAGCTTTTTAATATCGGCCGCGCCATCGAGCAGGGAGTATTGGGTATGGCAGTGTAGGTGGGAGAATTGCATGTTGGGGTATTAGTCAATGTTTTTATAATCAAAAAAAGTCCTCAAACTATTAGCCGCGCCGCCGAGCAGGGAGTATTGGGTTCGGACCGACGCTTCGGTGGCAGTGAAGGTGGGAGAATTGCATGTTGGGGTATTAGTCAATGTTTTTATAATCAATATTGGGTTATCCGAAGCAAGTAAACTAAATCATTTTTAATATCTGACTACATAAATTACCTCTTTTTGGGCTCGGTGAAGAATGATTGGATCGGCATACTTTTCAAACATAATATCAACTTTGATAGATAAATCAGTCTCAATTTTTTCCTTGAATTGAATCCATTTTTTAAAATCTCTTGGATCAGCATCAATCAACAAATCTAAATCATTAGCCGCTTCACCACGTGCCATTGAGCCAAAAACGCCAATTTTTTCCAAATTGTACGTTTGAAAAAAGCTTGGATTAGCTAAATACTGTAGGATATTTTTGAGTGATTGCATCTGTAAGGTATTATTCTATTTCTTTCTCAAAATTAATCCAATCTCTTTATCTCTCGGTTCTTTCCGGTGAAAAATAGTGTTTTTGTAAAAATAATAAAGGCTCTTACCCTATATGGGACTGATAACAAGGCACTCATTATATTTTCTTAAATCTGGTTTTAAAAGAAGGCAAAAGGTTTGGTGAACGGCCTTCTTTCCTCTTCTTTTTAAGTTATG
>NZ_JAIXST010000072.1 GCF_027484545.1 Runella sp. | reverse complement strand
GTGGTTTGTCAAAAGTTTAGAGATAATATAGAGACATTCATATTATTTGATGATAAAAGACCCAAATGGAACTACCTTGTAAAAGGCAGAAATTGACCAGCTTATTATTTACACGTTACTTGGCAGGAAATCAAGAGTATAATCCTCAAATTCAAATTTGAAGAAAGAATTCTTGGGGTCGGGTATAACTTCGTCTCTATATTCAGTTATATCCTTACCAAGTTCCTGTATGGCGTTAAGCAGATTGTAATAGTTTTGGTAGGTTGGATTGTACCAAATATCTATGTCAGGCTTTTCAATAATCTAACCGGCCATTGTGGTAGACCGCCTGTAATGGCCGTAAAAAGCTACAGCCGTACCACCAACAACCATTGATTGAACATAGTGCTTATTTAATGCAGTGAAGAGGTGAAGAATGCCACTAAAATCCATATTATTCTCCGGGTACTGGCTTACTTATTGTTTGTGGCGGTGCTTTTTGCATGATTACCCCTCAAAAAACGTATAAAGCCCTCCAGTTTCTCATGACGCTCCGTTACTACGGCGGCATTTTCCGAGTTGATTGAAGCTGAACTTTCCTTCATTTCCTGAAAGCTGTTATATTTCTCTTTCTTTTTCATGGAAAAGCACTTTTTAGTCCATACAAATATATAGAAACATTGTATGTAATGAAAATAGCTGTATTTAAGTTCTCCCCCGTGTGCTGTGCCCCACAGCACTCTCTATAGTAATAGCCTCGTAACAACGAACTGTGCTAATAAACCCACCTAAGTGTCTCAAGGTATTCTAAAGCCTGCCAAGTTATTTTTAAAAACGCCTGCTTTGGTGTAGCTTTGCTACAAGGAGAAAAAGTGCCTTAAAATAACGCAATTGGCAAATTCTATAGTTACATCTTCCCCTTCGGCGATGTCTCACAGCCCTTTTGCAAAGCCAACTCATTGACTTAATGAAAAGAATACCTTCATCTACTAAACTAAATCAACAATGAAAAAACGGTTACTCATTTTTCTTTTAACCTCCCCGCTGTTTAGTTGGGCACAGGAAGATGTGCTTAAAAAATTGCAGGCCATTGCCGTCATTGACCAAAAAGTAATGATGCCCATGCGCGACGGAGTGCGGTTGGCTACGGATATTTACCGTCCCAAAACGGACAAACCCGTCCCGATTATTTTCTCCAAAACTCCTTATAATTTCAATTCCTGGGGAAACGGAGAGGCGAGAAATGGGACGTATCAGTCGGCTTTGGATGCCGTATCGCGCGGATATGCGTATGTAGTTCAAAATGAGCGAGGACGATTCTTTTCCGAAGGAACTTGGGATATTTTGGGGATACCTACTACCGATGGTTACGATGCGTTTGAATGGATGTCCAAACAACCGTGGTGCAATGGGAAAATAGGCACTTTGGGTTGTTCATCCACCGCCGAATGGCAAATGGCGGTAGCGTCGTTGGATCATCCTGCTCACGTCGCGATGGTTCCGCAAGGGTTTGGCGCGGGCGTGGGTAAAGTAGGGGAGTTTTGGGAACAGGGCAACTGGTACCGGGGTGGTGCGCAACAAATGCTTTTTACTTCTTGGCTGTATGGTACGCAAAACGACGCGGTGCGTCCATTATTTCCCAAAGAGGCTACGCAGGAGCAATTGGTGAGGGCGTCGCGTTATTATGATCTGGCGACCGAAATGCCGCCCGTCGATTGGTCAAAAGCATTTCGTCATTTACCGGTGACTGATATTATCAAAAATGTAAATGGGCAACAGGGTGTGTACGAAAAAATGATTCGACGTAAACCCAACGACCCGGAATGGTTCAAGGGAGGATTGTATCACGACAATATGCCGCTCAATAAGCCGAGTTTTTGGTTTGTTTCTTGGTACGACGTATCGTGTAGCCCGAATTTGGCACTGTTCAACCACGTTCGTAAAAGTGCGAAAACACCGCAAATAGCGGATAATCAATACCTTGTCATTGCCCCTACGCTTCACTGCGCTTACAAACGCGCCACCGAAAATACCGTTGTGGGTGAGCGCAGCGTAGGAGATGCCCGTTTGGACTACGATAGTATGATTTATGGTTGGTTTGATCTGTGGCTCAAAGGCGAAGCCAACGATTTTGCCAAAAAGACCCCACGGGTGAAATATTATACGATGGGTGTCAATAAATGGCAATCGTCCGAAACGTGGCCTCCTGCTACTAGTGAAATGACCACTTATTACCTTCACAGTGGAGGAAAAGCGAACAGTTTATACGGGGATGGAAAACTGACGACGCAAACCCTGCCCAAGGAAGACAAAGCGGATGTGTTTACCTACGACCCGGCTTTTCCCGTAGCTTCTTACGGAGGTAATGTGTGTTGTG
Source organism: Runella sp. (assembly GCF_027484545.1). Taxonomy (GTDB): domain Bacteria; phylum Bacteroidota; class Bacteroidia; order Cytophagales; family Spirosomataceae; genus Runella. The sequence continues at coordinate 7,158 of NZ_JAIXST010000072.1, read as the reverse complement.
CAGGAAATTCCGTGCAGGGTGGTTCGTTTGACCAGCATCAAATGGAAGCGCGCCACGATATTTTGGTGTATACGACCGAACCCTTCAAAGACGGTGTGGAAATGACGGGTACGATCGAAACTACTTTGTACGTATCGTCGGATGCAAAAGATACTGATTTTACGGTGAAAATTTTGGATGTATATCCGGATGGCCGCGCTTATAATTTGGACGAAACCATTCTCCGCGCCCGCTACCGCGAAGGCTTTGACAAAGAAGTAATGATGGAAAACGGAAAAGTCTATAAATTGACGCTCAGTCCCATGTCTACTTCCAATTTTTTTGCTCCCGGACACAGTATTCGTATCGAAATATCAAGCAGTAATTTTCCCCGATTTGACCGAAATCTGAACACGGGTGGGAATAATTTTGATGAAAGCAAAGGCATAGTAGCACACAATCAAATTCATCATTCGACCCTTTACCCGTCGCAAATCAAATTGCCAATCGTAAAAACGAAACTGTAAAATCTTATCCTAACTCCTATGAATCGCCTAACCCTTATTTTTCTATTTTTTCTTTCCTGTACATTTTGCCTGTTAAATTCGGCATTGGGGCAGGCTAACTATTTCAACGCCATGAAGTGGCGAATGATTGGCCCGCACCGCGGTGGCCGAACTGTTGGAGCCGTGGGCGTGCCGCAGCAACCTAATGTGTTTTACGTAGGAGTAAATAACGGAGGCGCTTGGAAAACAACCGATTACGGTCGTACGTGGGTGCCGATTTTTGACGATCAATCCACGGGTTCAGTAGGTGATATTGCCGTGGCTCCCTCCAACCCCAATGTGCTGTATGTTGCCAGTGGAGAAGGTATTCAGCGTCCTGATTTGTCCATCGGCGACGGAGTTTATAAATCAACTGATGGAGGAAAAACCTGGACGAATACGGGTTTGCGCGATGGGCAACAAATTGGTGGAATCGCCATTGACCCTGCCAATGAAAATCGGGTTTTTGTGGCGGTATTGGGGCATCCTTACGGTCCAAATGAAGAACGCGGAATCTATAAAACGGAAAACGGCGGAAAAACGTGGGAAAAGGTTCTGTATAGAAATGAAAATACGGGGGCGGTGCAGGTCATGTTCGACCCTAAAGACCCTAATACCGTCTATGCTGTGCTGTGGGCGGCGCGTCAGGGGCCGTGGGAAAACGGGGCTTGGCAAGGCCCCGAAAGCGGTCTTTATAAATCTACCGATGGTGGCGTGATCTGGAGAAAATTGACGAAAGGATTACCCACGTTTGAGCAAGGATTGGGGCGTATCGGTTTGGGAATTGCACCTTCAGACCCCAATCGCCTGTATGCAACGGTAGATGCGGGCGAAAACGGCGGTATTTATCGTTCCGACGACGCCGGAACTTCCTGGTACAGAACCAATCCCGATGAACGCCTGTGGGGGAGGGGAAGCGATTTTGCCGAAATTAAAGTGGACCCTAAAAATGCCGATGTGGTCTATTCGGCCAACGTAGTGACTTGGAAATCAACGGATGGCGGAAAGAATTGGAGTGCTTTTCGCGGAGCTCCCGGTGGTGATGACTATCACCGCATCTGGATTAATCCCGACAATCCCCAAATCATTCTCATTGCGGCAGACCAAGGAGCGATTATTACTGTCAATGGCGGAGAGACGTTCAGTTCGTGGTACAACCAACCCACGGCGCAATTTTACCACGTCATTACGGACAATGCCTTTCCGTATAATGTGTACGGCGGACAACAGGAAAGCGGCTCGGTAGGAATTGCCTCCCGCGGAAACGACGGTCAAATTTCGTTTCGCGAATGGCATCCCGTGGGCGTAGAAGAATACGGCTACGTAGCTCCCGACCCGCTCGACCCGAATATTATTTATGGCGGGAAAATTACCAAATTTGACAAACGAACGGGGCAAACCCAGAACATTGCGCCCGAATCCGTGCGCTCTGGCAAATACCGTTTTGTGCGTACAGTCCCTGTATTATTCTCTCCGGTGGATAAAAAGACGTTGTTTTTTGCGGGAAATGTGCTTTTCAAAACTCAAAACGGGGGCAACTCTTGGCAGGTCATCAGTCCCGATTTAACGCGAGAAACCTACGACGATATTCCGAAAAGTGTAGGAGTCTACACGTCGGAGGAAATGAAAAAAATGCCGCGTCGGGGAGTGATTTATACGATTGCTCCATCGTATCAAAATATCAATACCATTTGGGCCGGCACGGACGACGGTCTCATGCACATCACTCGCGACGGTGGTAAAACGTGGAGTAACATTACACCTCCTGAAGTAACTGCTTGGAGTAAAATATCGCTCATGGACGCGGGGCGTTTCGACAATAACACTTGCTATGCGGCGGTCAACCGAATTCGTTGTGATGATGCCCGTCCGCACATTTACCGAACCCACGACGGAGGTAAAACGTGGCAGGAAATTGTGAAAGGATTACCAAAAAATGAACCCATCAACGTGGTGCGCGAAGACCCTATTCGGAAAGGGTTACTCTTTGCAGGTTCAGAAGAAGCTATTTATGTCTCTTTTGACGATGGCGACAACTGGCAATCACTGCGGCTGAATATGCCGGCTACTTCGGTGCGTGATTTGGTCATCAAAGACGATGATTTGGTGGCAGGTACGCACGGTCGGGGTTTTTGGATTTTGGATGATATTTCACCTTTGCGACAAATTGCGCCTTCCATTGCGGAGAGCCAGTCAATTTTGTTTAAACCTCAATTGACCTACCGCGTTCGTTGGAATTTGAACACTGATACCCCGATACCTCAAGAAGAGCCCAGTGGACAAAATCCACCCGACGGAGCCATCATCAACTATTTCCTGAAGGACAAAGCCAATGGAGAAGTGACGCTGGAAATTCTGAATGCAGCAGGAAAAGTGGTTCGGAAGTATTCAAGCAATGATAAACCTTACGTTTTGCCCCCTTCCAATACCCCTGCGTATTGGATTCGACCACAACAAATTTTATCGAGTGAAGCAGGTTCGCATCGTTTCATGTGGGATATGCACTACGCACCGTTAGACTTGCCGGTGCAGTTTCCAATTTCGTCCATTTATCAAAATACCGCTCCTGACCCTACTTCACCTTGGGTTTTGCCAGCTACGTATTCGGTGAAACTCACCGTAAATGGCCAATCTAAATCCCAACCTTTGACCCTAAAAATGGACCCGCGCGTCAAGACAACTCCTGCCCAACTCCAACAGATTCACGATTTGTCAGTGATTTGTTACGAAGGAAGGCAAAAAGCATTGGAAGCCATCAAAAAAAGCGAAGAAATGCGAAAAGTGGCCCGTTATACCGAAGAAGGATTGAAAACTGTTTTGGCACAGGAAGCCGCTCTCAAAAGAGTGGGAGGGGAGTTTGCTACGCTGCATAATATCCTGCACGATACAGATATGCCTGCCACTACCCAAACCATCGCCGCAGTACAGGCCGCGCAGAAAAAATTGAGTGATTTGTTGAAGAAATAAAAGTTGGTCAAACTATCAGGAATCAGGGCAGTTCAACTGCCCTGATTCTTAGATTTTCAGCTTAATCTTCATTCTCCCCAAAAGAGCCGTAATTCCGATAATAAGAAACGCAAATAGCAGCGATTTGACCAATCCAACAGCGCCAAATTTGAGCGACTCAGGAATTGAAAAAGGCAACATATCGGCCATACTGTAGTAAACGTAAGGAATTAGATAACAGGTCAATGTGCTTGTGCCTGCTACTTTGATGAGCGCAAACCAACCCGCTTTTCCCTGAATATCTACCAGCCAATAAATGAACGTATACAGGAGAAAGGCAATCCCGCAGCAAAGGAAAATCCAGGTCGAAGTAGCCTGAATTTTTGAAATGATGAAGAAATTTCTTGAAATAAACCCGGCAATCAGAAAAAGAACGCCGATTCCGCTAAAAATGGGAATCAGGCTTATTTTCTTTTTAGGAGTATAAAAACGTTCTAACAGCAACGTAGCCAAAATCCCTGCCGAAGCAAACGAATGAAAGGCACCATTACCTAAAATCCAGTCAGTGGGTCCGTTGGGCCAAATTTTCAGTAACCAACCCGCGTGCCCTGCAATGGTCATGAAGGTGAAAAACGCCCACGAAACCACCAATAAAACGGGGGTTTTATGGAAAAAGAGATAAATAAGAGCGCACCCCAAATACGTCCAGCCGATAAGTCCTAAGATTCCCCACCATTGAGGTGCCATTCTTACTAAATGTCCGTCTTCTCCACCTCTGAAAATAAAGGCTAAATAGAGCAGTAAACAGACGACAATAGCCTGTAAACCAATGAAAACGATTTTCTTTGTTATTTCATATTTGGGGTATACATTCCAAATTAAAAAGAATCCAAGTACCATTAAGATTTGAAACCAAGCCCGACTCATGCCCGTGGCCTGTTCGTTCATTTCGGGTACATTGACTGTAAATATCCCCATCACCAGCAACGCCACCGAACGAGTGACGATATGCAGAATGATTTGTCCGTTACTGTCTGCTTTCGTTATTCTGTTTTGAATGGCAAAAGGAATGGCCATGCCCAGTATAAACAAAAAACAGGGAAAGACCACATCGGCAAAACCGAGAAAATCTTCGGTGGCCTTGGCGTGTTCGAGCCAATAAGGGATTCCAGATAAGCTCCACAAGTCATTGACAAAAATCATCCAAAGCATGGTCAGTGCCCGAAAAACATCGATGGATAGAATGCGTTTTAGAGAAGTTTGCACAGTAAAGGGTTTTGGAAAAATTATTGTTCGCTTACTTTTTTGATTTCTTCAAACATGGTTTTAAAACAATTGGAAGCCGTATTTTCACCCGCTTTTTCGTTCACTTTCACCCCGTAATATTCGTCTAAAAATGGCCCTGCTCCTGACCATACCGTTTGCATCATTCCAAAATACCGGGGTCTCATGTCCTTCGTAGCCGTTTGCCTGAATTTGATCATGTCCTGCGTTTGGGCAACGGCAATTTTGGGTTTTCTCCACGGACAGGTAATTACGTTGAAACCTTTCATGGCAAAGTAAACGGCTGTTTGGTCTGGCCGTTCGTAGTGCCAATCGCAAATAACTACATCTTTGGCAATCAGGTCAATAGCCTTATGAGTATTGTTGTAGCTCCCTTCCCATTCGCCGATTCCCGTTGCCTTTCCGTCAATAAGTCGGTCGCCCCAAATCCACAATTTGCGGTTTTTGAGGGCCAAATGATTTCGAAGTTCGTTCAATTCCCCCGCAAAGAGTTCTGCTTTATCGCGTCCTGCGCACCGTGGGCATTTGGCGTCGCCGATGTAAAAAACTTCGTCCATGCCTGCGTGAAAAGCATCTGTTTCAAATACGTCGCAGATTTCGTCCATGAGTTCAAAGACCACTTTATGTACTCCCGGATGCAGAGGGCAATAACTTTTGCAGTAAAGTCCGTCGGCATTGGGCCACACGTATTTTTCGGGCATTTTTACGTGGGGTGTTTCGTCAAATTCGGGATAGACGCGCAATAAATTTTCGGTTTTTGAAGCCCAGGATTGATGTCCCAGTAAGTTAATTTGCGGAATGATTCGGATGCCGTGTTTTTGACAGGCATTGACCAGTTTCCGAACGTCCCGTTTTGAGAGCGCAATGCTGTCCCGTAATTCAGGATGACTCTCAAATTGGTAGTTGTAATCAACGCGTAGAATCAGCGTATTGACCTGACGCGGAGCCAACTCTTCATTGATAAATGTAACAAACGCCTCGACCTGTTTCACTTGCGGTGCCGCAATACAAAAACCGCGAACGGGCAACAAACTATCCAATTTGGTTTGAGCCAGCGTTGTTTTTACGAAAAGGAAGAAAAAAAACAGCACCCTAAAATGGAATAATTTACGCATAGAAGTAATGGTTAAGGTTGAGTATAATTTGTTTAAGTAACCTATACGAATGTTCTTGTTCCTGAGTAGTTTTCCCTAAATTCTTTGGGAGTACAATTGTATCTTTTCTTGAAAATACGGTTGAAATACGACAGATTATTGAATCCGCATTTGTAGGAAACCTCGGCGATAGTAAGCGTTGTATCAATCAATAGCCGTGAAGCGTGTCCCAGCCGAATGTCATTAAGGCTGTCAATGAAGGTTTTGCCCGTTCTTTTTTTGATAAATCGGCTAAAACCCACTTCGGTCATGCTTACGATTTTAGACATATCTTCGAGTGATATATTTTTGTCGTAGTTGGCTTTCATAAACTCAAACGCTTTTTCGAGTCGGCGGCTGTTGTAGGTGAAGTTTTCATTTACAAATGATGAACTCGTGAGCATGTGCATATTGCGCGAAATCGAAAGGTCATGGAGGATGGACATCAGTTCCAAAACTGAGCCAAAACCGCTATTTTGATTTAATGCAAGAAGCCTTGGTTTGATAGAATGGATGGTTTCTGGAGAAAAGGATATGCCTCGTACTGAGCGCTCAAGCATGGTTCGGATAAAACTGAGCTGATTGCGTTGCAGCAATTTTTCGTTAAATAAATCACGGTGAAATTGAATAGTAATTTCGTGAATTTTACTTTCGGGGCGTTCATTGGTGAACCATCCATGAGGTATATTGGAGCCTACCAAAACCAATTCCACGTTTTGGATGACTTCAATATTATCTCCCACAATACGTTTGGCTCCTTGAGCTCCTTCAATAAAATTTAACTCAAATTCTTCGTGGTGATGAAGCGGAAAATCAAATTTGTTCTTAACCCGAGCAAAGACCATAAAGCAGTCATTGTCGGTAAGTGGGGTAATTTCGTGATAAACAGTACTCATTGAAGGAATAGGAAATAGTGTAAATTACTTTCGCTAAAACTCAAAATTTAACGTATAAACGCGTAAAAATAATAATTTCTACTTTTGACAGCTTTAATTAACAAGAGCCGGTAAAATGATAATGAACAAAAAACGTTTTATATTATTCGGTATATAATTATCGGTAATATGGATTCAAAAATGTACTTAAAAGTTGTTGTATATGTCTGAAATATTTTCCAAAAAGCTTTTTATTGGAAAAAGTTACTAAAAAGGCACTAGTGTTTTGGCAATTTAATTTTAGTTATTAATTTTGAGAGTAAAACATTTTATTCTCATGGCACGCATAGCAAAAAAGGTGAGTTTGTCAGAAGCAGAAAAATCTGAACTGACCTC
>NZ_JAIXST010000189.1 GCF_027484545.1 Runella sp. | reverse complement strand
GTTGCATACGCGTTACGCACCCGTACGACGGTGTTATTGCTAACCCCTCGCCTTGCATGTATTAGGCCTGCCGCTAGCGTTCATCCTGAGCCAGGATCAAACTCTCCATCGTAAATATTATAAAAAATCAATTGACTGATTCACAAAGACTCGCTATTGAACCTTAACTTACTCATCATTTCAAAGAGCTAACCAAACTACTTATTCTGGCTTTTTATCACATCGTTTGTGAGTTTCCTTTTGTTTGGGGTTGCAAAGGTCTGATTTTTAAATCTTATTTCCAAATATTTTTTTGATTTTTTTTATTTTTTCAAAACTTTCTTTGGAAAACTTCCTTTGTATTTCCCTCTCTTGTTGTTTGGGAGTGCAAAGGTAACAGTTCATTTTAAACCACACAAGTACTTTCTTAAAAAAAACGACTTTTTTGCAAAGTTCTTTAAATGTCAAAAACAAACATTTCAATAGTACAATTTTCAACCAACAATTACTTAAATCAGTGTCCACAAATCATTAATCCCTAAAATTCGTTGTGTAGTAAAACCTTCTCCATATTTAACCCCTATTGCATGACCATGTTCTTTTGAACGTGCTTCAACAAAGTCCAAAAACTCTGGAGATGAAATATAACTATTCGGCTCGGCGCTATTAGGGTCATAAAATTGACTTCTAAAAGCACGGATAGCTTCCTCCTTCTTTTCCCAATAGGGTGTAATATTTACTACGAAGTCAGGCTTTATGTATCTGTCTTGGATAAAATGATAGATAAACTTAGGTCGCCAAGCTTCCTGAGGGGTTCCATCTTTATCTACAGTTTCAATACGTCGTAATCCCGCTAAGAAACAGGCATCATAAATTAGCTTAGCTCCTTTGCCATGATCGGGATGACGATCTTCAATTGCATTGGCTAAAACAATCTCCGGCCGGTATTTCCTTATATAAGGCACAAGAGCCAATTGGTTTGCTGGGTCGTTTTGGAAAAAGCCATCGGCTATCCCTACATTATCTCGGAGACTCACTCCTAAAATACGAGCAGCGGCTTCAGCCTCTTCAATACGAATTTCAGGAGTACCTCTTGTTCCCAATTCACCGCGTGTAAGATCTAAAATACCCACTTTTCGGCCTTTCGCAAGGGCAGCTAAAATTGTACCGGCGCAGCCAAGTTCAACATCATCCGGGTGAGCAGAGATGGCCAACAAATCTAATTTCATATTATTTTGTTTCTTTTACCCGAAGTCGTTGCCCAACTTTTAAACGAGCGCTAAGACGTAAACGGTTTTTTTGTGCAAGTTCTGAGGTTGACATGCCATACTTGTTGGCAATGGAGTCAAGAGTCTCTCCACGTCGTACACGATGTAGAACGGTACGCTTAATAGGAGCTTTACTAATATCAAATTCACTATCATAAGCACGGCCACCTCTCAGGTGATCCCAAACTCGCGGTGATAATACGAAACGCTCATTACGAATTGTTTGTCCAGGAAAATCCCAAACCCAAGCTGGACTAAAAGGATTACCTTCGTAGCGATTTTCGTAGTGTAAGTGGTCACCATAGCTTCGCCCTGTATTCCCACCTAAACCTACCATATCGCCTGCTTTGAGAAGTTGGCCTACTTCGACCGTAGTTTTTGATAAGTGACCATATAACGTTTCGAGTCCATTATAGTGACGTACAAGTACAAATCGTCCATACCCGCTTCCATTATAAGCTACTACCCGTACAATTCCATCATAAGTACTATATACCGGATCCCCTGTATTCAGGTCTAAATCCATACCTTCGTGCCATCGTCCCCATCGAGGCCCAAATTGAGAGGTTACTTTTGTTTCACCAGTTGGTAAGTTCCAAAAACGCCCTTTACCTGGATCATACAATCGAAGTGTGAGATTCTCTTCAAACTCTAAAGGATTGAGGTTATAGGGATCAATTGTTCTTGAATCCCAGATAGCGTAATAATCGGCTACCTGAACCCAATCATCCCCTACCTGAACAGAATCAATATATTCAGCAACGGTTGTTTCCCCTTCGTCGATAGTACCGGTTGTATCATCTGCCACCGTTGGGTTTATTTCCTTAACTGGTTCAAAAGTGTTTGAAAAGCGCATGGTAGGCTTTTCAGATTCAAACTCTTCAAAGGCGTCTTTTTGTGGTTTAATTACCGGAGTGCTGGATTTAACTTCCTCGGTTTTGTTGGGCTTAATTTTGGGATTTCGTTTAAATAATCCTCTTTCCTGCGCCTGAATGTTTGTTGCGAAACAAAACAAAAAGAGCACCAATGAGTAAATTAATTTGGCTTTCATCAGCGTTTGATTTAGCCAACGATTGAGTAGGGGGAACGAATCCATGCCCACTCAACCGTCGGGAGTAAAACTTAATTTAAAATGGTTTGTATCTATTAGATACGAACCTTGCGATGAGGCAATGAATAATCGGAAACAAATAGATTAGTGTACTAATGCAATCCTTTTTCAGCCAAATAACGCTCTGAATCCAAAGCAGCCATACAGCCGGTTCCTGCTGCCGTCACGGCTTGGCGGTAAATATTGTCTTGAGCGTCTCCACAGGCAAATATTCCTTCAATATTAGTTTTTGTACTTCCTTTCACCGTTTGGATATATCCAGCACTGTCCATATCAATAAAGTCCTTAAAAACCTCTGTGTTTGGTTGATGTCCAATCGCTACAAAGAAACCGGTTACGTTTAGTAAAGTAGATTCTCCCGTTTTAAGATTTTTGACCTTTACGCCTTCCACTTCACTTTCTCCAATTACCTCTTCTGTCTCTGTATTCCACAAAATTTCAAGATTAGGTAATGATTTTACCCGATTTTGCATAATTTGTGAAGCCCGAAGTTCGTCTCGTCGTACAATCATGTATACTTTTTTGCAAAGCTTTGCAAGATAACTCGCCTCTTCACAGGCCGTATCCCCACCTCCCACAATAGCCACTTCCTGATTTCGGAAAAAGAAGCCGTCGCATACAGCACAAGCTGAAACACCGTGTCCATTTAGACGTTGCTCCGATTCAAGTCCCAACCATTTTGCAGAAGCCCCTGTTGCAATGATTACAGTCGGGCTTTCGATTAATTTAGTATTATCAATCCAGACTTTATGAAGATTGGAATCCGAGAAATCTACTTTTGTAGCCAAGCCATAACGAATATCCGTTCCAAAACGACGGGCTTGTGCTTCAAAATCCATCATCATTTGAGGACCTTGTACTCCTTCAGGATATCCCGGATAATTTTCTACGTCGGTAGTAATCGTCAATTGGCCGCCCGGTTGGCCGCCTGTGTATAAAACAGGATTTAATCCCGCACGAGAAGCATAAACTGCCGCAGTATAACCCGCAGGACCGGAACCGATAATCAAGCAAGAAACTTTTTCAGAAGACATTACAGAATGTATAATTTAAAGATTTACAATTTTATAGATTGCAGATTGCTGCTAATTGCAAGGCAATCTTTGGTATTAGAATTTACAATACAATCATCAAAATCGTTCATCGTTGGAATACTCGTTTTTGCAAAAGAGTTGCAAAATTAAGCAAAAAAGGTGTAGATGGCAAAATGGCTTGATTTACAGGGCATCGAATTATACAGAAAATCACCAAATACGCCACTCAATACGACGATTGAGTTGACGATTCTCTTCTGAGTCGTTTGGCTCGATAGGTTTTGCTTCACCAAAACCCACCGCTTTGATACGGTCACGGGCCACACCTGCACCAATTAAATAATCTACTACGCTTTGAGCGCGTTTCTGAGAAAGAATCTGATTTTGTTTGGCATCGCCTACGTCATCGGTATGACCCGCAATTTCAATTCGCAATGTAGACTGGATTTTAAGCTGTTCAATTAATTTATTAAGCTCCGAACGGGATTTTTCCTGTAAATCAGCTTTCCCTGTCTCGAAATAAATATTACTCAAAATCCCGTAGGCATTCATGTTAAACGGATCTAAGCTAATATCCAACTGATAGCCTTCAGCACTATTTTTTTTGCTGTAATCGAATGCCAGGCTTTTGTAAAAATAGCCTGCCGCACTCACATAAAGCCCCCATTCGGCACCATTTGGAAGTGTGGTAAGATATCGTCCCGAAGCTGCATCGGACGCAAGCCGCTGCACTATTTTACCAGTTTTGAGGTCAACAAGTTCAATTTCAGCCTTAATGGGCTTTTTAGTACGAACATCTGTGACCAAACCTTTCAAATAATTGGCAACATTGAATTGCTTTTTCAATTCGTCAGGTAAACGAAAACGGTATAATCTCGACACTCGTTGATTTCCAACCCGCTTAGTATCCAATGAATAGTAACCGTATTCTCCGTCTGCTGTAATAACAAGCGCCACTTGGTTATCCGACGTATTGATAGGATAGCCCAGGTTGCGAGGTGGTCGCCAACCCGTTGACGTGCTGTCCGCAAAAAATAAGTCATATCCTCCTAACCCTTCGTGGCCTTCTGAAGCAAAAAACAACGTACGTCCATTGGCATGAAGAAAAGGCGAAGCTTCATCGTCGGGGGTATTGATTACATTCCCTAGATTTTGGGCAGAAGTCCATTGGCCGTTCCCCAATAAGGTACTAAACCATACATCACGCCCGCCTACTCCACCTGTACGGTCTGAAATAAAATAAAGTGTATGGCCATCGGGCGACAGAGCGGGTTGTGATTCCCAATAAGGCGAGTTAACTACAATCCCCAGATTTTTAGGTTTTTCCCAATCATTTCCGAATTTATGACTGATGTACAAATCACAACTGCCATACCCATCTCTACGATTGCACGCTGTAAAAACCAGCGTTCTTCCGTCGGCAGATAATGTACCTGTACCTTCGTTATCGGCCGTATTTATTTGTTCAGAAATAGAAACGGGATTGCTCCAGTGGCCATCTTTGAAAGTAGTAATAAATAAATCTTCGTCATTTTCGGGTTTCAGCGCCGTAAAAAGCAGTGTTTCACCGTCGGCAGTCAGTGCAGGAAAATATTGCAGAATAAATTGATTGACCGTATCTGACAGTTCTTCGGGGTTGATAACCAAAGGCTTCAATACTGCTGCTTCTCCGTAATTACAGGTAACCAATTGACGCTTTGCCCGTTTTTGGGCCATACTATTGGGTTTCAAAAAGGGAATATAATGGTCCAAATCTGACTTAGCCTGGCCATATTCTCCTGCTCTTAAATGATATTCTATGAGTTTTTGGTAAGCAACTGCAAACTGGGGTGCATCGGGTTTGAGTGTTACGCTTTTTCGATATGATTGCAGCGCCAAATCAGGCTGAGTAAAAACTTCGTAGAGTTGTGCCTTACGGAAATAGGCTTCGGCGTAAGTGGAGTCGTATTTTAAAGCTTCATCATTCCATTGAGCTGCTTTTTCAAAGTTTTTCTCATTGAAAAACTTAGTTCCTTTCTCAAATGCTTCAACCGCTTTTTTCGCATTTGCAGGTTGCCCACTCGTTCCTTTTTGGCTTAATGAGACGTACGCGGAGGGGCGATTTTGGGAATAACCTTGAAAAGAAAAGAATAACAAAAGAGAGAAAAATGCAAAAACTGCTGACTGCCGACTGTTGATTGCCAACTGCTTTAAGGAATCTCCATGTATTTGTGCGTTTGCAATGAGACGCGCCATTTTGGATGCTGTTTTACATATTCAACGATGAGAGGAGTCATTTCTTGTATTCGACTCCATTCAGGTTGAAGT
>NZ_JAIXST010000146.1 GCF_027484545.1 Runella sp. | reverse complement strand
GCCGGCTCAACTACGATGGCTTCTTCATTATACAATTGCAAAATCGTAGAGCACACTTTTCCTTCAGGCACGAGCAAAATGGAATCCAAATTTTGACGACACACCTGAAATGTATGCTCACCGGCACGCTTTACGGCCGCTCCATCTACAAATTTATCAATGTTTTCGAGCGTTACGACGTGGTCTTCTTTGATGGCTGTGTACATGGTTGGTGAGCCAACGGGTTCTACCCCAATGAGTTTAGTTGCCGGGCTCAATTGTTTGAAGACTGTCGTCACGCCAGAGGCCAACCCACCGCCACCAATGGCAAACAGTAAATAATCAATTTTAAAATCAGCATCGCGAAAAATTTCCAGACCTACCGTTCCCTGCCCTTCCATGACTTGTATATCGTCGAAAGGGTGAATGAAGGTGGCGGCGTTGGTCTCGCAAAAATGCTTGGCTGCATGATAGGCATCATCGTAGGTATCGCCGTGCAGCACAACTTCTATTTGGTCTTTTCCGAATAACTTGACCTGTTTTACTTTTTGGGCAGGCGTTGTGCTGGGCATAAAAATGATACCTCGTACCTGCATTTTGTTGCAGGCATAAGCGACGCCCTGCGCGTGATTGCCCGCACTGGCGCAGACAACGCCATTTGCGAGTGCCTCTGCCGACAGGCTCGCCATTTTGTTATAAGCTCCCCGAATTTTGTAGGAGCGTACCACCTGTAAATCTTCGCGTTTGAAGTAGATATTGGCTTCGTACCGCTCCGAAAAATTGAGGTTTAATTCCAAGTCGGTATGTTTTACCACTTTGCGAATACGCTCAGCCGCTTGCAGGATATTATCAAAAGTAGGCCAATCGGCGGCTTTTTGTTTATTTTTTTCGGAGGCGAGACTCATGAAAGTGATAATTAGGGTAATTGCAGAAAATCCCCCGAATTTACACAACTCGGAGGATTTTCTATATTTTCAAACGAAGATAAGCGTCAATATTAACCTTGGCAGTAGTTTAAACCCTGTTAGAGTTAAAGAATCTTAGTTACGCTCAGGACGCAAGCTACGTACTGCTGTACCCGCTATCCACATTTCTGAATCACGAAGCTCGGCCAATTCTACTTCGAGTTTTTCGCGGTAGTCAGGTTGTGAGTTGCGAGTGATTGAGATAGTAGCTTGCTCACCTGATTTTACGGAATCGTATAATTTCTGAAAAACTGGCTTGGTTGCTTCTTTGAACGGCTTCCACCAATCCAACGCACCGCGTTGAGCTGTCGTTGAGCAGTTGGCATACATCCAATCCATACCGTTTTCAGCTACGAGTGGCATTAACGATTGCGTCAGTTCTTCCACTGTTTCGTTGAATGCTTCGGAAGGGGAGTGTCCATTTTCGCGCAATACTTCGTACTGAGCCGCGAAAATACCTTGGATAGCACCCATCAAAGTTCCACGCTCACCGGTAAGATCAGACGTAACTTCGCGGTAGAAATCAGTCTCGAACAAATAGCCAGAACCTACACCAATACCCATGGCAATACATTTTGTACGCGCATTGCCCGTAGCATCTTGATAGACGGCAAACGAAGAGTTAAGGCCTTTTCCTTCTACAAACAAACGACGAAGTGACGTTCCAGAACCTTTAGGCGCTACTAAGAAAACATCCACATCTGCTGGCGGAACGATACCTGTTTGATCTTTGTAAGTTACCCCAAAACCGTGTGAGAAATACAATGACTTGCCAGCAGTCAAATGGGCTTTAACAGTTGGCCACAATTCAATTTGTGCCGCATCCGACAACAAGAAACAAATAATCGTGCCTTTTTCGAGGGCTTCTTCGATTTCGAAAAGAGTTTCGCCCGGTACCCAACCGTCAGCTACTGCTTTATCGTATGTTTTGCCTTTACGCTGGCCAACTATTACGTTGAAACCGTTGTCGCGCATATTCAAACTTTGACCCGGGCCTTGAACACCGTATCCAATGACGGCGATAGTTTCGTTTGCTAATACTTCACGTGCTTTCTCTAAAGGAAATTCTTCGCGGGTTACTACTTCTTCTACGCTCCCGCCAAAATTGATTTGTGCCATTGAATTGATTTGTTTATTTGGTAATGTACTATTTTATTTTTTTTGCCAACTCAGCAACAACGATACCCCTACGGGCAATCGGATGCCGCTTTCAATGAAGGTATTCTCACTGTTGAAAATACCGTAAAATACCTTTTGGAATATCGAGCCATTCATGACCGTAAAGTCAGAACCTGCTTCTTCTACCTTGCGCTGATGTAGCGGTAAAAGCCGCGACAGCAATCGAAATCCTGCAATGGGAAAGAATAACCAAAAGTTGAAATAACTGCTGAATACGACCTTTCCTGTATTCGTAAACAAGCTCTCCAGCAGGGTTTTGTCGTATCTCCTGACGTGGTGATTGACGTCGTCGTGCTGATTCCACAAAAACATAAAAGCGGGTACCGTGACGCACACCAAACCGTTGGGTTTACAAACGCGTTGCATTTCACGCACAGCCAGCTGATGATCTTCTACGTGTTCAATGACGTCTAAAGCACAAACTAAATCGTAGGATTGATCTTCAAACGGAAGTTCAAGAATGGAACCCTGAATCAAATCCAGCGACGGAACGGCCGACTTAGTAAACTCGAAACATTCTTGGTCGTATTCTACCGATTTAACGGTTCCAAACTCAGTAAGCAGTTCGGAGGTGCGGCCTGTAGCGATACCGACGTTTAAAATCTTGAGCGGACGGTTGGTCGGCAACTGACGACGTAAATGATTCATAATGATTTGATTGCGAACCAAAAACCACCAATGTTCACGCTCAATGTGATAATATTCTTTATAATAAGCTGCGTTCATAATTTTTAGGGAAACGAAATAGGTAACATAAGCGAAACCAAGGCACTAACAATTAACAAATACTTCAGCTGCTTCGATGGAATGGATTCGTGCAGTATTTTCAACGCAATAAAAAAGGCAATAAAGCCAAACGATAAGGCACGTGTACCATCGGCGACCAGTAAGGTAATAAACAAGGTAACGCCTACTGCTCCTGCAAATAATAACAGCTTCCAGAGTTGCTTTGACTGCCACAAAATTAGGAAAGCTGCCCCAATAATCAGCCACATTCCTTCCAATCCACGAGTAACTTTATCTCCAAAAATACTCAAGCTCCAAAATAAAGACTTGATTGATAGAGAATTGTCGTGCCCAATTTTTAGATGAAAGGAAAGCTCAAGCCATTTTCTTACTGCCAAATACAAAACGCCGCTCACAATCAATACGAGAATCGTGGGCGAAATAAGTTTCCAATTCAGTTTACGTTCCGTTTGAAATGTATCAATAAACGGCAGCAGCAACCACAGTCCGATAAAGGACGAATTGATAATGGCTCGTTCGTCGCACCAAAAGCTCAATTGCGAAAACAGCAGCACGAGCAATGGATTTCTAAAATAAAAGGCCAATGCCATAAAACAAAACGGAAAAGCATCGGCATGGCCTAAGTAATTAATGTAAAAGTTGGCTCCCGCATAAATAGCCGTAAATCCCGTCAAAAAATAAAATGTCAGGACACGGTCTTTCAAAATGCCATTAACAATGTTTGCCACGGTCCACAAAAACATCAATCCTATCAGCAATTGAAGCAGATAAAGAGTGGCTACGTTTAGGTGTAACGCATAAGCAATCAGCGGAACCGTAAGCCGAAAGGTCTGATTGGCTTCGTGAGAGCCGGCTTCATACTCTTTCGGGGTAAATGGGTCGGCACCTTGTTTGATAATATCATCCCAAAAAAAACCGCCTACCAAACCCGGGTGGCGCATTTCCTGGTATAAATCCCGAAAACCACGATCAACCAAGATGGAATTGAAAATCAGCAAGGTGTCTGCCGAAATGACTAAGGCCAAAAAAAGTACCTTAAATTGCCAAAATTTGCTGTCAAAGAACGCTTCTAATTTGGTTTCTAACCATTGAAAAGGAGCGGTGAGTGATTGCAGTTGAGCCATAAGTAATTTGCAATAAACCTATAAGGTCTCAAAGACCTTATAGGTTTGAGTGTAAAAGGACTGCAAATAACGCACTTTTAAACGTAATACTCCCAATGGGCTTCTTCGGGCAGGAATTCTACCAAGCCATTGGGAGCCTTTCCAACGGCTACTCGTCCCGATTTTACAAATTCTAAAATACCGTAGGATTTGATATAGCGGAAGAAATCCAATATCTCGTTTTCATTTCCCGCTTTCTCAATCACTACATAATCCAGTCCCCAATAAACCACCCATGCTTTGTAGACCTTGTTAATAGTTTCAATATCAATGGGTTTGCCTCCGGAAGGAGTGGCAATTTTAAATAAAGCAATTTCGTTATAGACGATTTCATCGTCCAAATAGCCGAACACGGCCAATACTTCGATAACTTTACGAATTTGGCGCACCAATTTTTCCACCTCTTCACGCTTATCATGCTTAATCGTAATTGTATAGCGGGATACGCCTTTTCGCTCGGTTTCGGACACAGTCAAACTCTCGATATTGACACGGCGACGGGTGAAAATAATCGTAATTTTATTCAACAACCCGAAGGTGTTTTCGGTGAATATACAGATGGTGTAAGTTGTCATAGACCCCCAACCCCGAAGGGGAGTTTTAATTTTTGCGTTTAATTAAGTACAAAATCGCTCGTGTCAGATTAATCCAGCCGAATATCAGTTACCGAAGCGCCGGAAGGAACCATTGGAAATACGTTTTCTTCTTTTTCTACGATTACTTCCAACAAATAAGCTTTGTCGGATTTAAGCAAAGTATCCAACGAATCGCTCAGGTTTTCGCGGTCTGAGCAGGTATGCCCGGCTATACCGAAACCTTTGGCAATGGTCACAAAATCAGGGTTTTGTAATTCGACGAACGAATAGCGTTTTTCAAAAAACAACTGTTGCCACTGCCGTACCATGCCCAAATAGTTGTTGTTAAGAATAACCAATTTAACAGCCAAACCGCTTTGGGCAATTGTTCCCAATTCCTGAATGGTCATTTGGAAACAGCCATCGCCGATAAAGGCAACTACTTCGCGGTCCGGAGCACCTTTTTTTGCACCAAAGGAAGCAGGAATGGCGAAGCCCATCGTTCCCAATCCGCCTGATGCGATGTAAGAGTGCGGGTTTTTGAATTGATAATACCGAGCCGCAATCATTTGGTGTTGTCCAACGTCCGCAATGATGCACGCTTCTCCGTTTGTTTTTTGGGAAAGCATACGTACCACTTCCGCCATTTTGATTTCACCTTCGGGCTTTAATTCGCGCTCGGTCACTTTTTGATTTTCAATGACGTCGTACTTCTTAAACTCATTGCGCCAAGTAGAATGATTGTTAGCTTTTACCAACGGAAGAAGACGTTTCAACACTTCTTTGGCATCGCCCACAACGGGGGCGTCGGCTTTTATAATTTTGTCAATTTCCGACGGGTCAATCTCAATGTGCACTACTTTGGCCTGCTTAATATATTTGGTGGCATCGCCCGTTACCCGGTCATCGAAACGCATTCCAATGGCAATGATTACATCGGCTTGGTTTGTCAATACATTGGGGCCATAATTGCCGTGCATACCGAGCCAACCCACATAATTAGGATGGTCAATCGGCATGGCCGAAAGCCCTAAAAGTGTACTGGCACAGGGGATGTCGGTTTTTTCAGCAAAAGCTTTGAGTTCTTCCATTGCTTCCGAAATCAATACACCGTGGCCAAACAAAATATAAGGTTTTTTGGCGTTATTGATAAGCTGAGCCGCTTTTTCTAAGTGTTCATCTTTAGGAACAATGCGCGGTTTATAGCTAAACAACCCGTCCAGTTTTTTATATTGGTATTCCTTTGTCATTTTACTAATCTGCGCATCGCGGGTAAAATCAATGACTACCGGTCCGGGTTTGCCTGACTTAGCGATATAAAACGCTTTTGCCATTACTTCAGGGACCTCGTCAGGATTGGTGATTTGATAATTCCACTTACATACGGGCGTTGTCACACCAATAATATCGGTTTCCTGAAAGGCGTCGGTGCCGAGTAAGGTAGATTTTACCTGACCTATAATACAGACCAAAGGAGTACAATCAATGATGGCGTCGGCAATCGGCGTCACCAAATTAGTGCCTCCCGGGCCGGAAGTGACTAAGCAAACACCGGGCTTACCGCTCGTACGAGCGTATCCTTGCGCTGCGTGACCGGCACCTTGCTCATGACGCACCAAAATATGGTCAAGACGATCCATATAATCGAAAAGTGCATCATACGTAGGCATAATAGCACCCCCCGGATAGCCAAAAATCACCTCCGTACCTTCGGCAATCAAAGCTTCCATCAGGGCTTGAGCGCCTGACATCGGTTCGGGTGCTTTGAAAGGCAATGTGGGTGTTACCTCATTTTTTACTTCTTCAAGGGCAGCCGCGTCTTGAGCCGCCACCATAGTCATGTAGTTTCCCATTTTTGGGTTGATTTTATGTATTCAATGACTTGTATTTCAATTTGGGTACTTTGGTGTTGGTCGGGATTTGCAATCTCGATGTTTGAATTTCGGATTTATAATCCGCTTTATCATTCTATCAAAATCACTTCTAAAAGCCCTCTCACTCCCGAATAATCAATAGCCGAGCTATATACATAATGTTGGGGTTCAAATACCATTCCTGCACTTACGGGATTTTGGTGTATATAGCTTAGTTTTTGATCAATAAAATGGTTACTTGTCAAAATAATGGGATGAATGCCGTCTTGCCAAAATTTATAGTTTTCAATTTTGGGATTCCACCGTCCTGCAAATTCAAATTTATCAAGCATCCACTCTTTTCTGCTTTCGTTGATTGTCTGAATCGTTTGGACTATCTTTTTTGACGTAAATTTTTTAAAATCTCTCATGATATCCGAAATACTTTTGCCATCAGTTGCACTTACAATTAAATGTAAATGACTTGGCATTAAACACCAGGAATAAAGCAAAAGCCCTTTTTCTTTTTGGCAATACCGCAATGAATCCACTACTATTTCGGCTAACTCTTTTCTTGTAAAAACATCAATCCAATCTACTACAGTTGAGGTAAGAAAATAAACTTCCTGATGGTCTTCTATTCGGTACTTAAAACCCATAAGTGATTTTTAGTTTTTTGGATTATAAATCCTTTGCTCTGGGATCGGGATTGCAAATCCCGACCAGCATTAAGCAGAGGTATCTAAAATACAGGCCGTTCCCATTCGTTTCTGAGGTCGTCAAGTTGTTTTAATAACGCTTCTCTATTTGGCAAGTCTTTGTACTTTCCTGCCAGTTTGGTCAAATCCACCTTCTTTTTTTTCTGTATTTTGGATAGAGTATCAGCCACGACCATAAATACCTCAATGGCGTCCGCATTTTTCATTTCCTCGGGGATTTCTATCCTTAAAACTCCTTTATGAGGCTTTACTATTTCTCTATGTGCGTTCATGATTGGTTGAAGTTTTTGTTTTAAAAAGGCTTTATGGTCTTAGCTAATAGATAACTTAATTACCATAAAATCATCATTATTATTTCAATTTTCAAATAAATAAGCTTCCATACCAGCCTCTTTAATTATATTTTTCCATCTTTTTTCCTGTGTCAAATATTTATCATTTGGCTCAACGTAGATAAGATTAAAGAGGTCTTCATCATCGTTTTGTTGCCAACTACAAGCCCCCTTCTCTAAATTTATCAGAAAAGTATCAAGAGTATTTATTATTAGTTGAAATGAACTTAAATCTACATTAGACGCATCATTTAAAGCTCCTTTAGAAAAAAGGTACACAAAGTCATTTCTCGTCGCTTCTAAATGTGCCTTTTTTCCTGCATTAGACTTTGCGATTTCCTTTACTTCTTTTTTGCTATGATTATCACGATACTCTTTTATAATCTTCTTTGTATATAATACTTCTTCTTTTTCTTGTGTAAACAATAAATTTAGATTCGTAAAAGCTTTATTTTGAATTTGTGTAACTAAATTATTTGACTCAATATTTATTTTGTATTCTAATGCTCCAGATACTAACTTTTTCACAAATTCTATTTGTATATCTTTAATATTTTTGTTGAATCTTTCATTTGTTTTTTCATCAAAATATTGGAAAGGATTTAAATACTTCGTATCACTTTCTGTCATTAATGTGCTCAGAACTTTGAAAGTCCGTTCTGGCTCACTAAGCAAATAATTAGAGGTGAGTATTTCATAAATATTTAAATATGTTGAAATCAATTCAAAATTTTCACATCTATTTTTTGGAATAAGCCCAGTTGAAATATTGTACCAAATCATGGTATCACAAACTACCCTTTGTTTTGCCATTTATTTGTAATTTAATAAAACTGTTAATAATTAAATGGCCTTGAAAATCCAATAGAAATGCCATATTCACTCATTAACTTATTTTTTAATAATATAATTTCTTGATTATATCTTTTAATAGTTTCATCGGATTGATAGTCTTTTAAAAACTTTGACTTCAGCTCTTTACGAGAATATGCTGAGTTTTTCTCGGCTTTCTTTTTGATTAAAGAAAAACTATAAGAATTAAAATTTGGCACATCTGATAAATAGTCTGAGTCAAAAAAATCATTAAAGTTGTTTGCGTCTATTAATAAAACATTATTGTGCTTTGCTAATTCACAAGCGCTCTTAGAAAAAATAGAGTTTGTTACTACAATGGCTTTTTTGCAATTATATACTTTTAGTCCTCCCACCACTTGCATAATTGCCGAGTTACTAACTGTACCTTTGTAGTATTTTGTTTGTACGCCAATTTTTGTTCCAGAATTATCTGTTAAAACAATATCTATGCCTTGGTCACCACTTTTAGAGGTCAGTTTAACATTGTATCCTTTTTTAGAAAATAACTCCCCAATTAGCTCCTCGAATTGATATCCATCTTCTACGTCATCTATATCAACATATATTTTTCCATAATATTCATCCCAAAAAAATTCATCCGCATATCTTTCGGCTTTTGTCTGAAGCTCATTTTCAAATAATGTTATTTTTTTATTAAAACCAGCTATTTTATCAATTATCTCTCTCTCTTTCATATATTGATAATCACTTATATAAATATAGCCAGCAGGACGGTTTGAAATGAGAATTTTTATGGTTTGACTTCTTCCTAAAATATATTTATCATTGCTATTAGTTATTTCACATAAAAGAGAGTTGCTCAAACTATCATCTTGAATGATTTTATAGTATCTATACCAAAGTGAGTCATAGCTAATATTGTTGTTTTCATCAATAAAGGGGTTTTTCTGTCGTTGACAGAAAAATTTGTTACCCCAAGGGATTATTTTATCTCTTTCTTTTTTTCTATACTCCATAAATCCAATTTTTTTCATTCTTCCTCAAATTTATTATATTCTTCTTTTTTTTCTTTTTATCAAAATTATTAATGAACATTATAACCCATATGATTATTAATATAATGTAGAAAGGCTCCATATAATTCAAAATAAATAAAATACATGTACGATTTTAGAACATTTAAAAGAAATTTCCTTATAAGTAATAATAGTAGAAATTAATTTAAATCGTTGAGAATACAAGTCCCAACGATTTAAAAATCATGAAACTAATCCTTAGCAAAAACTTTTACGCTTCGTCCGTCACGCATCCTTCACTTGCTGACTTCACATTACGGATGTATTTCCCCAGTGTTCCTTTGGTAAAAGGAGGTTGTGGTTTCTTCCAATTTTTGCGACGTTCGGCCAATTCTTCGTCCGATACGTGCAATTGGAGTACGTTGTTTACGGCATCAATCGTGATTTTGTCACCATCTTTTACCAGACCAATGGTGCCCCCTTCAAATGCCTCTGGCGTAACGTGCCCTACTACAAAGCCGTGGGTTCCTCCTGAGAAACGACCATCGGTAATCATGGCTATTTTGTCGCCCAAGCCGGCTCCCATTACTGCGGAAGTAGGTTTAAGCATTTCGGGCATTCCTGGGCCTCCTTTGGGGCCTTCATTACGGATGACAATAACATGCCCCGCTTTGATTTCCCCTTTTGAGATGTATTCAATTACTTCTTCTTCGCGCTCACATACTTTGGCGATGCCTTCAAAACGTTCCCCTTCTTTTCCCGTAATTTTTGCTACCGCGCCTCCCGTGGCCAAATTTCCGTACAAAATCTGCAAGTGACCTGTCGATTTGAGTGGAGTAGAAAGCGGGTAAATGATTTTCTGAGTATCAAAATTCAAATCAGGTGCGTCGGCCATATTTTCAGCAATTGTTTTTCCAGTTACGGTCAAACAATCTCCGTGAAGAAGTCCGTTTTCATACAGGTATTTCATGATGGCAGGCACACCGCCAATCGCCAATACATCTTCCATATAATATTTACCCGACGGCTTCAAATCGGCAATCAAAGGTGTACGGTCTGAGATGGCTTGGATATCTGCCAATGTAAATTCTACTTCTGCGGCCCGCGCAATGGCGAGATAATGCAATACCGCATTGGTTGAACCTCCGAGAGCCATCACCACGGTCATAGCGTTTTCAAATGCTTTGCGCGTCATGATGTCGCGTGGGCAAATATTCTTTTCCAACAACACCTTCATTGCAGCTCCAATGGCGATGCATTCAGCCTTTTTGCCTTCGTGCGTAGCGGGATAGGTAGACGAATTAGGTAAAGTCAGCCCCATTGCTTCCATCGAACTTGCCATGGTATTGGCTGTGTACATACCGCCGCAGGCACCTGCTCCAGGAATAGCGTTTTGAATAACACCTTCGTAATCTTCGTCAGAAATGGTACCTGCAAATTTCTTTCCTAATGCCTCAAAAGCCGAAATAATGTCGAGTTTTTGGCCTTTATATTCTCCTGTTTTGATAGTTCCTCCATAAACAAGCATTCCCGGACGGTTAAGCCGTGCCAGTGCCATCATGGCTCCGGGCATGTTTTTGTCACAACCGACTACCGCAATTACTCCGTCGTACCATTGTGCTCCCACCACGTTTTCAATGGAATCTGCAATCAAATCGCGGGAAGGCAACGAATAACTCATTCCGTCGTTGCCGTTGGTCATTCCGTCTGATACACCAATCGTGTGAAATATCAGGCCCACCATGCCGTTTTCCTGAATACCTTTTTTGACGTGGACCGAAAGGCCATTCAAGTGCATATTGCAGGTGTTGCCTTCATAACCCGTGCTGGCAATGCCGATTTGGGCTTTTTGCATATCTTCCTGCGTTAATCCTACGCCATATAACATGGCTTTGGCGGCTGGATTGGTCACTTCCTGAGTAAGTGTACGGCTGAATTTGTTTAATTGTTCTGACATAGACGGTTATGGTTATAAAAAAGCCTCACTCATTTGTGGTGTGAGTGAGGCTTCGAGATTAGCAATCGAGTTCCACTCACACCATTTGGGTGTTAATAATGAGAACCACGACCACGACTATTTTATTTGACATTTTATAGCAAAACTTTTCTAAGAGCGAAATTACGCTAATTGCGTAATTGCGTTACAAATAAATAGGGTCAAGTTTTATTTTCCAAACAAAATTTGAATTTTTTGCACTTCCTCAATCAAAAAGCTACTTTATAGCGCACAGAGGCAATTTTTGTTACTTACTTAGTTTCTGAAAGCGACACTATTACATTTACCTATCAAATAGTGATCTAATAACGACTTGTTGTATTATACCAACAAAATAGTCTTAGTTAGGAACTTTATATATAACTTTTCCGCTATATCGGTATTAATAATAAATAAGTGCAGCTATGTTAGAAGTGATGGGTTATACAGCAGGGGCGTTGACTACTCTTGCGTTTGTTCCGCAAGTCGTACAGATCTACCGTACCAAATCGGTAAAAGATGTGCCGCTTGCGATGTTTTTGCTTTTTACTCTTGGAGTGGCTTTATGGCTTGGATACGGCATCATGACACATTCCTTTCCGGTAGTGGCCGCCAATGCCATTACATTGATGCTTTCGTTCGTGATTCTTTATTTCAAATGGAAATACAATCGAGTCAATTCGTAAAAAAAGCCCTTTCTCGTTTTGAGAAAAGGCTTTTCAATGTATTCTTCTATTTACTCAGAGGAAACTAATCAACGACACTCAACTTTACAGCGTTGGTTCGGCGATGCTTACTTAGAGGCATACTGAGCGTATTAACAAAAATATCTCCTATATGAAGTGCTCCCTTCTCAATGAGAACTTGCTTTATATCTTCAATAAGGTCATCGGTCGAGAGGTCTTCGCGGTCATAATACACGGTTTTTACACCCCAATACAACGATAAAATACACATTAATTGACGATTGGGAGTGAAAACGTATAAATCCGCTTCGGGCCGATGGTGCGAAAGACGGAATGCAGTATATCCCGATCGAGTTACTCCAATAATGGCTTTTGCCTGAGTATCACGAGCAAGACGACAGGCACTCATTACTACATTGTCATTGATGACAGTAGGGCCGGGATTATCGTTAACCGCTGCGTGGTTTTTAAAATACAGTTTTGTTTCTTTCGCATTTTTTGCAGCTTCAGTTCCTTCTACCTGACGAATGGTTTGTGCCATGCTGGTTACTGATTCAATAGGATATTTACCGGAAGCTGTTTCAGCACTTAGCATTACTGCATCGGCTCCATCCAATACAGAATTGGCAATGTCATTGATTTCAGCACGTGTTGGGCGCGGTGCATCAATCATACTCTCCAGCATTTGCGTAGCTACAATAACGGGTTTGCAGGCGCGATTACATTTTTCAACCAGCATTTTCTGAATCATCGGAACTTCTTCGGGAGGAAGTTCCACGCCCAAATCACCGCGTGCGACCATGATAGCATCTGTGACTTCAATGATGGAATCAATGTTTTCAATCGCTTCCGGCTTTTCAATCTTGGCAACTACACGGGTGGTTTTGCCTTTTGCCTTAATGTAGTCTTTCACTTCCTGAATATCAGAAGCGTATCGTACAAAAGACAGAGCTATCCAATCTACATCGTTTGCCAATCCAAACTCCAGATCTTCATAGTCCTTTTCAGTAACCGAAGGCATGGAAACTTTCGTGTTTGGAAGGTTCACGCCTTTTTTGGATTTCAAAATACCATCATAAATAACTTCCGTTACCACGTCAGTACCATCAATTCTTACGACTTTTACTTCCAATTTACCATCATCCATCAAAATTCGCTCACCCAGTTTTACGTCTTGGTACATTCCTTTATAAGGGGTACTTACTCGTTCTGAGGTACCAATGATGTCATCGTTGGTAAAAACTAAATGTTGGCCGGCCGTAATTTTAACGCCGTCTTTGTTTTCGACGTTACCGATTCGGATTTTAGGGCCTTGTAAATCTTGTAAAATACCAATGCTGAGTCCGTATTTTTCATTGTTTTGACGGATTAGCCGAATACGCTCTAAGTGGTCGACGTGTGTGCCATGTGAAAAATTCAGTCGGAATACATTTACTCCTGCCTGTGCCAATGCATAAAGTAGCTCAGAAGATTCGGAAGCAGGCCCTACGGTAGCAACAATCTTGGTCTTTTTATTGATCATCTTAGTTAAGTTTTGACGAGTACAATCAGAGGCAATCAACATCTATGGTTACGTCTGCCCCTTTTAATGTTTTATCGGTTAGAATATCTGTGACCTTTTCGAGTATAAAAGTCTTTGCGGCCTTAAAATTAACTTTTTCGCGTTCGAGTTTGATAAGAATGTCAAACAAAAACCGATTTCGGATGCGTTCAACCAGCGGAGGCTGAGGCCCAAGCACTCTGTCTTCCCCCATTTTTTCGGTCAAAAGATGAGCTAATTTTTGGGCGGCCTGCTGTGCTGACTGCTGGTCTAAGTGCTTGACCGTTAGCTTTATAAGTCTTGTAAAAGGGGGGTACTTGAAGCGCTCTCGTTCGGCTATTTCTTCGTTGTACATTCCTATATAATCGTTATTAATAATTTTTTGTAAAATTTTCTGATTGGGATTTCCGGTTTGAATTAAAACACGCCCTTTTCGGTCGGCACGCCTTCCTGCCCGTCCGCTCACCTGAGTAATCAATTGAAAAGCCCGTTCGGCAGAGCGTAAGTCAGGAAAATGAATCATACGGTCGGCATCAAACACGCCTACCATACTTACATTTTCAAAATCAAGTCCCTTACTAATCATTTGGGTGCCTACCAAAATATCAACATTGCCTTGTTCAATGTCTTCAATCATTTCTTTGTAGGCATTTTTGGCACGAGTTGTATCCAAATCCATTCGTGCTACGCGGGCTGTTGGGAAGAATATTTTGAGTTGATCTTCTAACTTCTCAGTCCCGAATCCTACGGTGCGAACTTTGGTAGAACCGCAGCCGGGACAAAACTTAGGCACTTCTTCTTTATGGCCACAATAGTGGCAGCGGATTTCAGCGGCTTTTTGGTGGTAGGTCAGGCTTACGGCACAGTTTTCACATTCTCCAATCCACCCGCATTCTTCACATTGCAAGTAGGAGGAATACCCTCGTCGATTTTGAAAAATAATACTTTGCTCGTTGCGCGCTAAAGTTTCCTGCAATTCATTTACCAAAACCGACGAAAACTCAAACTTCATTTTTTTGCTTTTTCGTTCCTGCTTGGTGTCTATCAGCACAAATTCGGGCATTGAAGCTTTGCCATAGCGTTCGCTGAGTTTGACAAAACCATAGCGGCCGTTGAGGGCTTGATAGTATGACTCAAGGGCGGGCGTAGCCGAGCCCAGCAATACCTTGGCGTGTTGGCGTTGGGCTGCTACAATAGATACATCGCGGGCATGATAGCGTGGTGCCGGATCATATTGTTTATAAGAACTTTCGTGTTCTTCGTCCACAATGATAAGGCCAAGGCTATCGAAAGGTAAAAAAATGGCTGAGCGTACTCCCACCACCAGTTGAAATTGCCCTGAAACCACCCCTTTCCAGACTTCTACGCGTTCATTATCAGAGAATTTGGAATGATAAATTCCCAGTTTGTCTCCAAAAACTTTTTTAAGTCGGACTACAATTTGCGTAGTAAGGGCAATTTCGGGAAGCAAAAACAACACCTGTGAACCGCTTTCCAACACTTGTTGGGCCAGGTTGATATACACTTCGGTTTTTCCACTGCCCGTCACACCGTGGAGTAAAACAGTATCTTTTTCCTGAAATTGTTCGATAATTTGGTCAAAGGCGCTTTGTTGGGCGGTAGTAAGTTTGATATTAGTGCTGCCGGTAAAATCAGGTTTTACATCAGCAAAGCGCGAAACGGTTATTTCAAATTCTTCAAAAACTCCTTTTTTGAGCAAAGTACTCAATGCTGAATCGGAGGTCTCTTCGTTTTGGGTAAAATAGCTCTTTTCGAGGCCGGCGCGATTGGAGTACGGGTCGTTTTGAATCGGCACCTGACTGACATACCGCATTACGATTTCCTGCTGTTTGGGTGATTTATCAAGCTGACCGATGAGTTCCATTAGGTTCTCGCGGGTTTCGTACAAGCCTTGCAGTTTAATTTTTTTGACAACTTTCGGTTTATACTTCTCACGCACTTCCTCAAATAAAATAATGGCTCGCTTGCCTATTAATGACTTGATGATATGGTTGATGTTCTGATCGCCTACCCGTTTTCCTACTTCATCGTAAGTCATTGACTGATACTTTTTGATTTCTTCTAGCAGATTGGCTTCCTCTTCCGTCAGTAAATCAAAATAGTCAAAATCAGGATTGGGCTGAATTTTGGATTGATTGGTAATTTTTAGCCCTGATGGAAGCGCCACGTTCAAAACCTCACCGACAGTGCATAAATAGTATTCAGCAATCCAATTGAAAAGTTCTATTTGATAGGGCGTAACTAAAGGTTCCTCATCTAACAGTTCCGCAATGTATTTTGCCTGGTACTTGGAAGGTGGAGTTTGATGTATACGAGCCACAACTCCCGTCACCACACGGTTTTTTCCGAATGGAACCACTACTCTGGCACCATTTTTGATGAAAGGAGTTAATGTTCGGGGAACACGATAAGTAAACAATTGAGGCACCGGTACGGGCAGAATCAAATCTGCAAACAGTGTCACTTCTTCCAAACCAAAATCTTCGTTTTCTGCAATTAGCACGTCTTTTTAAGCCAAAAGTATGGCGCAAGATAACGCTTTCATCGTGAAATTTTTAAGATGGCAAGATATTTGGCATAACCGTTTATGCCTAATATCATAATTTTACCTCTTATCAATTCTTATGTTTCCAGTAATGATTCAGCGATACCATGACATTGGGTCTGATGGAGTAAAACTTCGCCGACTCACAGGTCTTAAATATGAAGAGTTTGAAGCGCTTCATACTTTATTTAAAAATGTATGGCAAAGCTATTTTGCACAATTTACCCTTGATGGTACGCCAAGAGCCCGGCAAGCTTCCATTCGCAAAAACAGTATTTTTCCTGATACAAGAGATGCCCTCCTTTTTGGCCTTATTTAAGTAACTGAGTGAAATTAAACGAGACTTTCCAAGTTTGTAATATATTGACTATCAAACTATTACACCTTAAACTTGGAAAGTCTATTTTGCGTAATTACTTATCTGAAAGGTGAAATAAGACAAGATCAATTGGCCGTTTTTTTTGAAATGGATCAGCCCAAAGCTAGCAAGTATCTGTCATTGATTCAGCGGATTTTGCTTCAAGTGTTAGAAACTAATCCGCGAGGTATTCCAAAAGGCAAAAAAGAGTATCTGCTAAAGGCACTACTTTGAAAGAATAGGGATATACTCTTTGGTCTATATTTATCAAAGCGGTGTTTTTAATCAGAAAAGCTCACCGTAATGGTTTTAAAGTTGAGATTAAAATTCACATTCCTGTTCGTTTTTGTGTAGGTTTTGGCACTGTTTTTGTTGCTTTTAGAAACAACGAGTTTTTCTATACCATTATAAATTTTACGAATCTATTTTGTAGGTAAACAGAAATTAAAAAGATAAATTTATCAGTCGTAAGTGGTTGATAAATAAATATTTATTCTCGTTGTTGTCTCTCTCTTTGCTCTTCCATAACCTTTTTTAAAGAACATAAAAATGGCAGGATATTTGACATAAAATTTATGTCGGATAAAAACTCTTGATTATTTAGAGTCTACCGATTGAAAAGTTAATATTATCGTTAGCAGGTTTTAGGTAATAGCTATTGTTGATATTGTTTTTCAATGCCCAAGATAATTTGTGTAGATAGGATACTTGGAATGGTATATTTTATCTATATAGATTATTTTATAATAAAAAATAACATCCTCAACCCGTGAAAGGAATGAAAACTCATAAAAAGTGCCGAGTTAAATTACCCCAAATGTTTACAAAAAAATGAGAACGATTTTACATCTGATTTTTAAGAACAAATCTTTTTCGCGTGGCCTGTCAATACTTTTGATTTTAATGAGTATTGTCGCAACGGGTGTGAGAGGACAAGTAAGTGGCGTAGTATTTATTGACTATGACTCCAATGGCAAACGAACGACCAACAATCCTGCTGAACCCGGAGCGGCAGGTGTGAAAGTACAACTATTTGTGGGTAACAGTACTACTCCTGCGGTTGCTTTTACTGATACGGCAGGGGTGTATCAATTTGACATATCCAAAGCACCCAAAGACAGCTTGCTGCGGGTGGAGTTTAGTAATTTTCCTGAGACTTTTTCACCCAGTTTCGTAGGTTTAAACAGCGGCACAGATGTTCAATTTATTAAAGCGCCTGCAACGAATATCAATTTGGGGATTACGAACGACGATGAATATTGTATTGATACTGAAGCGGGACCTAAGGTAACTACAGCCTGCTATGTAATGGGAAATCCCTTGACAGGTGGTTCGGCAGGGGAAGATCCGGCGCTTGTACTGTTTGATTACAACGCCCAAGGTTTGGCGGGGGTAGATGATTTCTCTATGGTAAAGTTAGCAAAAGCCAAAGATATTGGTCCAACTTGGATAGCCTCTTATCAGAGAGATTCAAAACGATTGATGGTTGGGGCAATCGTACGTCGGCACGTTGGAATGGGGCCATTGGGCACTGGCGGACTTTACTATATTGATTTAGGAAATGGCAATACAATCCATAGCTTTTTAGATGTAAAGACGTTGGGAATTGATACGGGACCTGACCCGGTGACCAATCTTAATCTTTTGCCTGCTTCCAGAACTGGACGCAGCAGAGATTCATTGGCGTTTCATACGGCTGGTAAAGTTGGGATGGGAGGGGTACAGGGGTACAGTTTACCCGTTATCAAGATACTTTATTTTTAGTCAATCTATATGACAAAAAGCTGTATAGTTTTAAGGTAGGAAAACCTTTGGTGGCTCCCTCTTCAATAGGAGGGCTGTTAAGTTCTGATAATTAAAAAGAGTTCTTTGACATTTTGACCAAATATTATTTGGGCGTTCTTAATTGAGTCGTCAATATTTTGGCGTAAATAATTGAGCGATATG
>NZ_JAIXST010000294.1 GCF_027484545.1 Runella sp. | reverse complement strand
TGGAGCACAGCAAGTTTTAAATCTGAGAACAAAAAACCTTAGTAATCAATGGGATGAGGTAATTCAATTGGTCAGAATGGCCGCTTAGGAAGCAATCCTGCATACATTCGTACACCCATCTCCAGCAAACGTTGGAGATTGTTTTATTTTCTTTTTATCGACCACATCTCCGCTTTCCGCTCATTCGTAATCACAAAATCAGTGTTGTTGACAAACACAAGGGCTTCGGTTTGCCCTTTGCCTGTTTTTATGCACTGCGTTGGTTTATTGAAATTTAGATTTTCTTCTACGTCAAACAAAAGCACTTTTCCATAGGTCAGCAAAGCTAGTGTTTTCCCGTCGGGACTTATGTCAGCTGCGGTGACCATTGCTTTGCTGTAAACACTGTCCGAAGAAGAAGCCACATACGTCCCTTCGCTGTCGGGAATGCTGTAAAGTTTTACGTACCGATTGGTTTTACTACGATTTTTTGAAAACAAATAGAGCTTGTTTTGATGCCAAACGGTTGCTTCGCAATCAAAATTACGCTGTTCGGGCAAAGGAGGAAAAGCGGTTTGGTCTGTATAACTAAACCGAATAGTTTCGAAGGTGTCAGGTGCTTTCGGGTTTACTTTATAAATGGTTAAGTCTTTTCGTTGGTTGCTGTTGTTGCCCACATCGGCAATAAAAAGATTTCCTTTAGTATCCTGAGCAAGGTCTTCCCAATCCGAATTTGTGAGTTTTGGTAATTTCAGTTGCGTCATTAGGTTCCCAACGGTATCTACTTCGTAAAGTTCGGCAGGATTTCCACTGTCGTTCAATGTCCAAAAGCTTCCCGGTTTGGAGCCCAAAGCCAACCCAGAGGTTTCATTGACGGCAACGGGCAGTATTCCTGTTTTTTCCATTTTATACAAGCTTTTTCCTCTGCGGAATCCCTCATTTTTTCTTTCATTGTGACAATCGCACAGCGCTACGCGAAGCGTAAAAGCCCACCATAGTAGTTTTTGAAGCATTGATATTACGGTTTTTAAGTAGATTTGGGAGATTTTTCTTATTTCCCTTAGCTATGCAAAAATCTTTCCCTTTTTCCTTACGTCTTGCAGGATGGCTCATTTCTGCGGTGCTCATCGTTATTATTCTTTACACACTGCGTGAACTATTGGTTCCGTTAACTTTTTCGGTCCTGTTTGCCGTTTTACTGTATCCTATTTGTTCTGTACTGGAGCGTTGGCGCGTGCCCAGATTATGGGCAATTACCGTTGCTCAAATCCTGTTTTTTGCTGTTTTGATAGGATTAATTTATTTGGCATCGGTTCAAATTGTAAGCGTTGGTGAAGAATTGCCGCGTTTGGAGAAAAAAGCCAATTATTGGATAAATCAAGGGCGTGATTTTTTATCAGACAATTTTGGTCTTAGCCGACGCAAACAACTTACCGAAGGTAGCAAATACCTTACTGAAGCACTCAAAAACAGTGGGTCTATTCTTACAGGAGCTGTTGCGACTACCACGGGAACATTGGCCTCCGCAGCGCTTGTGCCTTTGTTTGTGTTTTTCTTCTTGCTCTATCGTGATTTTTTCCGTCGCTTTTTCTACCAAGTTTTTGATAACCGTCATAAACGCCGGGTGGACCAGGCCATTCGACGGATTTATGAAGTCGTGCAGGGTTATTTGGTAGGTTTGGTCTCCGTTATTTTGATTGTGGGGGTCATGAATTCAGCCGGTTTGTTGATGTTGGGAGTACCGCACGCTATTTTCTTTGGTTTTTTTGCTGCTTGCCTGCTTTTGATTCCCTACATCGGTTTATTGATTGGCTCCTTGCTGCCGGCTTTAATGGCTCTCGTGTCTTTGGATTCGCCCATGTATGCGGTGGGAGTATTGGCTGTTTTTGGAGTGATTCAGTTGTTGGAAGGTAATTTTATTACCCCTTACATTGTAGGTTCAAAAGTCAGTGTAAACCCTTTGGCCGCCATGATTGTTTTGATACTGGGCGGACAACTTTGGGGTGTTTCGGGCTTGATTTTGGCCTTACCCGTTACGGCCATTACCAAGGTGATTTTCGATTCAGTCGATGCCCTCAAGCCGTTCGGGTATTTGCTTGGTGAAGCCGAAGAAGGAGCACCGCTTCCTGTTAAATTTCCTACACTTTCAGAAGAGTAATTGTCATGCAAAAATTAGTATTCGGTCTTTTTGTTTTTGGTCTTTCGATTCTCTTTTCCTTTAAAAACAGTACTCGTTTACCTGCTTTTCAGGCGTTTGTGCCCAAGGAAAATCTATCTGAATACGGGTTTTTTAAAGGTAAAATAGCGGACCAAATTCCTGCCGAAGGGGTCATTCCATATCGACTCAACACACCGCTTTTTTCTGATTATGCCGAAAAACTGCGCTTTGTAAAGTTACCGGCGGGCAAAACAGTGGCCTATAATCCCGACGAAGTTTTGAGTTTTCCCGTTGGGACGGTGATTATTAAAACATTTTATTACCCCAATGACTTCCGCCAACCCGAAGCCGGAAGGCGTATTATGGAATCGCGTCTGTTGGTTCATGAAGAAAACGGTTGGAAAGCCTTGGAATACGTTTGGAACGATGACCAATCCGACGCTTATCTCGAAGTAGCCGGGGAAACCAAAGAGGTAAGTTGGATACATAGCGACGGGAAAAAACGTACGCTCCACTATTCAATGCCTAATTTGAATCAATGCAAAGGCTGTCATAATCGAAACGAGCAAATGATGCCAATCGGGCCATCGGCACGACAACTGAACGGAGATTTCCATTATTCAGAAAATGGACAAGAACTAACGGATAATCAACTCATACATTGGCAAAAACTCGGAGTTTTGACGGGTTTACCAGCACTTGAAAGCGTACCGAAAGCGGCCGTTTGGAACGACGCAGTTTCGGGTTCTTTGGAGGCACGAGCAAGAACGTGGTTGGATATCAATTGTGCTCATTGTCACCGAAATGAAGGACCGGCTAAAACTTCGGGTTTGATTTTAAGCTATAACGAAACGGATTTGACCAAACTTGGAATCATGAAAGCACCCGTCGCTGCGGGAAGGGGTTCCGGGGGGCGGCAGTTTAGCATTATGCCTGGGCAACCCGAAAAATCTATTTTGATGTATCGTTTGGAGTCGACGGACCCCGGAGAAATGATGCCTGAATTGGGGAGAAAAACGACGCATACCGAAGGTGCGGCCTTGGTACGTGAGTGGATTAAAGCAATGAAGGTCAATTGACAGGAGGCAAATAAGGAAAGACCAAATTCATAAATCGCGGGGAGATGATAAATGTCACCTCTAATTTAAATAAAATTTTGTCTGACAAACAGTGCATCGTTTTGTTTTATCCTAACTTGCACCCATAAAAGCCTACATTTTATCAACAAAATACCAAAACCCTTCATTTTTTTCCTATTTTCAATGAAATACCTTCGTGCCTTTTTGAGTCTGGTCATAGCAGTTGGCCTAACGTACCTACTCAATCGCCCCCTTGGCGTATTGCCCGCTGTAGGGCCTTTTTTCAGTCCTTTTACCGGTTTTTGGCAAAATGCAGATGCTCCTCTCAAACTCCCCCCGGCCGACATGAAATTGGCGGGTTTAAAAGGAGAAGTAACCGTGAAGTACGATGATAACGGAGTACCGCACGTTTTTGCCGACAACGACGAGGATCTATATTTTGCCCAAGGATACATTATCGCCCGCGACCGTCTGTGGCAAATGGACTTTTACAGTCGTGTATCTGCCGGGCGACTGAGTGAAGTAATGGGCCCATTAGCCCTTGACTTTGACCGATACAACCGCCGACTTCAATTGCCCGAAGGAGCCGAACGATTGGCGAAAGCTTTTTTACATGACCCGGTTTCCAAGATGATTGCCGAGTCGTATTCGGCAGGGGTGAATGCATACATTGAGCAAGTGACCTACAAAGATTTGCCTATTGAGTTCAAAATATTGGGCTATCAACCCGAGGCATGGTCACCACTTAAAACGGCCCTGGTCGAAATGGTGATGAGGAAAGACATGAATGCTCGCTCAGACGATTATCGGATGTCGAATGCCTTGGCCAAACACGGCAAAGACGTTATAAACGATTTATTTCCCGATTATCCCATTGAAGAATCGCCCATCGTACCCGCAGTTACAAAGTGGGATTTTACGCCGGTAGCAGTACCTAAAGTTCCCGAATTGATGAAGGCTACGATTGCTGCCAATTTGGATGTAGAGGCCGAGAATCCTGGGATTGGTTCCAATAACTGGGCGGTGCACGGTTCGCGTACGGCTACAGGTTTACCGCTTTTGGCCAACGACCCGCACTTAGGACTTTCATTGCCTTCCATTTGGTACCAAATGCAATTGGTTTCTCCGACCGTCAACGTGTACGGGGTATGTGTACCCGGTTGGCCGGGTATCGGCATTGGTTTCAACAAAGACATTGCCTGGGGGATGACCAACGTCGGTTCGGATGTGTTTGATTTTTACCAAATTCAATTCAAAGACAAGACCTTAAAAGAATACAAATACGATGGTCAGTGGCGTCCCGTTACGTCAAAAGTGAATGAATTTAAAGTAAAGGGATTATCCACAATTACGACTGATACCGTACTTTACACCCATCACGGGCCTATTTTGTACAGTGAAGGTCAAAAACCATTTTTTGGAGATTTGCCGATAGGACATGCCCTTACGTGGGTAGGGCCTGTTGCTCAGGGAAATTCCCTGAAAGCGCTTTATATTT
This sequence comes from Runella sp., assembly GCF_027484545.1. Taxonomy (GTDB): domain Bacteria; phylum Bacteroidota; class Bacteroidia; order Cytophagales; family Spirosomataceae; genus Runella. The sequence continues at coordinate 16,352 of NZ_JAIXST010000294.1, read as the reverse complement.
CCAATCGAGGTACAAGTTATGAGGACTACCAAAAAATAATGGGTCTTTTGGCCGCGCCCGGTTTCAATTTGGTTTTTGCCAGTAACCAAAACGATATTGCAATTACGTCCTCGGGGCATTTTCCCCTCAAATGGGAAGAGCAGGGTAAATTTATCCTTGACGGTTCCAATCCCGAACATGATTGGAGAGCCTGGATTCCCGTAGAACATAATCCAAGTGTCAAAAATCCCGCACGAGGATTTGTGAGTTCTGCCAATCAGTTTCCTGCTGACAAATCCTATCCTTATTATTTGGGCTGGAAATTTGCGCCTGGTGAGCGCGGTTTACGCATCAACGAGCGTCTTACCAACATGCAGAAAGCAACCGTTGACAGTCTTCGCCTGATGCAGACTGATAATTTCAACATTGAAGCCCGACGCATTTTACCCGATTTACTTAAAATTCTGGAACAGGACGCTGCTGTAAAATCAAGCCCGGCGTATGCTGTGTTGGCTAAATGGAGCTTGAAAAATGACCCTTCGGAAGTGGGGGCGACCATTTTTGAACGTTTAGTGAGAGAATTACGATTGGCGATTTGGGAAGACGATTTTCCTTCAAAAGATGAAAAAACACCCATGTCTTTACCTACTCGCGATCGTACCTGGGAGTTGTTGAAAAAGCAACCTACGGCTAAATGGTTTGATGATACCCATACATCCAATAAAATAGAAACGGCTGATGACATTGTAAAAACTACGTTTAAGGCCACTATTGACTCACTTACCGCAAAATATGGTCCTATGAGTCCCGCCACCTGGGCGTGGGGAACGGCTAAGAGTACGGATATTAAACACCTTGTGCCGTTATTTAAGTCGTTTTCCAGAATGGATGTAATCAACGGGGGTGGTGCCAATATTATCAATGCCACTACAGATGCCGGTCACGGACCTTCGTGGCGGATGGTGGTGCAATTGGATAAGACTTGGCCTAAAGCCTATGGTTTATACCCCGGTGGACAATCTGGCAATCCGGGTAGTCCGCTGTATGATAACATGATTGACAAATGGGCCAAAGGCGAATTAAATGAGTTGGTCTTTTTGAAATCGAAGGATGAGAAACATCCAAAAGTAGTGTCAACAATGAAATTACAACATTAATACCTAACCCGACCATGGTTTATATTCTTATCATCATTCTCAGTGCGATTGCGCAATATTTCGGCCCTTGGTGGCTGATGCCGATTGTTTGTTTTGCCCTTTGTTTTTGGAAATCAAAATCAGTGAAGGAAGCATTTTTAGTGGCTTTCGCGGCTGTTTCTACTTTGTGGCTGGGCTTGGCACTGTATCAAAATTTTGTAACGGAAGGAGTAATTGCCCTCAAAATCGCTGAGCTATTCCGTATCCCCAATGCCTCACTTCTTTTTGCTGCCGTCACGGTTGTAGGCGGGATTGTTGCGGGATTTGCAGGAATGGCGGGGTATTACTGTCGAGCAGCTTTTGCTCCATCGAAACATTCGTAGAATAATCGTACTAAAAAGCCAAAGAGGTCAAAAATACGCAACTTGCTGTTTTTGACCTCTTTGGCTTTTTAACTGCTTGTCCCATTTTACACAATCAATAATACCGAGAATTTCCAAGTGGAATGGCGCTTATAATGGTAATGGAAGTAAAATCCGGGTTGAAAGGCGTGGTGACAATGTGTTCTATTTCCAATTTAATTTTCCGGAACGATATTCCAAATTTAGGTGCAACGCTCAAAAATGCATCCTGATTTCGGCGTCTGAAAGTGTAGTACTGTTCGGTAGCCAGATTTTTAGCTTCTAGTTTGCCAATGTAAGACACCCCTGCACTCAAACCAATGTAAAAACGAGGTTTATAAGGTCGTTCTAAAATTCGGTAAGGAGAAGAAAGATAATAATCTGCATAGAGAAAACCGTAAGAAGTGAATTTTTGCTGAACGATGCTGTTTGATTCTGCATCTTCGAAAGTGGGGCGAAAAATTCCTCCCACCTTCAATCCTACATTGAAACGATTGGAAACCATGTAGTAAGGCGACGCAAAAACTTGCCAGCCCAAACCTGCTTTGGTTAAAAATAAGGGTTTCAAGTCGTAAGCTTGTCCCGCTTTAAGAAACCCGGGTCCTGCACCTACATTGATCCAAAAGCGGCGATCATCTTCATTTACTTTAATAAAACGTTGGGCATACATTCTTCCCGCTAAAAGTATTCCCAATAAGGCGATAGTAACTGGTTTTTTCATGGAGTGTAGCTTGGTTTCTCTTCAAAACCAGAGCAATAAGCATACCAAAATTCCTTTAGGAAGTTAAATGCGGATAAACGATTTAGACAAAATCACCGTATATTTGTACTACAAACTATTATTATAATTGAGCAATGAACAAGTGGCTGCAAGCAAGTGTGTTGATTAGTGTGATAGGGATGGTGGGGTGTGAAAATAAAATGCTCTCTACTGTAAAAACAGAAGGGGCTCAGAATGCTACCAATATTCTTGGTAAATGCGAGCCTGACCGTCCTATAAGTCTGACCGAAGAGACTGATGCGCTGCGCGGATATTTTAATCCCAAAGACAGTCTGTATTATGCTACAGTAGTAATGGGGACTTTTTATAGAGGCGGGCTGACCAATCCCTGCGAATTGGTGCGTCGTCCTTTTGAATACAAAAATGTGATTTCCCGTAAATTTCGTGTCGTCTGGGAAGGGCCCAAAGGCGTGACCAACGACCGTAAAATCCCCCGTGCCTTGATTCGCTTTACGGACAAGAACTACCGCGATGATGTAGATGTGAATTTTCCTGAGGCTGATACGCTTAATCCTTTTCCATTCGAAATTAAGACTTGGCAGGATACAAGTTATGTCAATCTGATTACAAGCCGGGAATATAAGGCTGCGCTTCGCAAGGGATACTCCAACGAATTGGATGAAGTGAAATGCGCTGAAGTGAGCTTGTCTACTACGCCAACCTTTGATGCCAATCGAATCATTTTGGAAAATGCCAACACGAGCAGTTGGTCACAACGGTATTTTTTCAAAGCCGCTGATTTTGCTCCCAATGTCCAATACATCGTTGTGCGCGAAAAAGAATGCGCTACTTGCAATATTCCAACTCCTATATTGTCGGCCGTAAAAACCAGTATCGTCAAAGGAGAAGAAGCGGTTCTTAATTTTTCAGGCTGCCCCGTAACAGATGGCTCGCAAGGGCCTTTGGAGTGGTTTGCTCAATCAGCAGGCGGACAAAAATACTTGGTTCAACGATATAGTTACAGTGCTCGAAACGAGCGTCGGTTCAATCCGCAGGTAACTACAACGTATTTTTTACGTTGTCAAGGGGATTGGTATTGCAAACCTCAGAAAGAAGTAAGTGTGACAATTGAAGTAAAATAGCCAAAAATTGCGCATTTTTGTTTGCCTTTCAACTTAATTGAAACACTTCATGTCCACTTTTCGATACACCTTTCTATTTTTTAGCCTCTTAATAAGTAGTGTACATACGCTGTTTGCTCAAAAAATCACGCGCGGCCCTTATCTTCAAATGGGTACTGCCAATAGTATTGTGGTACGGTGGCGTACCGATGCAGCTATAGTCGGCAAAGTAATTTATGGTTTGGCGCCCAATCAGAAAAATCGTTCGGTTGCAGATGAAGTGGCTACCACCGAGCATGAACTCAAAATCACGGGTTTAGAATCCAATACCGTTTATTATTATGGGTTAAGCACGATACCCGACGGGGTCGTGGTGGAAGGGAATGATTATTACTTCAAAACGGCAGCACCAGTAGGAAGCAAACAAAAAATCCGAATTTGGGCCATGAGCGACATGGGCGACGGTTCGCCCAATCAGCGAGCGGTCAGAGATGCTTATCTGCAAAGTATCAAAAACGACAATCGCCAAACTGACGTGACGTTATTGGTCGGTGACAACGCGTATGCCATAGGAACCGACGAAGAATATCAAAATAATTTCTTCAATATCTACCAAAATTATTTCCTAAAAAACAATGTGTTGTGGGCAGCACCTGGTAATCACGAATATTATTCTGGTTCACAGACAAGCCGCGATATTCAGTATTTTAAAATATTCTCCCTTCCTCAAAATGCCGAAGCGGGTGGCGTGCCGTCTGGAACCGAAATGTATTATTCTTTTGATTACGGCAATGTGCATTTCGTAGGTTTAGACTCCTACGGAATTGAACAAGACCGCTATCGCCTTTACGATACTCTTGGCTCGCAAGTAGAATGGCTCAAGAAAGATTTAGCTGCTAATCGTCAGCCGTGGACCATTGTATTTTTTCACCATCCGCCTTACACCAAAAATTCACACGATTCAGATTCTGAAGAAGAGCTAAAGTTGATTCGTCAAAACTTAACGCCGATTCTTGAGCGCTATAAAGTAGATGTGGTTTTAAGTGGCCATAGTCATTTATTTGAGCGTTCCCGCCCACTGCGTGGCCATACAGGTCTCTCTACTACCTTCCGCGATGACCGGCATCTGGCAAGTCTTTCATCGGGAAGGTATGATGGCGAACCCAACTCGTGTGCTTATATCAAAAATGGCGCAGATGAGGGTGTTATTTACGTGGTTGCGGGCTCGGCAGGACAAAATAATGGCTACAATGGTGTCGCGCATCCTGCTATGCCTTTCAAAAATGCTGTTAACGGAGGCTCGGTAGTGATAGAAGTGGAAGACAATCGTCTCAATTTTGAATGGTTGTGCAATGACCGAATTGTACGCGATCAGTTTACTATTTTCAAAAATGTGAACAAATCTACCACCCTCAAAGCCCGTCATGGGGAGATTGTGAAACTCACACCTTCCTGGAAAGGCACGTATGCGTGGTCAAACGGCAGTCGTCAACCGATATTGGAGTTTACATTAACCGGCGACACCACCATCACAGTACGCGATAGTTTGGGTTGTTTACAAGACCGCTTCAGGGTTGAATTGGCGGCAAAACCGGTCATTTTACCAGAAAAATTGCTGGCAACCGTCTGTGCCGGTGATAAATTAATGATTCCTTTTACGGTTTCCAATACTGAGCCCAATCGCTGGCGTTATAGCCTTGAACTATCGGACGCTCAGGGAGGTTTTGCAAATGCAATTACGTTAGCCAATGACCAAAACGGTTCGTTTACTATTGCTATTCCTGCCAATGCTCCAACGGGTGAAGGGTACCGATTCAGGATTAAATCCAACGTGCGAGGTATAGAAGAAGTAGTGACAGTTACGTTTCCCATTCGTCAAAAACCGAGTGCCACCCTTAGTGGAGAAGCGACTATTGAAGCCGGAAAATCAACTAATTTAGAATTGAATTTTTCGGGTTCAGCTCCGTGGACGTACCGACTTTCTGACAATAGTACAGCAACTACTTCCACAAATCCGTTATCGGTTTTAATAACTCCCTTATCTACAACTACCTATGTATTGAATTCGGTAAACAATGTGTGCGGCGAAGGAGAAGTAAAAGGCAGTGCCCGTGTTACAGTCATTCCGAGAATTACGACCAACCTGTCACCGTCACAGGTGCTTTGTAACGAAACCCAATTGGATGTACCCTTCAGCGTTACGGGAACATTTGAGAATTCTGTCAATTATGAGGCGCAGCTTTCAGATAAAGACGGCAATTTTTCCATCCCCCGAGTGATAGGAACAGCGACTCAAAGCCCGGTAAAAGCCACCATTCCAACGGATATTGCTTTCAACGGTAATTATCAAATTCGAGTATATCCATCGCAAAACAGCACAGCTTATTTTACGCCCAGTGTGCCATTTTCGCCGAAACAGCGCGCAAAAGCCACTATCAGCGGAGATACTATCATTAAAATGGGAGAGCCGGCCTCCCTTCTCCTGCGCTTTGAGGGCCAGTCACCATGGACGTATACCCTTTCGGATAATTCTACCAATACAGTTTCTGCCGCTTTGCAGAACGTCATAGTAAAGCCTGAGTTTTTAACAACTTATACCCTAAAATCGGTTTCGAATGTGTGTGGAAACGGTACCGTTTCCGGCAGCGCTCGGGTGAATGTAATTGTGACGGGGGTAGAAGAGGAGGAGGAGGCTATCAAAATTTTCCCTAATCCTGCTCAAACAAAAATTACGATTGAAATGAAGACGTTGCGCAGCCAATCGTTTGATTGGGATTTGATTGACGCAGCGGGAAGAGTCGTACGGAAAGGTAATCTGAGAAAAAGCCAACGAAATCATTTTGAAATAGACCTCACTGATTTGCCCGTTGGAGCGTACGCCCTGCGGATGGCGTTGGGAGAAAATAAAGCGACTGTTCGAAGAATTATTAAGCAGTAACTTTGCACTTGTTACGACGTAATTTTCGAGATTCCAGGTAGTGAAAATAAGTGGAAATAACGCCTAAATCTGCTATTGCCCAATCCAAACTGTATACATCGTCCAGTTTTATCCATTTGTACTGTAAATGCTCTGTTAAAATAATAGGAGAACTCACAATGTGGCAGATGTACGGTACAAGGCAGATAATGCGGTGAGTATCTTCTTTGAAAGTAGGAGCAAGACGTGAGCCAATCTCAATTTCGACACTCAATTCTTCCATAATTTCGCGATGAAGCGCTTCTATTTCATTTTCGCCTTCATCTACTTTACCGCCGGGAAATTCCCATTTTAGGGGCAGTGACATATTTGTGTTGCGTTGGGCGGCAAAAAGCTGCCCGTCTTTCTCAATAATGGCACAGGGAACGATAATGATTGGTTTCGATATTTCGGGTGGGATAGACATACTTAGCCGATTTTTTAAACAAAGTTACTACGTAAAATCATTAATGAACGGTTTTTTTATCAAACGGTTATTGGATTAACAAATATTTTATAGTTTGCGTCCTAAATCCGTATAACCCTTTGTGTTTCTTTGCTTACCTAATTTTTGTGAAAAACACCAAAAACTAAGCCATTCCAAAAACCAACAGTAATTCTATTCAACCCATGTTTACCGAAAAAGACCTCCACCAGATTGCTAAGCAGGGTATTTCGCTTGAAACCATTCAGCAGCAAATCGATCACTTCGTTGCCGGATTCCCCTATTTGAAAGTGCTTAAAGCGGCTACCATCGGCGATGGAATCGTTCGCGTTGAAGAAGAAGAGCTTGAGGCGTTGGTCAATGCGTTTGACGCTCAATCCAGCAGTGTTTCACTGCTCAAGTTTGTTCCTGCCTCGGGAGCGGCTACACGGATGTTTAAGGCGCTTTTTGCCTTTAAAGACGAAGGGAAAAGTGACAAATCCATTGCGGAATTCAGCGAACGTATTCGCGATTTTGCCTTTTTTGAAGATTTAAAATCGGCCTTGTCAAACAATGGTATAGACATTGAAACGGCCATTTCAACGGGTGAATATCAACTGATTGCTGATTATTTGTTGAGTACCAAAGGACTTGATTACGGTAACTTACCAAAAGGATTGTTGAAATTCCATGACTACACAGAAGGTGCCAGAACTCCCGTGGAAGAGCATTTTGTGGAAGGAACTAAGTATGCCAATTCGGGCGGTAAAGTGGCATTGCATTTTACGGTTTCCCCAGAGCATCGCAGCCGTTTTGAAGCATTGATTGACGTAGTAAAACCCCAATTTGAAGATACGTTTGGTGTAGTGTATAAGGTAAGTTTTTCGGAACAAAAACCAGCTACCGATACGATTTCAGTCAATATGGACAATTCTCCTTTCCGCAATGCCGACGGAAGCTTGCTGTTCCGTCCCGCAGGGCACGGGGCGTTGCTCGCCAATTTGGATGATCAGGATGGAGATGTTGTATTTATCAAAAACATTGATAACGTCGTACCCGACAGTTTGAAAGAAACGACGATTGCTTATAAAAAAGCGTTAGGAGCATTGTTGCTGAAATACCGTCAGCAAATATTTGATTTTCAGGCCCGTCTTGAAGATGGCGATCAAGATGAGCAGTTGGTGGATGAACTTACTGTTTTTTACGAAAAAACGCTGTTCACATTGCCGTCGGAAGGATTTGAAACACTTTCGCTTCCCGAGAAACTGGGGTATTTGTCAACTAAACTTGACCGCCCCGTACGTCTTTGCGGGATGGTACAAAACGTAGGAGAACCGGGAGGAGGACCTTTTTGGGCTGTAAATTCAGACGGTACGACTTCGTTGCAGGTGGTAGAATCGGCACAGATAGACATGTCAGATGCTTCTCAGAAAGCACTGTTTGATACCGCCACTCACTTCAATCCGGTTGATTTAGTCTGTTCACTGCGCGGTTATAAAGGCAAAAAGTTTAACTTAATGAAATACCGTGATTCAAATACGGGTTTTATTACGGAAAAATCAAAAGACGGGAAAAACCTCAAAGCGCAAGAATTGCCCGGCCTTTGGAATGGTTCGATGTCAGATTGGAATACGGTATTTGTAGAAGTGCCACTGATTACTTTCAACCCCGTGAAGACGGTGAATGATTTACTCCGAAAAGAACATCAATCCTAAAAAAAGAACTTACCTTTAAAAATAAGCGGAACCTACTCAGAGCAGGTTCCGCTTATTTTTAAAGGTAAAATTGACATTCTCCCTTCTGACTTTGACATTCTTATTTACCACTTGATAATTTTTTTATCAAACCACTTCGTCCCTACTTTCACTCGAAAAATATAAGTCCCGCTTGGAAGTGTGTTTGTCTGTATAACCTCTTCATAAGAAGCTCCAACCCAACGACGACTGTGCCAAAGATGGCCTTGTATGTCCACTAATTGCCATTCGGAAGCCTTGGAAAGTAAGATTTTTACGTTCATCCGTTCAGTAATGGGATTAGGAAAAACGGAGAGTTTTTCCTCCAAAAGCTGCTCAATGCTTGTGATGATGACATTGGCAATGGCGCTGCCCGACACCGTTCCTACTCCGCAGGTATTACTGACCGACTTCAAGGTGTACGTAGTGGGCAGGAGTGGAGCAACGGATAAAATGACGGGGGATGATGCCGCATTGCCGGCTGTATTGTCTGACAAAACATAGCTCCAGGGAGCATCTCCGTTGAATTGAATAACCAGAAAAACTTCGTCGCCCGGTTTAATGGGAAAAGTACCGCCACCGCTGATGGTAGCCTTAGGAAGACGCCCTAAAAAAAATGAGGCGCTTGGAACTGTTGTAATGGCTGGGTTTCCTACGACAATCACACGCATCCGATAATTGCCTCCCGGAAGGATATTGCTTGGAATAGTTGCCGTCAAAGGACTTCGACTGCCGGTACCTATAGAAACTGCATTGGCAAAATTGCCCGTACTATCCGAAAGTTGTGCCTGAAAAGTAGTATTGGCAGGTAGATTGCCTCCAATACTGAATTTAACTTCTATATCTTTTCCCGAACAAACCGCAGAGGAAATATTTTCAGTTAATAAACGCGGAATCACCGTTACTAATCCACTGCCCCCAGTACTCCCGTCTCCACAGAGATTTCGTACTGAACTTACTAAGAAGGTTGACGTTTGGGCAGGTTTTACACTGACGGTAAAAGGTGTGCGGTCGGCCGTTCCAGTTGTGCCATCCGAAAGTCCGAAAGTCCAGGGACCTTCCCCTGTAAAACTAAGGTTTAAAGTTGCCGTTTCGCCAAAATTGATAGTGGGGTTGCCGCTTATCGTAGCCGTAGGGCGAACTTTAATGGCAAAAGCGGGACTGTTGATGGAAGTAGCGTTGGCATTAGCGATGACTCGCAGTCGATACCCGTTGCCTGCTGGCAGATTAGTAGGGATGCTGATATCCAAAGGACTCGCGTTTCCTGTTTTAAGGTTAACGGGAGTAGTAAAACCTCCTGCCGCGTCGGAAAGTTGAATCGTATAAGAAGCAGGAGCCTCAAAACTGCCCGTTACCACAAAAGGTAAACTTACATTGGTTCCAACGCATATACTGCCCAAGGCTACATCAGCCACGCTGATGCGGGGAATAACCGTAGTGAGCGCTCTGCCCGACACGGCACCGTTTCCACAGGCATTACTTACCGAGAGTAAAGTGTAAGTGGTAGTAGTAGAGGGCGTTACCGTAGTAATAGAAGGGGTAGCAGTGGCCGTAAAGGTTTGGTTGTTCGACAATTTATAGGTCCAGGGAGCGTCTCCTGTAAGTGTAATACTTAGATTGGTACTTTCTCCGACCGAAATAGAAGCACCGCCACTCAAAACAGCAGTGGGCAGGGGTTTTACGGTAATAGTATTACTAACCACAGACGTTGAAGGAGCGTTGGCTATTACTCGTATTCGATAACCTGTTCCGGCAATCAAATTGGTAGGTAAAGCAACAGTAATTGGGCTGGTTGCACGTGTTCCAATAGGGTCTGGATTAGCAAAACTCCCCGCAGCATTGGAGAGTTGCGCGGTATAAGTAACTCCCGTCGTTTCAAAACTTCCGGTAACCGTAAAAGGAACAGTAGAAGTAGTTCCGGCACAAATACTTGCCACCGCAAAATCCGTAGTGATCCGAGGTGTGACGATTATCTTGGCACTGCCCGATACTGTTCCCGTACCGCAAATATTACTGACCGATTGCAAGGCATAAGTAATAGTAACCGTGGGTTGTACAATTCCGCGAAGTGGATTGACGGCAGAGGTTCCTGTGTTGGTATTGGTAAACGTGTACGTCCAAGGACTGTTTCCACTAAAAAAAAGGGATAAAGTGGCTGAACCTCCTACGCCAATGGTCGTATCGCCGCTTAAAGTAGCGGTGGGAGGTTTGAGCATCATAAAAACAGATGAAGGAGTATAGGTAACCCCCGTAGTGTCAGTAACAACGCGCAAACGATAATCACCTCCGAGGGCAGTAGTGGGAAGTAGGACCGAAATGGGGCTTTTGGATCCGGTAGTGAGCGAAGTAGGATTGGTAAAAGCGCCGCCACTATTGGAAAGTTGAACAGTAAACAGACGTTTAGCGGGATTAATGAGATTGGAAGCAGTGAATGATACCGAAACAGTTGAGCCGGCGCAGGCCATAGCACCGCTTACATCATTGGTAACAATTGCAGGACTCTGAGCCCACAGACTTATTTGTCCTAAAATGATACTTAAAATAAAGAATAACCCAATATGCCTGAACCCTCTCATAAATCGTTAATCCATTACATGAATTGTTACACGAAAAAAATACGGATAGCGGATAAAAAATACCTCAAATTATACTCTTCCACATAGCAAATATACAAGACCCTACGCGAGAAATTTGTATTTTCGCCCCAATTCTAAAAAATCATGTCCATTCGGATACAACACCTGACTAAAAATTACGGCAACCAAAAGGCCGTCAATGATATAAGTTTTGACGTCAATCCTGGCGAAATTATGGGCTTTTTAGGCCCCAACGGCGCAGGGAAATCTACCACCATGAAAATCACCACGGGGTATCTGTCGGCTACGAGCGGTCGGGTAGAAGTGTGTGGTTTTGAAGTAGCAAAGCAGTCGATGGAAGTGCGTCGTAACATCGGCTATTTGCCCGAACACAATCCGCTATACACCGAAATGTACATTAAAGAATTCCTGCGATTTGTAGGTACTCTTTATGGGTTGAAAGGCGAAAAACTAACATTACGGGTTTCGGAAATGATTGAGATTTGTGGCTTAGAGGTAGAACATCGCAAAAAAATCGGGCAACTTTCCAAGGGCTACCGTCAGCGGGTAGGCTTGGCTCAGGCTCTGATTCATAACCCGCCTGTTTTGATTTTGGACGAAGCCACGACGGGCTTGGACCCGAATCAAATTGTGGAAATTCGTAACCTCATCAAGGCCGTCGGGAAAGAAAAAACGGTGCTGTTTTCGTCGCATATCATGCAGGAAGTGGAGGCCATTTGCGACCGTGCCGTTATTATTAATCGGGGGCAAATTGTGGCGAATCGTACCTTGGTAGAATTGCAAAGTGAAGGCAAATCTTTAGAGGAGGTTTTCCACCAGCTTACGATGCAATAGCCCTACTAATTTTTCGTTTTTGAAACGGAATTTGCTTTTCTAACGTAATCAGTAATATACCCTTTTTTATAATAAAACCATGAGAACAACCTATTTAGTGATAGCCATGGGATTACTGCTCTCCGTATCAGCGGCGGCCCAAACGGCTAATCCCGATGCACCTCCGCCTGTGCGTGAACAGGATGGCCCGATAAAAGTTTTAAACGAACCGCCGCGCAAAGCCCCCCCACGCCCACCATCTCCATTAGATAAAATAAGATTGGGAGGAAGTGTTGGTCCGCTTTCCTTTGGTACAGTCACCAGTATTGGAGTATCACCCATCGCCGGGTATCAAGTGACGGAACGGCTGGCATTAGGAGGGGGATTGAGTTACCAATATACTCAAATTCGCTATTCGCCTACCAATAAAAGCAGTTATGATAATTACGGTGGGCGGGTTTTCGGGATGTTTAAAGTATACGAAAGTATCAATCTTAATGCCGAATACGAGTCGCTCAATGTACAATACTTGGATTATTCAAACAACGGTATCACTCGGAGAAAATGGATTAACTCAGCGATGGTTGGAGCCTCTTATTCTACGCCAATCGGAGGACGTTTTATTCGGGCATTTAATTTGATGGTGTTGTACAACCTTAGCTATAATAACCTCGTTAACCCAAGCTATCCTGCCGAAAATATCTATCCGACTTCCAGTCCTTTGGTAATTCGGGCGGTATTATTTTAGAAATAGTTGCATTGGTTTTACAACAAAAGAGTCCCGAGTTTAACTCGGGACTCTTTTGTTGTAATCTGTATGTGATTGGATTGGTTAGTTTTCTTTCACGGTCGCAAATTGAGTAAGGCGATGCCCCATTTTGTCACGCTTGGTGCGGAGGTAATCTTCATTGTGGGGGTTTGCAGTCATTTCCATGGGGACAATATCAATAATTTCCAGTCCATAACCCATCAATCCGGCCCGTTTTTTAGGATTATTGGAAATTAACTTAATTTTGGTTAAGTCTAAATCACGTAAAATCTGCGCTCCTACACCGTAGTCACGTTCGTCCATTTTAAAACCAAGAGCAATGTTGGCTTCTACGGTATCCAAGCCATTTTCCTGAAGTTTGTACGCCTTCAATTTATTGACTAAACCAATGCCTCTTCCTTCCTGATTCATGTAAAGCACAACGCCCTTTCCAGCGCGTTCCACCATTTCCATAGAAGCGTGGAGTTGAGCACCGCAATCGCACCGACACGAGCCGAAAATGTCACCGGTAGCGCAGGAAGAGTGAACTCGTACCAATACAGGTTCATCTTTTTCCCAAGTACCTTTCGTTAATGCTAAGTGCAATTCATCAGTATTGATTTGTCGAAAAGCGATTAAATCAAAGTGGCCCCATTCGGTAGGCATATCGACCGCGATTTCGCGCTTGATGAGCGATTCAATATGCAATCTATATTCAATTAAGTCCTTGATAGAGACCAACTTCATGCCAAATTTGTCGGCCAATACACGCAGTTGAGGCAAACGAGCCATGGTACCGTCTTCATTCAAAATCTCAATAAGTACACCGGCCGGTTTAAGACCCGCCAACTTTGCAAAATCTATAGCTGCTTCGGTATGACCCGTACGACGCAATACGCCGCCCGGCATAGCGCGAAGCGGGAAAATATGTCCCGGACGCCCTAATTCTTCGGGTTTGATATCGGGATTGACTAATGCCTGAATTGTTTTAGAGCGGTCGGAGGCTGAAATGCCTGTAGTACATCCGTGGCCTAATAAGTCTACCGATACCGTAAAAGGTGTTTCGTGGGTAGATGTATTGTCACCCACCATCATTGTAAGTCCTAATTCCTCGCAACGTTCTACCGTCAAAGGAGCACACATCAGGCCGCGTCCTTCTTTGACCATAAAATTGACCATTTCGGGAGTTGTCTTTTCGGCGGCACAGATAAAATCTCCTTCATTTTCGCGATCCTCATCATCTACTACGATAATGATTTTACCATCCCGAATATCAGAAATTGCATCTTCGATAGAGTCCAACCGGATGGAATTGGTATTATTATTGCTATCCATGTATCAGATAAAAATAGTTTGTTAAAAACAACGTTTTATGTTTACGATTCCGCTTATATCAGAATGTGGTAAGTTTGTTAGTGAAACAACCATCGGCAAAGATACGTTCTTTGGCGGGAAGGAAATCGGAAATCACAAATCCATGAAATCATATCTTTTATTTTTTTGCTTTTTAAGTATCCTACAACACAGTTATGGGCAAAATTATTGTGATACACCCCCCGCAGGCACGTCCAAAGGAGGATTTAAAGTCAATAATCTGGACTTAGATCCTGTAAGAGTATGTGCAGGCACTAAAATAACAGTGCAAAATACGACGGCTCTTAATGTTCAATATAATTATAATTACACCGGAGGCGACCCTAAACCAGCGGATTTTACGGCTACAGCCGATTTTACTTATTTGCGGCAGGGAAGCTATCGAATATTGCAACTCGGCAGTAATGGTTCGGGCTCAGTGGCGTGTAAATCTGTAGAGGTTTATTATCCACCTAATTTTACGGTAAAAGCGTGCAGTGGCGGAAAAGTACAGGTAACGATTCCTGCAGATTCATCCACGCAACGTTATGATGAGTTCATCATCAATTGGGGTGGAAATGTTACTTCTAAACTTCCGAAAGCTGCCACGATGGTGGCTTCGTTTAGCTACCCTGCCAATACCAACGCGGCAACAATTTCTGTAGTAGGCTCGGTTGCAGGACAATCGTTAGGTTGTTCAAAACCTTCTACCTCTGTCATATTGAGTACGACCAACCTGTCAGCGGTAGCGATTCGTAAAGTGGCTGCCCGTACTGATGGATTGGTGGATGTACTTGTGAAAGGTTCGCAGGGGGCAACGGCAGAAGTACAGGTAAACGACGGAAGCGGCACTTTCAAGAATACAGGTCAGTTGATGACCACCAATGATACTACCACCATTACCGTTAGAGATGTTAACGCCAATAAAAATACCTATTGTTTTCGGCTCAGTGCCAATGATGGTTGCGACAATGCCGCCGTCATCTCCAACGAAGTATGTTCGACAAATTTGGACGCAGTAGCTCAAAATCGTCAAAATGCGTTGTCTTGGAAAGAATACCCAAAGGCGGCGGGGTTTCAAAGTTATCGTTTAACGCGGAATAGTGTCAGTCTGGGCGGTATCAGCACTATTACCACTACGACAACCATTGACCGAAATGTGACTTGCAATGAGCAGTATTGTTATCAGATGACGGTGTTACTAGCAAATGGAGTAGAGTCAGTTTCCCCTTTGCGTTGTGTCAAAGCCATCTCAAACGAAACTCCCTCGGTGGTACAAAATGCGTTTGTATCGGTATTGGAAACAGAACAAAAAATTGAACTTCGTGCAACCCCGCCGGCTTCGGGAACAACGCCCGCAAAATTCAAAACAATATTTTTACGTGCAGAAAACGGAAGCAGCGATTTTAAAGAAGTGGGCGTTAAGGACAATACGCTTACTTTTCAGGACGATACCGCTGACCCTGCCGCTCAATCTTACTGTTATAAGATTCAATATGAAAATTCGTGCGGGAATCGCTCAGAACCTACCGAACCTATTTGCTCCATACGCTTGTATTCAAACACCAACACAACGGTTGATTGGACAGCAGAATCTCCGTTTTTAATGCATGTAGGAGTGTATTGGCTGGAAGTGTATAACGAACAGGGGGATCCTGTTCAGGAAGAACCCTTAGGTGGGAATACCAGTTTTGACCCAAGTCTCTATAATCCTGACCAACAATTATTTCATTATCGAATCAAGGCTTATCCGTCCAATAAATCACTGATTAGCTTCTCTAATTTCTACGTCTTTACACGCGATGCAATTGTGTTTATCCCCGATGCTTTTTCGCCAAATGGTGATAATATGAATGATAAATTTGCTCCAAAAGGACAATTTATGGATAAGTCGCGGCTGATTATTTACAATCGCTGGGGACAGGTTCTTTTCGAAACGGCTAATGCGATAGAGGGCTGGGATGGTACGGTAAATGGACAACCCGCCGTAGAAGGAACGTACGTGTATCGTCTCGAAATCACAGATTCATTAGGCAAATACTTTGTTAAAACGGGGACGATGCTTCTGGCGCGTTAAGACAAGGAGCGATATTTTTATACAAAATAGATTTAATAATGGCCCTCTGGAATGATATTCAGTTACCTGATAAATGAATATCATCCTACTTTTTAGGTTTTTTCACTTCAAAATTTTGTCTTTTTCTTAACGTCTTCAAAAGCCTCATTTAAGCAAAATTCGAGGTACAGCTTCATGGTTCATCGTCACATTTGGTGAAAGTCGGGGTTTCCCATCAGGATGACTCTTTTGCGGAGCAACTCAAAACTCGCTCTTCCATACATCTGACGCTTGATATTTTTGAGCCTGTTTAC
>NZ_JAIXST010000133.1 GCF_027484545.1 Runella sp. | reverse complement strand
TTTGTAGAGAATGAACTTAATAACAGGCCAAGAAAAAGACATGATTTTCAAACACCAAATCAAATTTTTAATCAATTAACTAACCATCAAGAAGTTGCATTTGTAACTTGAATCCTGCAGAGGTAAAACAATAAAATCTCACTAATACATAATTCAGAAACCGGGCGGGAAATATATTCCGCCCGGCTTTTACTCAATTACACCATCAGCAACCGCCAAACGCCGCAGATCAAAAACAGGATTAAAGCCACGGGTGTCAGCACTTTCCAACACAAAAACATGAGTTGGTCCACGCGCAGGCGCGGAAAAGTCCAGCGAACCCACATTTGAATCAGAATGGCGAACCCTGCTTTAAAAATCAACCAAAAAGCCCCCGACACATTGCCCCAAATCGTACCCGGTGCCCCGCTCGTCCAATCGGCAAGGCGAATGGGACCGATGTTGGGCAGTGGCGTATTCCAACTTCCCAAAAACAGAATAGCCCCCAAAAGCGACACCAACAACATCATGGCATATTCGGACAGAAACAGCAACGCCCAACGCATCCCCGAATACTCAGTGTGAAAACCACCCACCAACTCAGATTCCCCTTCGGGAATGTCAAACGGAGCGCGGTTACACTCGGCTAAGGTCGTGATAAAGAAGACAATGTAAGCCACCATCAGAAACGGGCTTTTGATGATGTTCCAACTCAAAAAGCCGCCAATGTGGGTAATATCAATGCCCAATGATTTGAGCCCGAAAAGGTAAACGGTTTCGTCAGAATAGAGGCCCTGTTGGTAGCTTATGGTTTGTAAATCTAACGTTTGAGCAGTCATTACGACGCACAAAACGGTTAAACCCAAAGGAATTTCGTAGGAGACGATTTGGGCCACGGAGCGCATCGCCCCAAACAGAGCAAACTTGTTGTTGGAGCCCCAACCCGCCATCAAAATCCCAATCACATCCACGGAAATAATGGTCATCAGGTAGAAAATTCCCACCGGTGCCGTGGAGCCCTGTAAATCAGGACTTAACGGCAGGACGGCATAGCCCGCAAAAATGGCCGTAAATATCACCAACGGTGCAAGCAGAAACAGTTTACGATCGGCGGCGGTGGGTACAATATCTTCTTTTTGGAGGAGTTTGAGTAAATCGGCGATGAGTTGCAGCAAACCCCATTTCCCCACTTCCATCGGCCCCATGCGGTCTTGGATAAAAGCAGAAATTTTACGTTCTAAATAAACCCCCACCACGACGGAGGAAAGGGCCATTATCAAAAAAAGGGGCAGCGTTGCAGGCATGGATTAGCTAACAAATTGGGTCAAAAATAATTGTACTTGCTGATGAAAATGACGAAAACTATCTGAACGACTTTCTAACCATTCAATCTCAAATTGCATAGTGAGTTCATTTACAATGGGATTAGAAACTGCATTAATCGCTTCAGGCATCCCATAAATCGCTCGTTTTGCGTCAGGTCGAGGTTTCATTTCTAACGATTCATTTTTAGTCAATTTCGGATTATCCTGTTTGATTTTCAAATACCAAAGCCAGTGTTCGATACACTGAACAGGAATCATAAAAAGCGTTTTTTGTCTGTCGTGCGAACACTCCTGAAACCACGTAAATTTTTCAGTGTAGTCTTTTTGCAAATGATTATCTAAATCTCTGCCTACAAAAAACACATCATGCTGATACCACAAAAAGCCTTCCTGACTAACCATTCGAAATTTTTCATCTACCTGCTTTTTATTTCGGGCACGGTAGCGACGGCAAAAGTCTTCGTCCTGTTCAAAATTCACACCGGAGAAGTGTCGCAAATAATTTTTAAGGAAAATCTTTTGAGCATCCTCTTCCCCGTAAAAACCGTATTTAATTGTTCTCATTTCGGCACACCTCCCAAAAATTCAATGGTCCAATTTTCGCCCAATGCATCTGTATAATTTACAGCTTCCATGCCTTTTTTGGCTCGTTCTGCATTTTCAGGCTAATGACATCTTTTTGTAAGTTTTTAATGGAAGTAGCTCCTTCTTCGTTTTTATCAAAAATAAATACACTTTCGGGCGTTTCTGCAAACTCCTCCAATACCAATGGACTATGTGTCGTCAGGATTACCTGTATTTCTTTTTCGTAAGCCAATTGCTTAATAAATCCAATAACCTCTTTGATTCTACGAGGATGAATGCCCCGTTCGGGTTCTTCCAACAATAATAGTTTTGGTAGATTAGGTTGGTGAATAATACAAAGCAAAGCCAAGAAATATAATACGCCTTCAGGCAGTTCATCAGACCAGAAAACGGTATTGTGAGTTTTGTCAAATAGTCCCAGTCTTTTGAATGTTTTATCCCCAAAAATCTTCACATCATTTTCAGTTGGTGTAACATTTTCAAATCTGATTTGAGTAAGCTCAGGAATACACATGCTCAAATCTGACTGTATTTTTTGAAACAAATCAGGATGCTGGTCACGTAGAAAATCTGAAAAGGCTACCAGATTAGAGGCATCTTCGTTAACTATTTGATTACCAGACAGAAGCGGATAAGACTTTTTGAGGAGATGTGGGTTAATGAAATATAGTGTGATATCATTAAACTCCTTCTCAAAATGGAATGCTAAATTACCTTGCGGTTCATTAAATCTTGCCCAAGGTGCCTTTAATGTATAAATGTCTATTTCACGAGTTGCTTCATTTAAAAGACCGCTAAAATCTTTGTGTATATACTTTATCAAGATTTTAGGAATATTATTAAATTCTAAATTATAAAGTAGCCTTGATTTTTGGCTTTGAGATAAGTTAAATAATTTATGACTATTTAACGACAACTCCAACGCCTTCAACACATTCGTTTTTCCTGAATTATTAGGCCCTATCAATACATTCACTCGTTGTAAGTCAAGAGTAACATTCTTTAGGCTTTTGAAGTTTTCAATATGGATACGTTTTAGCATCTTTTTTCTGTGTTAGAATGGGCCAAAACTAAGTAAAAATTCAGTTTAAGCCATTATTTTCCCTATTGGAGAAGTTATCTATTTAAAAAATAGGTTCTGAATATCTTCATTTCCTGTAGCTCTATTTCCACATATTTCTTAAAAATCACGTTCCCCACCTGCGAGCGCAGGGCGGAGATGCCCACATCAATCAGGCGTAAACCCTGTTCAGTCAGCAAAATATTATCAAAGGCCAAACCGCCACTATCAGAAGAACGTATTAAATGCCGATGAACAAATCCCGCTTGATGCAGCGCATAGAGTTCGTCTTCAAATACATCCAGCCACAACTCACGTATTTCCACTTCGTAGGCGCAGTAGTCCATGGGGCGCAGGCGTTCCATCACGAGCATTTCGGCTTGTAGCTCTTCATTGTAATCTAAACGTACAAACTTGACTATCAACTCATTGACTGCATTGGCAAACTTCATCTTTTCGGCTTCTGAGCCAATATCCGAGCACGTATCGCCCGTAAACAGTTTGGCTACTTCCGTATCCGAAAGCACAATCACGGTATTGTTAGCACCAGAGGAAAGTTTGCGGGGGTATTTCATAGTTATAATTCAAAATTCGACACTCTGCATTCTTTACTTGACACTCACTTATGGTACGGGATCATACCCATGCCCGCCCCACGGGTGACAACTGCCGGTGCGCTTGAGGCCCATCCATCCGCCTTTGAGCACGCCGTGCTTCTGCACTGCCTCAATCATATACTGCGAGCAGGTGGGTGTATACCGACAGGAATTGGGCAAATACGGCGAAAGCACCACCTGATACGCCCGAACAAAAAAGATAAGGATGGTTTTCATGGCCCCCTGTCCCCCAATGGGGGAATGTTGTTTTTTTGGTAGTGCGCCAATTATGGTGCTGATTTTGTAAGGGGCAATCGGGGTGTTATTTTTGTTTTACCAAGAACCTAAATAACCTACCTGATGTGTAATACACCCGAAAGATGCCCCC
>NZ_JAIXST010000221.1 GCF_027484545.1 Runella sp. | reverse complement strand
AGTAATGATTTTGACGATAGTGCTACGGTCGCAAATTTGGTAACGGGTGCCATCATAGCCACCAGATCGTTGGCCATTTGCGAATCCATGTTCATGTACTGCGTACCCGCATCCGAGCCAATCACCACCAATGGAGCATGGCCCCTTTTGGCCTGATAGAGCGCCCCAACGGCGTTGCCGATACCGGGAGAACTGTGAAGCTGAACAAGCGTAGGGCGTTGTGAAAAGCGAGCATACCCATCGCCCATCATTACCGCGATGCTTTCCTGAAGCGTTAAAATGTATTTCATTTCGGAATATTCAGCCACGGCATCCAGGAAACCCTGTTCAACCGTACCCGGATTTCCAAACATAAAGTCCATACCGTCGGCCAGGAACTGCTCAACGATTTTCTGGTTTCCTGTTTTACCACCCATATCTTTTTACGCCTTTATCAAGTACTTCTACCAACTGATCGCCAAACTCAAATGAACACTGAAGTGAGCGCGCCGTAATGAATGGATAGTCAACGATCACTGACGTTTCTTTTCCAAAATTTCCGTGGAACTGACCTTCCGGTCCTACCGCATCCGCCAAAATATATTCCAAACAATACGGTGGAGGCCCCATATTCAAGTCGGTATTCAAAAAGCCCGTACCGTCGTGGTAATCGTACTCAATGCAGTGACCGGTCACGTGTTTGCCTTTAATGATGGAAATGCGTTCGTTGAAGTCGCGGGCAAAAACCAGCGGAGCTACCCCGTAACAAATGGCCCCAATCGGCATATTTTTCTTGTAGAAACCCAAAATCAAATCATGGACGCGTTGATTATTTACCATGTCGATAATCGGGCCGCTTCCGCCTACCAACAGGAGTGCCGCGTATTCTTCGGTGAGTTTTTCCTGAGCCACTTTCAGGTCAGCATAGTATTGCTCAAAAGCTCTGAGGAAATTCGGAGTGGAGAAATAAGGTCTTTCCGGCAGCTCTTCTGACAAATTGCGTCTCGCTTCCAAGCGATTGGTCGCTTCAAATGCTTTTACTTTTTCGGCTGCTTCGGGAGTAGTCACGCACACGTCAAGCGGTGGATCTACGTAGGTAGTATCGTAGCTTGGTGGTAATGCCTGCGCCTTTTTACCTTTAGGCGTCATAAATTCAACGGTGTAGCCGGCAGCCTCCAACTTTTCGAGGGGGCCTACTAATTCGACACCCCAGTATCCGTACTCAGACAGGATGGCCAAAACTTTCTTTGACATAAAACTTAGGAATAAAGATGAACTATATGTTAAAGGTTTTTCAATAAACTTCGCCCAATTCTACTTGCAATGCAGACGACCTGGGCATATTTTTTTTTCGTTTCAACGCGATTTCGTGAGCCGTGTCATAATGAGTTCGCATGTTATGCCAACTGAATTTTTCCAAGCCATTTTCTGCCCGAATCCGATCCACTTTATCCTCCGTGTTACGGCGCATCATTTTCACAAACCGGTACATAATGTCAGTCAACTGTTCCACTGATTCTGGGTACGTTTGCGATTCACGATTCACCACATAAATGCCCCGTTCATCGTGATTGGGCATGGTTTGAGTAATATAATGGCCAAAACCTGAAAGGTTGCTCGTCACGGTAGGAACTCCCCTGACCACACATTCTTGAGGAGTATACCCCCAAGGCTCATAAAAACTGGGAAAAATCCCCAAATGACATCCGCAAACAAACTGCCCGTAATCAAGACCAAACAAAGGGTTGGACACGTTAATAAATTCGGGATGATAGACCACCTTAACTTTGTCTAACCGATTGTTAATCAGGTTGGTCCGACGACAATAATCAACAATATCATCTTCCTCCACCATATCGTGCGTTACATAAGCGGGCAATTTTTCGGTTCTCCAATTCAGGATTGTCCTTCCTCTTTTATACTTGACCGATTCATCGACAAAATCATTGAGGTCGGGAAATTGCGTATCGCTGCTCGAAACTACACTTCTAAACAACCGATTTCCTACTTCTTTTTGAATGGATTTACAGGTTGTTTCCAGTTCATTGAGTATCACGTGTGAATTGATCACGCCGGCATTAATCGAACGCACCTTCTGATTAGTGATGATAAACATCACCACAGTAGTGTTCATTCGCGCTTTTTTCATTTTTTTATTCAAAAGAGTAAGAGCTTCGAGAGTCATATCAAACCCTTTATTCTTATATTCATACCGCCCCGAACTGAAAAAATAAATGGTCTTATCTAAGTCAAATGTATAACTCGGAAAGAAATGCCCCATGACAAATTTATGGATGTGCTTACGGTTTTTATGGTGTAAAGTCTCCAGTTCGTATTGAGCAAAATGCTCCAGTTTTATACCGTTTGGCGTTACTAAATCAGGTACTCTTCCCAGAAAATGAATACATTCCTGAGCTACAATGTCGCTGATGGTAGTAAAAGTGCCGGCGCTTTGAGCCGCCATTCGTTCAATGGTCACCTGTGCTTCAATCCCGTAACGACGTGCTTCCTGTAGCCAGTTAAACTTTTCGAGCTTGCTGCGGTACGTTGATTCGTTTTGGGCTATATAGCGCCCTAATAGAGTCGCATGGGTAGTAAATACAGTGGCAATATTTACCTTGTCCGCGTACAATTTCGGTAAACCGCTGCTTGACATCCACTCATGAAAATGAGCAACAACTTCTTCAAAAGGGCTGGTTTCGGCCACAAATTCGACGAGAAAGAGTCGAACCATTTCCCCAAAAGCCATTACTTGATTCACGAGCTCGTCAGAACTAAAATCTCGAATTTGATGATCTTCCTGAAAATCAGACCTGGCTTGGTCAATTCTTGACCGGATACTCTTAATATCGAACAACAGTACTTTGGGCTTACCCGTCACTAACAACCAATATCCGTAATGTACAGTCAATCCCATACTGCGTAACTTTCTAACGACTCTGCCTATTGGGGAATCATCCAACTGGTAAATCGGCTCAAAATCCTCGGCTGCCTGTTTCGCAAAAAAAGGCCCGATCATGCAGTATCTATCTCCCCATTTTTCAATCATGGAAGGAACCTTTGATCGAATAACGGTGTAGATTCCCCCTATCTGGTTACATATCTCCCAGGAAACTTCAAATAATAGCTTTTTCTTCGAATTTGTAATTAAAGAGGTCAATAGAATACTGGTTTTAGAGTTTTCAACAGCTAAAAGGAGAGCATAACCACATATACGAAAGAACAATACGAACGTATCAGTAGATAAGTCGAACGTATCCTCTATTGGGAGTGACAGGTAAACAACAAACACTTCCTTTGAGAAGTGCAGAATCGGGTTTAAATCTTTTAGAACGTTTATGAGTCTTTTAAGTACAAAGAATTACAATTACTATAAGGGGTTAGAGTGTTGAGTAAAAAAAGGTTTTGAGTTTTCTTCTTTAAACATTAATATACCAAAAATCAACGTTAAGCTACGAAATTCCAAATATTCTCAGTCAAAGACCTGTTTTTTCCATGGAAGGTACCTTTTTTAACAGGGAACGCGATGTATCTTAGTTATTCCGTCTAAAAAAACAGTACTTCTACAAAAGAAGCTGAATTGTCTAAAAATATTTTCAAAATAGGAGTATAAAAAGAAATACATAAACAATTAGTAGAATATTCTTTCCATTTTAGGAATATTTTTACATAAAATTGGTTACTGTAAATAATTTGTGCAAACTATATTAGGCAGGTATTTTGAAATATGCGGTTGCGATGGCAAGATTTCGAGAACCTTTTGGGGACCAAGCCATTGCCCTTCGTTTTTGCCTTT